>JAUMWN010000158.1 GCA_030529625.1 Coriobacteriales bacterium
GGCAGCGGCTCGCCCTCAATGAGAATCTCTCCGGAGTCGATGGTCTCGAGCCGGTTGATGGTGCGGCACAAGGTGGACTTGCCCGACCCGGAGGGACCAATGAGCACCAGCACCTCGCCCTTGTGCACGGTGAGGTTAATATCCTGCAGCACATGCAGGTCGCCATAGTGCTTGTCCACGTGACGAAGCTCGATTACGGGAGTCTGGTCTGCCATGGCGTCTCCTTAGGTTGGGTTCTCGTTGGTGCGCGAAATAATGGGGTTGCCGCTGCGGCGCGCCATGTTGATGGACAGCTGGTTGATGGCAAAGTTCACCAGGATGTAGATGACGGCCACCACCAGGTACACCGACACGACCGCGTCGTTGGTGGTAATGAGCACGCGGGCGTTTTGCATGAGGTCGGGATAGCTCACCACGTAGGCCACGGTAGTGTCCTTTACCACCACCACGAGCTGGCTGATGAGCGACGGGATCACGATGCGCAGCGCCTGGGGCAGGATGATCTTGAACATGGTCTTGCCTGGCGTGAGGCCAATGGAGAGCGCCGCCTCGGTTTGCCCCTTGGGCACGGCGTTGACGCCCGCGCGAAACACCTCGGCCAACACGCCCGACGCGGCAAGCGCCACGGGAATGGCGATCATCCAAAACGGCGACATGCGTATGCCCACGGTGGGCAGGCCCAGGTAGAAGAAGTAGATGAGCAGCAGGCTGGGAACGCCGCGAAAGAAGTCGATGATCACGCGGCATACCACAGCGAGTGGCCCTATGCCGCTGGTGCGGCCCAGCATGAGCACCACGCCCAGCACGAGCGAGATGACCGCTGCCGTGGCGGCCACCATTATGGTGCCCACAAAGCCGTTGAGCAGGTACAGCCACGTGGACGTCCGAGTAAAGAAGGCCCAGTACTTGGCATCGAGCTGGCCGGTAACGTAGAACTGACGCACGACGAGCGCCAGGCCTATGCACACCAGCACGAGCGAGATGATGGTTCCCATAAGGGTGAGGCGCTTGGTACGCGGGCCCGGCGCCTCGTAGAGCGCGTCGCGCATGGACATGGTGTGAGCACTCATCGCAGGACCCTCACTTTCTTGTCAATGAGATTGCCAAGAATGCCCAGCAGCACCGCCATGCCCGCGTAGCACACGGCCGAGATAATAAACGGCACGATGCCCGCGCCCGTGCTGCGCGTGGTGATGTAGCTCACCAGGCCGGTGAGCTCCTGCGGGGCGAGGGGGACCTGCGAACCCAGCGCCGTGGTGAGCATCGTGGCAATGAGCAGGTTGGTCATGGGCAGCACCGCCGAGCGCAACGCCTGCGGAATCACGATCCTGCGCATGGTTTGGGTAAAGGTGAGGCCAATGGAGCGCGCCGCCTCTATTTGCCCCACGCCAATGGCATTGATGCCCGTCATAAAGTTCTCGGAGCCAAAGGCTGAGGCGAGCAGGACCACGGTGACCTCGACGCACGTCTTCCACGGCAGGACGACCTTGAGGTTGGGCAACGCGTAGGCCACCAGCACCAGTAGCGCCACGCCCGGGATGTTGCGGAAGATCTGCACGTACAGGTCGCCCACAACGCGCAACGGCTTGATGGGTGACACGCGTATAACGGTTATGAGAATGGCAAACACCATGGCCAGGCAAAAGCAGATCACCGTCATGCTTACCGTTTGCACGATGGCTACCACGTAGTTCTGGCCATACTCCTCAAGGATCTGGGCAAAGTCCACAGGCGCCTCCCTTCAGTCACGCAAAACGAAGCAAGGGGGAACGTGCCCCCTTGCCTCGCGTGTCCCATGTGCTGGGACCATTCCTTACTCAAACACGCCAATCGCGGGCGGCTTGGGAGCCTCGGTCGCGCCAATGCGGTTACCAATGGTAATGAACCACAGGGCCTCCCACGCGGAGAAGCTCCCGCTTGCGGCCGTCTCGAGCTGGGTGAGGAAGTCGTTCACGAACTCGACGGCACCCTTGCTGTCCTTGGGCAGACCAATGCCGTACGGGTCGATGGGGCCAAACGGCTCTCCCACGATCTTGTACTTGTTGGGGTTGCGGGCTACGGCACCCATCTGCATGGTGTTGTCGATAACGTAGGCGTCCACGCGCTTTTGCTCCAGGGCAAGGCGCGCCTCCTCGTCGGTGGTGAACTGCTGCAGGACGGCCTTGGGCGCGAGCTCTTCCATGATCTTGGGGCCGGTGGAGCCGGACTGCACAGCCACGTTCTTGCCCTCGAGGTCGTCCAGGCCGTTGATGTCGGTGTTATCCTTGGTCACTAGGATGGACTGCTGGGAGGTGTAGTACGGACCGCCAAAGTCAATCTTCTCTTGGCGCTCGGGCGTTACGGAGTAGGTGGCAAACACGGCGTCCACGGTGTCGTTTTGCAGCACGGACTCGCGCGTGTCCGACGTGACCTTGGTGAACTCAAAGTTCTTCTCGTCGCCGGTAATATAGCGAGCGAGCAGCTGGAACAGGCCTGCGTCAAAGCCGCGATAGTGGCCGTCCTCAACATTGAGCAGGCTAAAGAACGTGGAGGTCTCCACGCCGCCCACGCGCAGCTTGCCGGCCTTCTTGATCTTGCTTGCCCACTCGCTAGCGGCGATGGCGTCGTCGGTGGCTACCGGACCGGCGGTGAGGAACTGGTCGAACTCGGCGGCATCCACAGCGGGAGCCTCCTGCTCGTCCTTGACCTCGGCCTGCTTGTCATCTGCCGCGGGAGCAGAAGCTGCATCGTCGCCACTGCATGCCGAAAGGCCCAAGACGGCTGCCGATCCCAAGCCCAACCCGAGGATTTGCCTACGACTAAACACGACATCGTTTAGTGACTTCATGAGAACCCCTTTTCTCATACTAAAACATGCACCATTTTTTGCTGCACCGATGCATTAAATACTATGCATGCGCTGGGAATTAGTCAATCTTGGCGCCCTCGCGCATCCGCAAGGGGTCTCCATGGGATATTGCGCGGTCCGTCCGGCATCGTCGTACGTCCGCCCTGCTCGTTTGGTGTCCGATTGGGAAGAACCTTAGCGGTTTATCGCCCAGATGGGAGATGGCCGC
>JAUMWN010000087.1 GCA_030529625.1 Coriobacteriales bacterium
GGCAGACGAGGCCAAAGGGATCCACGTAAGTCCGGGCGTGGGCGCCTGGGCGATCATGGCTCGTCCTAGAAGTAAGACGCACCGTCCGTTGTTCGAGACAAGGTGTCTCGCGGGCGAGAGGGCTTGTAGTGGGGGTGCCCAAGCGCCCGAAGCGACTGCCCCCGTGCGCGAGTGTGGGGTCAAAGACCAGGTCAGCTGGGATGCGACGAGAACGGAACGACGGGCGGAGGGAATGCCCATGACAAGTACAACCGCGCGCGTGTGCGCCGCAGCCACCGCAGTCGCCCTGGGCCTGGGTCTTGCAGGGTGCCATATGCCGGTGATGACCTCGGTGGACCAGGCGCGCGAACAACTCAGCTCGAAGGCGGCGCATACAAACATCGAGGGCCTGCACACGCCGGGCACGCTCACCGTTGGCCTTAAGAACTCCAGCACGGCCCCGCTGGTAATCGAGTCGCAGTCGCGCCTGAGCGGCATGGAGGTGGAGTTGGCCTGCGCGCTCGCCGACGAGCTGGGCCTCAACATTGCCTTCGAGCGTGTGGTGGACCCCGCCGAGGCGCTCAACCAAACGTGCGATATCGTGATGGACGTGGGCGGAACGTCCGATGCCTACCAGGTGGTGGGAAACATCGCCGACTCGGCGGTGGCGCTGTTCCACAAGGGGCCGCAGGGCGTGGCCACCATAGACGAGCTCAAGGGCAAGAACGTTGCCCTGCAGGACGGCTCCGCCTCCCAGGTCCTGCTGCGCACCACCGATCTGCAGGTCAAGGAGGTGCCCGCCGACTCGCTCGACCACGCGTTCAGCCTGCTCGAGACCGGAGGGGCGGACTACGTGCTGTGCCATCCCATGTCGGGCGCGTATCTGTCCACGCGCCACCAGGGCATCGAGTTCGACGGCACCCTCAACGACCCGGCGTCCACTGGCCTCGCCGTCGCGCCGGGTGACGGCGAGGTGCAAACGGCTGTGCGCGACGCGTACGAGAAGCTCAAAGAGTCGGGCGTTCTCAACGAGACGCGACGCCGCTGGCTGGGCGACATTCCGCACCTTGGCGAGGAACATCAGGTGGCAAACATACCCATGCATCAAACCGAGGGGCAGGCGCTGGAGGTCTCCTACGACGCCGAGCAGGTGGACTCTGGGAAGCTCGATGGCTCCTCGGCAGGCGCGAATGCCGCTTCAATCTCAACGTTCGGCCAACAACAACCCAATTCTGAGACTCCTCAACCCACAGAGTGGGGTACAAACGTAATGTAGGGCACTCTGCGGCGCTTGCCGCACGCATTGCCGGACGTTTGGATCGATACAAGGAGGCTACGATGGTTGACATCAAGATCTCGGGGCGTAAGGTTGCGATTTCCGATGCGCTGCGCGAACAGGTAGAGCTCAAGATTGGCAACGCACTCAAGGTGTTTGACATCAAGCCCATGTCCTGTGACGTCGTGCTTCGCGTGGACAAGAATCGCTCGAACCCCGACCGCCGTGCCTGCGAGGTCACGGTGTTCGTGCGTGACAACGTGGTGCGTGTGGTTGCGGTGGCCAACGACATGGAGGCGGCCATCGACGAGGCTGCCGACAAGGTCACTCGTCAGCTGCGCAAGTACAAGACGCGCATCGTGGACAAGCGCCAGCACGCAAAGCGTCCCACGCCCGCCATCGAGCCGGTGGCCGACCTCGCCGACCTTATCATCCCGGCCGAGGAGGAGGACGACCAGCTCGTACGCGAGAAGATCGTGGACCTCACGCCCATGACCGTGGACGAGGCGCTAATCCAGATTGACCTCATTGGCCATGACTTCTACATGTTCGAGGACGCCCGCACCGGCCTCACCTGCGTGGTGTACCGTCGCAAGAATGGCGGGTACGGCATTATTAAGCCAAAGATTGAGGATGAGGATGAGTAGACAGAGCAACGAAGAGCCTCTGGAGTCAACAAGCGAGACATCGCGCGCCCCCGAAGACGTGGTGAGCGTGGGGCGCGCGTTCCATCAGCGCAGACCCTGCAAGATAATAGTGGACTCGAGTGCCGACTACGCCCCGGCGGTTGCAAAGCGCCTGGGCGTGGAGATTATTCCGTTTACCTACGTGACGCCGGAGGGCGAGGTCGAGGACGATCTGTGGCAGACCCAGACGCCGCACGACTTCTACGAGACCCTGCGCAAGAACCCCGAGCTGCACTACACGACGTGCGCGATCACGCCGGGAAGGTATGAGGAGGTCTTTGAGCGCGCGGCTACAGAGGGGCTGCCCACCATCTACCTGGGCCTTACGGGCGGGCTTTCCTCCTCTATCCACAACGCCAGGCAGGCGGCCGCCATGGTGCGCGACCGCCATCCCGAGTTCGAGCTCTACGTCATCGACACACGCTGCGACTCCGCGGCCGGCGAGCTGCTCGCCATAGAGGTCATGCGCCAAGCGACCCATGGGCTCACCGCGCGCGAGCTGTATGAGTGGGCCCGCGAGGCGCGTTACTTCATCCACGGGTACTTTACTCTGGATGGCTTCTCGGCGCTGGCCGCCGGCGGTCGCATCCCGCCTGCTGCCGCCACCGTTGGCGGAAAGCTCGACATCAAGCCGGAGCTCTCCTACGACCTCAACGGCGCCCTGTCGCTGTGCGGCATGTGCCGCGGTCGCAAGAAGGCATTGCGTGCGATTGTTCAGGACTTTAACGAGAACTATACCCATGAGGCCTCCCTGCCGCTGGCCATCGTCTCGTCCGACGCCGAGAAGGACGCGGACTGGCTGGAACGCGAGGTGCGCAAGCAGGAGGGCTGCAGTGACGTCACCATCATTCGCAGCCAGGTGTCTCCCATCCTGGGCAGCCATGTGGGACCGGGCATGGTGGCGCTCATCTTTTGGGGTACCGACCGCCGCGAGCAACTCTCGTTTACCGACAAGCTCGCCCGCAAGGTGCGCGGCCGTCGGGACGAGTCGAACGTCTAGCCGGCTCGCTGAGAAAGGAGCTGGGCATGGAAGCGACGCGTCCTCGCGACGTAGCGTTTGTGGGCACGGGAATAATGGGATCGGCCATTGCCGGGCATCTGTTGGATGCCGGCTACTCCGTCACGGTGCATACGCGCACCAAAGAGAAGGCCGCTGGTCTGCTGTCGCGCGGTGCGCGATGGGCAGACACGGTGGCCCAGGCGGCCGAGCGCGCCGATGTGGTGTTTACCATGGTGGGCTATCCCGAGGAGGTGGAGGAGGTCTACCTCTCCACGAACGGGCTCATACGCACCTGCAAGAAGGGCGCTTGGATGGTGGATCTCACCACGTCGGCCCCGCAGCTCGCGCGTGACATCCACGACGCAGCCGAGGTTATGGACAAGCACGCCGTAGACTGCCCGGTAACCGGGGGGGAGGCCGGCGCGCGGCAGGGTACGCTCACGCTCATGCTGGGCTGTGCGCAGCGGGCGGCAGAGCCTATCGTGCCGCTGCTGCAAACCTTCTCGTCGCGCATCCTGTACTTTGACGTGGCGGGCAACGGCCAGGTTGCAAAGCTCTGCAACCAGGTGGCGCTTGCCGCAAACATGGTGGGCTATGCCGAGGCGTTTGCCATCGCAGAGCAGGCTGGCATAGAGGCCGGGCGCATCCGGGACCTGGTGCAGGGTGGCACCGGCGCATCGGCGGCCATGGAGCAGCTGGCGCCGCTCTCCCTGGAAGGGGATTACCGGCCCGGGTTTATGAGCGAGCATCTGCGGAAGGACCTGGGCCTTGCCTTGGAGCTTGCAGACGAGTTGGGGCTGAACCTGCCGGGAACCGACGGCGCCGCGGCGCTGGTGGACCTGCTCTGCCGCGTGGGCGGCTCGCGTCTGGGCACCCAGGCCCTCACCCTGCTGTACCAGGACGAAGCGTCGGGCATTGCCGCCGGCCTGGACTGGTCGGCTGCGGCTGGTGAGGACGATCACGAACACGAATGCGCGTGTGGCGAGCACTGCTGCGGTCATGGGGAGTGCGACCACCACGAATAGGCATCGCCTGCCTACGGCAGGCCGTGCAAGTTAGGAGACGTTGGATGGACGAAGACACTGCTCGCATCGAGTACCTGCTCGAGTCACGAGACGAGCTGGTTGAGCAGCTCGCAAGCAACAACCGCAGAGCGCGTCAGGAGGCCTCGCACCAACTGGCCGACTTGGCGCGCGAGAACGCGGGGGTGGCCGCAGAGGTCGCCGACGAGCTGGTGGCGGCCCTGGACCTGCCCGAGGCGCAAACGCGCTGGGAGTGCCTGGACGCGCTTTCGGTCGTCGCTCTGGAGTACCCCGAGGTGGTGCTGGGTGGCTTTGACGGCGCCGAGAACGCGCTGTTCGACGAGGGATCGGCGGCGGTACGCCTGTCGGCCTTTAGGTTCCTCTCCCGATACGGCATGTACGCGCCGGACCGCTCCCGCGAGGCGTGGTCGCTCATGAGCGAGGCCGTGCAGTGCTATCACGGCGACCCCGAGTACCGCGAGATGCTCATCTGCCTGCTCGACTTTGCGAACGGCGACATAGACGACTCGGTGCGTGAGTCGCTGGTGGCGCGCATGGGATTCGATGCGAAGAACGGTCGCGGACAGATCCGCAGGTATTCTCAGGCGATTTGCGCCGCGGCCCAGGAGGGGGAGTAGCGTGTCGAGGCACAGCGCGCAAGGTGCCGCCAGCAACCAGCCGTCCAGTCGAGTCGCTGGCAAACGGAACTCCGGCCGGAGAGCCCAAAACTCCGGTCAGGGCGCCCTGGTGAGGACCATCATCCTGCTGGTGGTGGCACTGGCCGCAGGTTTTGGCCTGGGAGCGCTCGTGTTCTCTCGCACGCCCCTTCCCGAGGCGCCGCATGTGGCCATGGGAAAGAGTAGCGCGCTCGCGGGGAAGTGCACGGTGACGGCTGACGAGCTTGATGCCGTCTTGGGCACGTACGACTACAACGGCAGTACCACCAACGTTACGGTGCGCCAGGCCATTGAGGAGTCCTCATCGCTGGAGGCCGTGCAAAACGAGGACGGTACCTACGAGCTGCCCAGCTCCGACGCCGTGCTCTCCATCGCGCGCAACAACATCCTGCTGCAGGAGGCGGCCGCGCGCAACGTCCTGGCAACCGAAGATGAGGCGCTTGCCTACGCCAGGGACACGCTGGGTACCGACGACTATGCCACCATCGCCTCGAGCTATCATATGAGCGCCGACAAGGTGAAGGAGCAGATGCAGAGTGCGGCCACCATTCGCAAGCTCAAGGAGTCCGTTGTCGCAACAAAGCCCGGCGCGCAGCCCCAGCCTCCCGAGTCTCCCGAGGAGGGCAAGGAGGACGAGCCCTCTGAGGAGTACGCGGCCTACGTGATTGGCCTTTTGGGCGACGAGTGGGACTCCAACGCAAACACCTGGGCGCGTGACAATGGCGCGTTTCGCGAGGCGCTTACCGACTACACCATCTCCAACGACGCGGCAACCTGTTCTGCCGCTCAGGCCGCCTACTACGTTGCCTACACGCAGTACGCGGCAACCGAGCAGCAGGTCTCCAAGGAGTGGACGACCTTTGTGAACGAGCTCCTGTCGCAGGCGACGGTACAGCTCAGCTCGCTCGTGGCGTAGGTGCTGGTAGGGGCCGCAAGGCCTTGGCTTTTAAGGAAGGGTGCGTTGCCATGAACACAAGCAAGACGGCTCGGGCCTGCGTGCCATCCGTGGAACATCCCGTTGCCCTTATCTTGGGTTCGGGGCTGGGTCATCTTTCGGGGCTTGTCAAGCCCGTGCGACGCATCCCCTATCGCGAGATAGCGGGGTTCCCCATGTCGGCCCGCCCGGTTGCCGGACACAGTTTTGAGGCAACGGTGGGCACCATAGACGGCGTGCCGGTGGTGGTTTACCCTGGTCGCGTGCATCTGTACCAGGGTTACTCCGCCTACGAGGTCACCTCGCTCGTGCAGCATGCGCGTCATCTGGGATGTCGCGTGATGGTCTTTGCCTGCGCAACCGGTGCAGTTGAAGGGATGGCCAAGACGGGGCTGGGCGTGGTGAGCGACCACATCAACCTCACGGGGTGCAACCCCTTGGTGGGCTTTGACTCCACGCTGGTTTCATCGGCGCTCGTGAGCACCGAGTTCGTGGACATGGCGCAGGTGTATCCCCCATACTTGCGCTCGATCGTGCATGACGTGGCACAGAGTGAGGGCATAGAGGTTGGGGAGGGCGTGCTCGCGGGCGTTTTGGGTCCCAGCTTCGAGACGCCTGCCGAGGTGGCGGCGCTCAAGACGCTGGGCGTCTCTTATGTGGGCATGTCCACCGTATGCGAGGCCATCCTAGCTCATGCCCTGGGCATGCAGGTGCTCGGTCTCACCTTGGCTGCCAACTACGCCGGACAGGCCGGCGTCTCTCATCAGTCGGTGCTCGAGGCGGCGCAGGAGCATGCCGAGGAGTTCGAGAGCCTAGTGTGCGGCGTGCTGAGCCGGCTGTAACCGTTGCGCGCTGAGAAAAGGGGCCAAACCCCTTTTCTCATTTTACGCGCAAGTGAGAAAAGGGGTTTGGCCCCTTTTCTCAGCTAAGCGCTACTATAGAGACACGCAGGCGTTGGCAAGGCGGAGACGCATATGGAACAGGAACCAAGAAACCTCTTTAGGCAACAGGCTCGTGACAAGCTGAGCGATCCCGACGACCTTGACGAGTACCTCAAGGTAACCAAGCCAAGTGCGTGGCTCATGCTTCTGTCGGTGGTCATGTTACTGGTGGGCCTTCTGGCCTGGGCGATCTTTGGCTCGTTTAACACCTCCTTGCCCGCCACCGCGGTACGGCTCAACAACAGCGTGGTGTGCTTCTTGTCCCAGGCCGAGGCGTCCAAGGTGCACGTGGGCGACCAGGTTGCGGTTGGCGGGGAGCATACCGAGGTCTTGAGCATAGACCAGGTGCCCATGTCGGTCGCGGAGGCACGAGAGATGCTGGGCAACGACTATTTGGTGGAAGAGCTCATGCCAGGCAAGTGGGGCACTAAGGTCACGATGGCCGATACGCCCAAGCTTGCGTCGGGGATTCCGCTTGGGGCAAAGATTACCATCGACCACGTGGCACCAATCACGCTATTCGTGCCCAAGGACGAGTGAGCGGCATGAGGCGTCGCAGGGTCAAAGTCCCGCAGGTCATGCAGATGGAGGCGCTGGAGTGCGGCGCCGCATGCCTTACCATGGTGCTGGCCTACTATGGGCGCTGGGTGTCCTTGGAGCAGATGCGCGTGGAGTGCGGCGTCTCCAGGAATGGCAGCAAGGCGCTCAACATCGTAAAGGCTGCCCGTAACTATGGACTCGCGGCACGCGGAATTACCTGCGGCATAGAGGCCCTCAAGAAGATCGAGCTGCCCTGCATCCTGTTTTGGGACTTCCGCCATTTCGTGGTCCTGTCGGGCATCAGCGACAAGTACGCGTACATAAACGATCCCGCCCGTGGCGAGCTGCGCGTTCCCATGGACGAGTTCTCAGAGTCGTTTACGGGCATCGTGCTGCGCTTTGCCCCCAACAAGGACTTCCAACCTGGGGGTGCACCTCCATCCGTTCTCGACTTCGTGCGCAGGCGGCTCAAGGGGATGGGGCCGGCCATCGCGTTCGTGTGCGCGACCGCGGCGCTTACCTCGCTCATCTCCATCGCCTCGACCACCTTGTCTCAGGTGTTTCTGGATCGGGTACTCCCCTCGGGCAGCTCCGACTCCGCGACCCTGCTCGCGTGCATCATGCTGTCGCTCGCCCTGGCCTCGGGCATCGTCACGTCCCTCTCGGCCATCTACGTCACGCGCATACAGGGAAAGACCGCCGTGGTGGCGTCATCGCGCTTTATGCGGCACCTACTGCACCTGCCCTCGGGATTCTACGAGCAGCGTATGGTGGGCGACCTGCAGCAACGGCAGACGTCCAACGAGATGGTGGTCGCGGTGCTTATTGGCCAGCTGGCGCCCGTGGTGATAAACGCGGCCATGCTGGTGCTGTACCTGCTGGTAATGCTGCGCTACAGCGTGCCGCTTACCTGCCTGGGCGTCTCCACGGTAATCATTAATGCTTGGCTGGCGCGCTACATGTCGCGCAAGCGCGTGAACATCTCGCGCAAGTATGCCGCAAGCCAGGGCAAGGAGTACTCGGTTATGGTCGCCGGCATCGATGCCATAGAGACCATAAAGGCGGCGGGTGCCGAGACGGGCTACTTCCAAACGTGGAGCGGCTACCAGGCGGTCGTTGGCTCCGACAACGCCCGCACGGTGGCCGTAAACGAGTACCTGGGCAATGCGCCCGCACTGCTGGTGGAGCTGGCCAACATTGGCGTGCTTGTGTTGGGCACCTGGCTCATCGTGCGAGGACACTTCTCGGTGGGTGCGCTGCTGGCCTTCCAGGGATTGCTCGCCAGCTTTATGGTGCCGGTGACCCAAATTATCAACCTTGGCCAGACGGTGCAGGAGACGCAAACGCAGATGGAGCGCATAGAGGACGTTATGCGCTACGAGGCAGACGTCCCCGAGCGTCGCGTGGACGACGAGCTCGAGCAGGCACGCGAGTTTGGTTCCGAGAAGCTCGCGGGAGATCTTGAGCTCTCGCATGTGACGTTTGGCTACTCGCCGCTCGACGAACCGATCATCCAGGACTTTAACCTCAAGCTGGAGCGCGGCAAGTGGGTGGCACTCGTTGGGAGTTCCGGATCGGGTAAGTCCACTCTGTCCAAGCTGATAAGCGGCCTGTACAAGCCGTGGTCGGGCACAATTGCGTTTGGCGGCACGCCCTTGGAGGACATCCCCCGCCCGGTGCTCCGCGGGTCGCTCTCGGTGGTGGACCAGGATATCGCGGTGTTCAACGACACGATTGCCAGCAACGTGCGCATGTGGGATGGCTCCATAGCGGACTTCGACGTGATTCTCGCGTGTAGGGACGCGCAGATTCACAAGGAGGTCCTGTCGCGTGACCAGGGCTACCAAACGCAGGTGCTCCCTGGGGGTCGCAACTTCTCGGGCGGGCAGCTTCAGCGCTTGGAAATTGCCCGGGCCCTGGCCAACGACCCCAGCATCATTATTTTGGACGAGGCCACCAGCGCCTTGGACGCCAAGACCGAGGAACTTGTTATGCGGCGAATACGCGATCGCGACATCACCTGCATTGTGGTGGCGCATCGCCTGTCCACCATACGAGATTGCGACGAGATTGTGGTGCTTGACCAGGGAACGGTCGTTGAGCGGGGCACACACGAGCAGCTCATGCAGGCCGATGGTGCGTACGCCAAGCTTGTGAGGAGCGACTAGCCATGCCCAACCTGTTTGACGACGACCTGCAGTGGCTCGAGACGCAGATCGAGACCCGCGCTCGCTTTGACTCCCAAAACCTCAACACGGCGTATGACGAGCTTGCTCAGAGCGTGAGCGGGCCAACCTCGCACCGTGTGTCTCAGCCCTGGGGCATGGATAACGCGGACGTGGCCCTTGGCGAGTGCCTGAGCTACTACAAGACCCAGCCCACGCATGTGCCCCCCAAGTCGGTTGACGACTTCGAGCAACGCCTGGGCATCATTTGTGAGAGCGCAAACGTCATGTGGCGCAAGGTTTGTCTGGGGCCAAACTGGCAGAAGCGGGCAGTTGGCGCAATGCTCGGCATGCTGGACACGGGCGAGCGCGTGGCGCTCATCCCGGCGGGCATCTTGGGCTACAAGGTGGTCGATCCCGCAACGGGCAAGCGCCGCCGAGTCACAAGGCGGGTCGCCCAGCACATTGGGGAGGAGGCGTACTGCTTCTACCGCATGTTGCCCGCCAAGAAGCTCACACTTGCGGACCTGCTGCGCTTTATGGCTGCTATTCTCACCGTTCGTGACGTCGTGGTCATGCTTGCCGCGGCCTTGGCTGTCGTGCTCGTGGGCCTGCTGCCTGCGATGGCCAACCAGATTCTATTTGGTACGGTAATTCCGTCGGGCGGGACGGACCTCATCCTTCCCATCGCGATTCTGCTCGTGGGCGTCGCCATCTCTGAGACGCTGGTCAATATCTGTCGCAACCTGGTGATGGAGGGCATCTCAACGCGGGTGGGGATGGGCGTTGAGGCGGCGTTTATGGCGCGGGTTATTACGCTTCCCACGCAGTTCTTTAAGAACTACGCCGCCGGCAATCTGGCAAGACGCGTCACGAGCCTTACGCAGCTGTGCCTGGAGATTCTCTCGCTGCACCTTGGTTCGGGGCTCTCGCTGCTTTTGTCCGTCGTCTATCTGGTCCAGATCAACATATACACGCCGTCGCTTTTGTTGCCGGCCGCGTGCATCGTGCTCGTGGACGTGGTGGCGATCACGGCATCCACGTATGCCAACGCGCGCTACGACAGCATAGCGCTCAACGCAGACGCCAAGCTGTCGGGGCTGGTCACCTCGCTGCTCAATGCCATCAACAAGATAAAGCTTACGGGGTCCGAGGATCGGGCGTTCCTCAAGTGGGCAGATGGCTATGCGCGCTACGCCCGCGCGTCATACAACCGGCCCAACTTGCTGCGCATGTTGCCGGCCCTGGTAGGCATGGTGGGCTTGGTGGGGACGGTGGTGATCTACTACGTGGCTGCCATCACAGATGTTGATGTTGCCAACTTTATGTCGTTTAACGCGGCGTTTGGCCAGCTCATCGGCGCGGTGGGCGTCGTTTCGCAGATAGCGCCAGCTATAGCGCGCATACAGCCCATGCTCGAGCTCACCAAGCCAATACTGGAGGCAGTGCCCGAGGTGGGCGAGGCAAAGGCCTTGGCAAAGGTCTCGTCGGGCAGCTTCGAGATCTCGGGCGTCTCGTTTCGTTACAACGAGTCCAACCCATACGTATTGCAGGACTTCTCGCTCAAGGTGCGTGGCGGGGAGTACGTGGCGCTCGTGGGGCCCTCGGGCTGTGGCAAGTCCACCATCCTGCGCCTGCTGCTGGGATTCGAGAAACCCGAGCGTGGCGCCATCTACTACGACGGCCAGGACATCTCCAAGCTCGACGTGCGATCGCTGCGGCGCTCCATTGGCACCGTTATGCAGGACGGCAAGCTCTTCCTGGGCGACATACAGAACAACATCACGGTTGCCACGCCAGGCGCAGGCGAGAAGGAGGCCTGGCAGGCTGCTGAGCTCGCAGGCATTGCCGACGACATTCGCCATATGCCCATGGGCATGCATACCCTCGTCACCGAGGGTTCGGGGGGCCTTTCGGGTGGCCAGAAGCAGCGCCTTATGATTGCTCGCGCCGTGTGCGGCAACCGCAAGATTCTTATGTTCGACGAGGCGACCAGCGCCTTGGACAACGTGATCCAACAACACGTATCGGACTCGCTCGACGGGCTTGCATGCACGCGCCTGGTGATTGCCCATCGCCTATCCACGGTGCGCCATTGCGACCGCATCGTGGTGCTCAACGAGGGCCGAATCGTCGAGGAGGGCTCCTACGACGAGCTGATGGCTGCAGACGGGTTTTTTACCGGCCTCGTGCAACGCCAGCAGCTGGACGAAGCGTAGGACTGTCCGTTTGGGAAGAGGTACCTTTGGGACACGCCCAGTTACCTTTGCGCTACGGAATACCCCAGCCCAGTGTCCCAAGGGTACCTCTTCCCAAACGGACATTTGCGAGTATCCTATAATCCCGTCTTTGACACCTAGGCCTACATATTTCGCACATAAGGGCTGGTAG
>JAUMWN010000026.1 GCA_030529625.1 Coriobacteriales bacterium
AGTCTACCCCGCGAGCGGGCCATACTCGATGGACAGTCCCCTTAGTCTCCTCCCGCGCGCGGTCCATACGCGGGAACTGTCTTTGTCTGCCAAGCGGAGCAATGTCAACTGCCAGTTGACCAAAGCCGGGGCGGCGCCACGTAGACTTCTTCTTGTACGGCAGGAGCCAAGAAGAAGGAGGACATCATGAAGAAGGATCTTACCGAGCTCGTATTCATCGTTGACAAGAGCGGGTCGATGCATGGGCTGGAGCCCGACACTGTAGGCGGCCTCAACGCCACTCTCCAGAAGAACCGGGAGCTGCCGGGAGAGGCAAACGTCTCCATCGTGTTCTTTGACAACACCAGCGAGGTGAAGCTGGACCGCGTGCCGCTAGGTCAGGTGCGGGAGCTGCGCGAGAGCGACTACCGCGTTGGCGGCTGCACCGCGTTGCTCGACGCAGTGGGAGACGCCGTGCACTACCACGCCAAGGTCCGGCACATCCTGCCCGAGGACCACAGGGCCGAGCACGTGGTGTTCGTGATCATCACCGACGGCATGGAGAACGCGAGCAACCACCGCACCTACGACGAGGTGCAGCGCCTTATTGGGCGTCAGCGCGAGCAGGGCTGGGAGTTCTTGTTCCTGGGCGCAAACATCGACGCAGCCGCAGAGGCCACGCGCATGGGCATCGCAGCCGACCGCGCCAGCCAGTATGTGAGCGACGGTGAGGGAAGCCGCATCGCGTACGAGGCCGTGGCCAAGGCCCAGTGCCAGACGAGGGTCCACGGTGCACCCACCGCATCCTGGAACGCCGCGCCCATGGCCGATGCCGCATCGCGTGGCGGCGCCCCCAAGCGCCGCTCGTGGTTCAAGCGGTAAGCGTGGAATCGCGTGTCCAAAAAGGGAAGAGCTACCTGTGGGACACTGGGTAAGGCATACCACAGCGCAAGGGTTGCCGGACGTGTCCCACAGGTACCTCTTCCCTTTTTGAAACACCCCCAGCCTCACGTTAGGTCGTCGAGGGACTGCAGGAGCGCGCGCAGGCGGAGCGTGGACTGCTCGCATGCCTCAAGCGCCATGCTCGCCTGTGCACCGCCGCAGCATGTGGCCTGCTCCTCTAGCTCCGCGACGGCCAAGCGCACGTCGCGTTGCATGCCCTGCGCAAGCTCTGCAACCAGCGCCCTGACCTGCCGGCGCGCATCCCCACTATCGCTCTGCGATTCTTCCCTGCTCGTCCACATACAGCTCTCCCAACGTGCCCAGCCGCTCCGTCCTAAACGCCAGCTCCTCCTCGTCCTGGAACCCCACGAAGTACAGGTGCTCGATGGCGTTGTGGTCGAAGAACGCGACTGAGTCCGAGCTGACGAGGCCCTCTGGGAACAGGCAGCCCGAGTAGTCGTACACCTTGCTCTCCCCCACACGCACCTGCAGGCGCCCCGTGATCATGAGCCGCTTGCGCGCGCCGCGCACCAAGACGACCGACCCCAACGGAAGCAATTGCTCATACATGCACAAACCCCCTTAACCATCGACGGGCTCACGCGAGCCCTGCAAGGCCCTGCCACGACCGCATGGCCGGCCCCACACCCATCTCATCCAACGCCTTGGGCAGGCCGCTCCAGTCCACCTTTACGCGCACGCCCGCACCAAGGCCAAGGCCTGCGCCCAGACGTCCCTCCATGCCCGTGGAGTCAAGGCGCGCCTCCGCGGCAACTCCTTTTCCTCCAAACGAACCCTCCTTGGTGAGGCTCACGCTCACGCCCATCAGCGTGATGCCCGAGGAGACCTCGCCCTTTGCCACGTATGCCTCCGACCCCAGCGCGGCCTCGAGACCGTCACTACCAATATGCACGCCTGCCTCGGCAGACGCCGTGCCCAGCTCGCCCTTGGACTTGGTGTGGACGGCAAAGGCGTCGGTTCCCAGGCGTGTGCTGGCCTCGCCAGTAAGGGCACTCGCGGTCCCCTTGAGCTTTGCCTCCGCGCCTAGGTCGTGCTCACCGTCGCATAGCGTCGAGACGCCCAGCGAACCGGTGGCACTAAAGCCCAGAACCGAGCCCGAGAGTGTGGTATGCAGCAGCCCGCAGTCGTGGCTCAGCTTCCCCTCCGCCACGTTTCCTTTTACACCGACCTCAACGCCATACGACGCGCTGTCCTTGTCCTTCTCATCCGAGCGCTTCTCCTTGCCGTACGGCTTTGCGAAGGCGGTGATGGAGAACAGCGCGCCCTGCGCCGAGATAAACCCGGGCAGCCCCATGGCCATGGGCGCAGGCGCCACGCTTCCCGAGGCCACCGAGGTGGTTACGGAGAGGTCGCCGGCCATGAACTTGCTGGCAAGGGACGGCTCCGCGACGTTGACTTGGTCGTCGGTTGCCACGCGGGCGGCAACATGCAGGGCAAGACCTGCCACCCACGTGGTGGAGCCCCAGGTCCCTCCCTCCACATAGGCCTGCGCGCTGTTGGCCGCCGCGACCACATACGACGTGTCCACGGCTCCATAGGCACTTGCCGCCTCGCGCTCGTATTGGCTGGCCCGCACCAGGATGTGCTCGTTGCGTGCGATTATGTCCCGCTGGGCCTGGATGAGGGCAAAGTACACCGACTCGATGCCGCTCAGGTCAATGAACGAGACGGACTCGGCGCCCGCCTCACACGACGCCGCCACCGCGTTTGCGGCGCGGGCACGCTCCAGGGACTCGTTGAGCTGGCCCTGCAGCGTGGTGATGGACTCCCGTGCCCGTTCAATGCGCCGCTGCGCCTCGCGAGTGTCGAGCACGCCTGCACTGGTCGTGGGCAAGGCGGAGACGAGCTGCAGGTTGCGCCGGTCTGCCTGAGCCAGCTCACGGAAAAACGCGAGGTGTGCCGAGGCGACGCTGGACTGCATGCGCATGCGCTCCTGCGCGGCGGTCACGCTCTTGCCCGAAAGCCCACCAAAGCTAAGGCTGGAGAACTTGTCGACTTGTGCCTGACACCGCTGGCATTGCGCCGTCAGCTGCTCGACCTCGCTCCGCAACACCGCACATGCCTGCTGCTTGACGATCCTCATCTTTCCGCACCGCCTGCCAGTGAGGCCGCGGCGTGGGCGTCGGTCTCCTGCAGCGCATCGTGTATGCGCTGCGTGAGGTCTGCGTCCTGCTGCACCAGCTCCACGAAACTGGTCAGTCCCGAGCGTGCCGCCTGCGCGATGCGTCCGTCGTGGTCGGCGCTGCCAGCGGTGGGCAGTGCCGCATAGATGTTCATGGGTGTGAACGAGCCGTACTCCTGCACGCCACCCCACAAGCTCTCGCGAACCGATCCCCAGCCATGCGCATCGCTCACAATCGTCTGTCCCATGTCGAACCCCCTATCGACGCTCTATCCAAAACACGTCCTCAAACAGCCCGAATCGCTCGCCAGGTCGTACCAAGACAGCCTCGTGCGGCGCGAGCCTCCTTCCTCCCACAAATGTGCCGTTCGTGGACCCCGCATCACAAACCCGCACGCCTTGCGCACTACAGGTGACCTCCGCATGCCGTCGGCTCACCCGCCTTGCGCCACGAATGCAGATGTCGCACGACCGGTCACGCCCCAACAGATACGTCCTGCCAAGCTCGAGCGGATACGACTCGCCCGTGTCTGCGCGCACGAGCCAATGCCGTGCGCCATCGCCGGGACGGTCCAGGTCTCCTGGCTCCTCCCCGCATGCCGCACGCACGAACGCGGCAAGGCGATTGACCGAGAAGATGCCATACGACCTCGTGACCAGCGCATGTAGCTCGCGCACCAGCACCTCGTCGCTTGGATTGGCAAAACGCTTGATGGCAAGCGCGTCCAGCCATGCCAGCAGCGATAGGGGCGACTCCCCCAACGCACGTGGGCCCCTGTCGATGGGCACGAACGCCACGCGCAGGTGCATGTCCGGCGTGAGACAGGCATAGCGCACATCGCACAGCAGCGCGGTGTTGGGAAAGCGATGCCTGGCGCACCATTGCGTCGCGCTGAGCAGATCCCAGCAGATGCGCTGAACATCGAGCGCGGTGAGCTGCTTCGCACGTGACCTCACGCTCACGCACCCCAAGGCGTCGTAGACAATCCATGGCCTGCCACCTCTCATCGCAGGCTCTGCCGCCAGGGGAAGCAGCGTTGGCTCGTCCGACTCCATAAGGCCGCGTGCCTGAACGCCAACCATCCGCTCCTGCCTGCTTCCGCGAACCACCAGCAGGCGCTGCCGCCTGCGCCGGTTGTTTTGCACGCTCACCCTCATGTCACACCACCTCCCTGGACAAGCAAGCGAATGCTCGTTTGCCGCACATACCATCCCCGCAACCAGCGGCTAATGCCCGCATGGGCCCGCCTCGTCGCCAGACGCACTAGACCAAAGCCAACAGGGCACCATCGCGAATCACCCCCTCATACGCGAAGTCACGCACGCGGGCATCTGCATCCAAGAGCTCTCCCGCATGCTCTCCCTCAAGCGGCATGAGTCCCACGTCGTCTCCCGCGAAGTAGCGCTCCCGCTCCCTGGTCTGGACAAGACGCGCAATCATGCCAGCCGCCTGGCCCACCGTGAGGTCTGCCGAGACGCGCAGCTCAAAGGTGCGCTGCGTTGCGGGAAGGCGCACGAGCAGCAGGACCTTATCAACCATGGGCGTCCACCCCCTCGTTCGGCTCCACCAGACGCACCTCCTGCACCAGCCCACGGTCGAGCACGTAGCCATCCATGGCAGGCAACACCTTTCGATACGCCGAGCTTGGCGTCACCAGAGCAAACAGCGTTTGGGCAAGCAAGCCGTTTCCCACCCACACGCAGGGACCGCAGGAGATGCACGCCTTGAGCCACGGCTCGTACACCGAGGCCGCGCGCCAGCCCTCCATCACCAGCACCAGCGTGGTGCGCCGAGCATGCGCCGGACGACTCAGAGCCTCCTTGAGCTGCTCAGCCGCAGGTGCAGGAAGCGTCTCCATCAGCTTGAGCACGTTTGAGAGAACCACCACGTCCTGCTCGCACGAGCCATCGGCAAGCGCGCAGACGAGCTGCTGGCACTCGTCCGGGCGCGCCATGGGGTCCAGGCTTGCAGGTACGCCAGACTCCCGGGCAGCGCCCACCACGACATGGCGCACCGCATCGCGCGCAAGCATGGACGCCAGCGCCTCCACGAGGCGACCGAGCGACTCGGGGTCGTCCCCTGCCACGACGAGCGGACGGGACGGGTCGACGGACACGCACAGGGGTTGGGCACCGGCCTTGAGCAAGCCGATGGGCAGGAGGCGCGAGGAGGCACGGTCGACCAGATGGGCCGAAGTAACGTGGGTAGGCAGGTGCGGAATGGGCGGCGGAGCCAACGTGTCGCCAGGGACACCCGCCTGGGCGATGCAGGCAATCTCGTCGACCGTTGCGTGGGTACCCACGAACTCGAGCACCTGGCCGTCCAGACGCACCAGGCCCCGCATCCCCGACTTGGGAAGGCTCGCGCCATCGGTGCCGCCCAGCAGCATGGCATAGTCTGCCTCATCGTGAAGTCGCATGGCGAACTCCGCGCCGCAATGGGAGCGCAATCGCATGCTTGTGCCCAGCACGCTTCCTGTCGACGCGACCAGGTGAATGCCAAACTGCGGTCCGTCGCGCACGATGCTCTCCAGACGCTCCTGCAACGATGGGTACTCGTCCATCCACGCGGCAAGGTTTGCCAGTGCGACCACGATGGGCACGACCGCCTGCGCGTCACGGTCGCGCGCACCCTCACGACGTAGCACGAGCTCCCGCTCGAGCAGGAAAAGCAGGTTCTCCATGCGCTCCGTCTGTCCCAGACTCACCATGCCGCCCCACTGCGGCAGCTCGCCAAGGCTTGCGAGCTCCCCCTGCCCCAGGTCGATGCCATATAGCCAGGGCGAGCGGCTTGGACGCACATGCACCACAGAGGCCACGACCGCACACAGCCAGCGGTCCACCCCCAGTCCTGGCGCACCGTACAGCAGCACGTTGCCCACCTCGTCCAGGTCCACCTCCAGACGTCGGTAGCGCTGGTTCCATGGGTCGTCCGCAAGGCCAATCGCCACAGGCAGGTGCGCCTCCTGCTCCCGCCCGCACGCCCGGTCCAAGCCCGTGAGCGAGAGGGAGTCGGGCAGTGGCTCTATCCACAGCGGCCCTGCCCGCACGTCCAGAAGGCTCGCCTGCTCGCACAGGTGCGACAGCACCGCGTCGAGCTCCGCAGGCGCACCGGGCACAGACTCGCTTCGCTCCTCTCGGGCAACGACCACTCCCTCACCGTCCAGCAGTTCCACACTCAGGTCCCGTCGTGGCTCGAAGCGCTCCCGCGGCACGTAGGCCCCACCGGCATAGGCGCACTGCCCCTCGCAGAACTCCTCGTCGTAGCCAACAAGCAGGCAGAACTGCCCGGGACGCACATATGCTGCCGCCACGTCGCGACGCACCATCTCCTTGGAGTCCATGGCGTCAGCCACCTTGAGGCAGAGCTTGAACCGCGCGTTGGACCATATCTGATCGCTCACCACACCCGAAGGCTTTTGCGTGGCAAGCAGCAGGTGGATGCCAAGCGACCGGCCAATGCGCGACGCCGTGATGAGTTCCTCCATAAACTCGGGCTCCTGCTGGCGAAGCTCGGCGAACTCGTCGGCTATCACCACTAGGTGCGAAAGCGGCTGAGAAAGCACGCCTTGGCGATACAGGCTCATGTACCTGCGAATGTCCATGGTGGGCTCGCCCGTGCGCACCCTCGCGTCGTTGAGCACGCGCTGTCGGCGCCTGAGCTCGCTCTGCAGCGAGACCAGCGTGCGCCGTATGGCCGCACCGTCCAAGTTGGTGATCGTCCCTGCGAGGTGAGGCAGGCGACGTCCCTCCCCGTCAAAGGCGCCGGCCAGCCCGCCACCCTTGTAGTCAATGATGAGAAACGAAACCTCGTCGGGCGCGTAGCTCACGCACAGGGACAGAATCAGCGTAATGATGAGCTCCGACTTGCCTGACCCGGTGGTGCCCGCGATCAGGCCATGGGGACCCTGGCCGTCCTCATGCAGGTCCAGGCAGATGGGAGCCCCATGACCATTGACACCCAGCGGAACGCTCAGGGATCGAGACGGATCGTGCTCGCGCCAGCGCGTGCCAATGTTGAGGTGCTCCACGCACCCAACCGAGAACAGTTCGAGAAAGCCCTTGGCCTGAGCACCTGCCACAAGCTCGTCTGTTGCCTCCAGGCGAATCATTCCCAGGTCGAGCGCGAAAGAACGTGCCTGGGCCTGTGTCACCAGGCTGTCGGGGTCGAAGGCGACCAGCGTCTGGCTCATGTCCTCGCGCGAGAACATGCACGCGCCCCGCGTGCTGCACGCCTCCCGGTGCCCTTGCTCCTGCAAGCCCACGTCTGGCACACCTCCACGCAAGTCGACGATACGGGAGCAGGAGCGGGGCAGGCTCACAAGCTGCGACGCCATAAACAGCAGGCTTATCCCCTCGCACGACCTGCGCTCGGAGATGCCCAGCAGCACCTCGGACCGTTTGGCCAGCTCTGTGTTGGCACACACCACCACCCAGTGCGCAGGGGCACGCCCTTCGGCGCCGACATCTGGCTCGCCTGTGTGGCGGCATCTGTGCTCGAGCATGCGGTCTATGCGACGCATGCCCTCCGGCGTCGTCGCCACAAGGCGCGTACTCCCATCATCTGCCTGCAGGTGGGCAAGCGTGACCATCCAGCCCCACTCGTCCCGCTCGAGCTCGTCTGCGACCAGAATCACTTTGAGCTCTCGGTAGCTGCACCCGGCAAGAAGCTGCACCAGCACGCCGCGGACCATCTCCCACACAAGGGCTCTGGAGCCGATGACGCCCACTACCCGATGTTTTTGTAGGTCCAGCGCGATGGGTACGTCCCGCAGCCGAGGCGGGTGGCTGGCGAGCTCCTGCAGCCGATCCCACATGTCGTCCGCGTGCAGGGAGGGCTTTCGCTGGGGCCAGCTCAGGTTTGCATCAAGGGCACAGTCCCCAATGCCCAGGCGTACATGCAGGAAGTCGTCCTGTCCACTCGCATGGCTCATCAACTCTGGAGACCGCTCGTGGACCATATCCAGAATTCGGTGCGTCGAGGGCATGCGTCTGCGACAGATGTCCTGCTGCGCCTGCGCCTCGGCCTCCAGCGCACACTCTATGCTGTCCAGATACGACACGTACAGGTGGTTGCGCTGTAGCTCCTCGGCCTCACGCCTGCGTCTCTCATACGACTTGGCAACGGTGGGCCACACCACGGAGGCCACGAGCATGGTTGCCGACATGCCCGCCAGCGGCAGCACCGAGAGCATGTCGCTGCCCCGTGCGATGCCCAAGACGGCGTTGAGCAGCATGAAGGCGGAGCTCATGCCCATGAGCATGGACGGACCCAACGAGACGATGGCGGGCTGGACCACAGGCTTGGCATGTGCGGGAGGCTCGTCCACGCGCAGGTCGCGCGTATGGACCGACGGCACCAGGCGGGGCGCGGGATAGAAGGTCTCCGCGCTCGACGCTGGGTCGCCCGCCTGTGCCACGACGATACGTGTGGTGCCATGGGTGCCTTTCACGGCCAGTTGTTCCAGCGACGACAGGCGAAGCCCCGGCGGGCAATTGATGCACACCATGTCGCGTCCCACCATGCATGTGAGATCCAGTATGGAGATTACGTCTCCGGCCACGAGCTCTCGCGGCAGCAGGGGGTTGAGCACCGAGCCGTTTACCACCGTACCCATCCCACGCTTAAGGTCCTCCAGCACGAATCCCCGCTCGGTGCACGAGAGTTTGGCGTGCCTACCCAAAAGGTAGCGGTTCTCGTACACCACGTCGCACGTGTCGTCGCGGCCGATGGTGAGCGATGTGCCCTGAGCAATCGCGTAGCGGCAAAACGTTGCCGTGCCCTTGGCGAGCGGTCGTATGTAGAGTCGCGACTGCCGCCCGCTTTTCTGGTCCAAGACTCCCAGCATGGTGGTTGCTCCACGCTCCACAGCCACGGAGCGCAGCTCGGCTTGCTCGTTTCCGGCAAGCAGCAGACGCACGTTTGGCGCGGCCGTGCGCACCAGGAGCGCCTGGCCCGCGCGCTCCACGCACACCAAGGCGCCGGCCGCACTGCAGGGTTCGTGCTCGCCAATCCACAGCACCGACTGAACGCGCTCGTCAAACGAAAACGTCTTTGCCGTGTCCCTGCCCTGCAGCGTGAGCAACAGCGTTCGACACATGGTCACCTCCGTTCGGGTTCGTGGTTTGTCTCATCTCGCTTCATGAGGCGCGGCCTCAGTGTGTCCGCTAGGGAAGAGCTACCTTTGGGACACGTCTGGCAAAACCCTTGCGCCACGACATGCCCTCCCCAGTGTCCCAAAGGTGCCTCTTCCCTAGCGGACACGGGGTGACACTCAGGGGATACTCCCCTGAGTGTCCTGACCTACCTCAGGCTTGCCGCCAGCTGCGCGTCGGTATCCTCCAGGGCGCGCGCCGTGCCGTCCAGTGCCCGGGCGATCTCGTCAATGAGCTCGCGCGCCCGCACGAACCCAGGCCTGAGCTCACCAAAGCGTGCGGCATACGCCTTGCTCGACGCGCCCTCCCACTCGCTTTGCAGCTGGTTGAGCAGCGAGTCCATGCGGCCGATGACCCCCTGCACGTTCTCGGCTTCGCGACGGTACTCGTTCGCCCGTCCGCGCATCTGGTCCGGCGTGATCCTAATCTGTCCAGCCATGCCTTCCACCTTTCACTCTGCGGGCCAGTGCCCCATGCACCAGCCTCGTACACCCAATCGCGGCAACGACTGCCGCAAGCGCCACGAGCGCCTCCAGCCATCCGGCTGTGCACACAAACCCGTGCGTCTGGTAGCTGCAGGTGCGCTCGTCGCTTCCCGTGTAGTCGGCCACCTCGATTCGCAGGCTTCTGGGCACCCAGGCGGGTCGTGGCTCGACGCGGCACCAATAGCGTCCCTGCTCCGCGAGCTCGCCGTCTGCCACCGGCTGGTTTGCACCCTCCCGCCATACGTCCACCCGCTGTCCGTCGACCCAGGCCTGGACCGTGTCTCCCCTGCCCACCTCGTCGTGCACGTAGAACCACACCTCACCCGAGTCGTTTATGCGCACGGGATCTGGCAGCGTGACGTCCTCGATGGCAGGACCCTCCTCGTCGAGCACGAACGAGGCCGTGGAGGAGTGCGGACTCGCCTCCTGATTTGCGTCTGCCTTCCAGTAGGCGGCGGTCGTGTTCCTGTTTCCGGCCGCATCCACCGAGCTCACGTCCACGCGATACAGGCCCTGCCCGCCGTCGCCGTAGTCGGAGTCACTGCCCTTGCCAAAGTTGCCCGACGCGATGGTGTACACGTACTCACGCCATCCGTCGGGGTTCTCGTCGTCCCCCTCGTCCTGGGCAAGCTCGAACGTGTACCCCGTCTGTTGCGCCTGGTCGGTCCGGACGATCTGCGTGGTGGCAAAGGCGTGGTCCTTGGTCACCAGATGCGCGTCCTGGGCGTCCCCGTTGTCTGCCTGCCCGCACACGTTTATCTCGTGCACCACAATCTGGGGAGGGGCGGTGAGCAGCTCCGCGCGTCCCGAGTCCCCCGAGTCCAGGGACGAATCATCGACTCCCTCCACAAAGAACGTCGACCCAAAGCGATTGAGCGAGAAGGTGACCGTCTGTTGCGGTGACTCGTTGCCCGCAAGGTCTACCGCCTGGGCCGTGACGGTGTAGATGCCGTCCCCGTCCATGCGATAGCCACCTTCGGACTCGTCCATGCCCAGGTTTTGCCACGCATACCCCACTTCGTTGTTGCCCGGCATGGTGGTTGGGTCCACGTCCTCGCTTGCGGTCTGCCGACGTTCGCAGCGCAGCGTTGCCGACGTGCGCGACACGTCCAGATTTGCCTCGTCGGCACAGCGCACGATGGGCCGCAATGCCTGCGCGAACGCGGACCTGTCCAAAAGCTCGCTTTCTGGCGAGTCGGCGACGAGTCCGTCCGACGTGCTGGTGACCTTGCCAATGCTCACCACAGGCGGCTGGGTGTCGAGTACGAAGTTGGGCGAGGTGTAGGGCGCGGCTGCGTTGCCCGCAAGGTCGGTGCCCTCCACACGCAGCTGGTGCGGCGCGTCTGCCGTGGCGTCTGTCGCAAAGCTCACGTCGCATCGATGGGTGTCTCCGTCCTCCGTCCAGGTGCCCACCGAGCCCGTGGTGCGTATGGCCATGTTCTGCGGCGAGAAGTTGTGCTCGATCACCGTTATGGTTGCCGTGCGGGCAGCGCGGTAATACTTGCCGTTGCGCACGTCGTTGTTGTCCCACTCAACTGAGACGAGCGGGGCGGTCTTATCGATGGTGAACTCCTCAATCATGCTGGGTGCCGACACGTTGCCCGACGCGTCGGTGAGTTGTGCGGTAACCACGTAATGCCCGTCGTCTGCAAGCGGTTGCGCGCACGCGTAGCTGGGTGCAGCACCGGTAAACGAGGAGACGGGAATGTCCCAGGACGTGCGCTCGCCGCTGGCGCTGCCCGCGCGCTTGGTGACGGTTGCCACCACGCGTCCGGCATCGAGCCGTTGCAGCCACGCGAAGCCGTCCTCCTCCACCGAGATCACGACCTGCTGCTCCTGTGCGTAGTACTCGCGCGCCGAGACGCCCGAAAGCGTTACCTGCGGAGCGACGATGTCGTTGACCAGCGCCTGCGGATGGATGCTCTCCCCACCCAGCGAGACGTTCCACGCATCCTCCGTGCGGTCCGCATACACGCCGCCCTTGCCGCCCAACGTCCACACGCGCACGTTTCCGGCAACGTCGCGGACGAACAGGCGCACGTCCCGATCGAACGCCGTGTCGTGGTGCGCGTCGTGCGCCACATGGTCCTTGAGCCGAAGCGTTATGGTTGCGCTCGTCTTGCCCGCAACCGGCCCCACCTTGCCGGAATAGGCGCCGTCGGGATCGTCCACCCATGCGTCGGCAAGGCCAAACTCATCGCCCAGCGACAGGGACAGTGTGGTGGGCATGCCGTCTCGCTCGTGGTAGAAGTAGACGGGGGCGCCACCTTGCGCGGTTGGCCACAGGGCGATGGGACGCTTGCTCACATCGGCACTCTGCACGACCGGGGCCGTTTGGTCCACCACGAAATCCGCCAGGTCTTGCGCCTCGTGGCCCGCCAGATCGCAGGCCAGGGCCTCCACGTGCTTGTATCCCGCGCCAAGGCCGCAGGTCTCCTCGCAGTACACCAACGTCGCCGCGTAGGTTACCACGCCGTCCTGCTCGCCCACCACACTCCAATCGGCAACGATGTCTGTTCCCAGCGAGTTGGTGATGGTCGATGCCTCAGGATCGAAGTTCCTGTCCTGGACGCATACCTCCACGCGTACGGGCTTGGCGTAACAGGCACGACCTGCCAACTGGGGGACGGTATCCGGCGCCGGATCGCAGGTCATGCTCATCACGGGGTCGGTGAGATCTATCACGAACGACTCGCACGCATAGGCGCCGGACTCGTCCACGTGCGTGTTCTTGCCGCCAACCATGGGGTTGCCAGCCCTGTCCCTGCCGCGCACCTCCAAGGCAAAGGTGCCGTCGCTCGCAAAGCACACGCGACGCACGAAATGGTCGTCCTCCTGCTCCCATGCGCCCGTGTCCACCATGCGGGCCACTCCCCCGCGCGTGGCCTGCACCGCAAGGTTCACGGGACCCTGCTCGTCCGCGAGGTCCGCAAGTGACAGGTTGTGCTCCCACAGCAGAACGCGGGCGATCACCGGTGACTTGTAGAGCGCGCCGTCTGCCACCTGCGCGCATGCGGCGGGAAACGAGAGGTCCACCTGAAGCCGGGGAGGCGTGGTGTCCACGACCACGGTTCGCGACTCCCGCGCAGACTCGTTTCCCGCAAGGTCAGCGGCACGCACGACGATTCCGTAGACTCCGTCGTCTTCGTGAGACGGACGCGCGGGGATGGTGATGGCGTAGTCGCTGCCGCCGTCGGCCTGGCTGGCCTCATCGCCTGCCGCACAAACCTCCTGTACGGGTGTGCCGTCCTTGGTAACCGTAACGACCACCTGATGCCCGTCGAAGTCTGCGACCTCGTCCCAGCGCTCGTCTCGAACCTGCACGACCACGTTTGTGGGAGCGCGCAGCTGCGCATCGTCGGCGACGCCCAGGATTGCAACGCGCGGGGCGCTTTCGTCCACCACCAGAAGCCGCACCTGCTGCTCGGCAAGCGCCGCAAAGCTGGCCCGCTCGCCACGCTCGTCTGCCACCTGGACCAGGGAATCTGCCTGGTAGGAGCCCTCCCGCAGCTCTATGGTTCCCTGGCAATGCGTGCGGCCGCCCTCGTCGTCGCTTGCACTCCAGCCGGCAAAGCAGAGAAGCCCGTCCGTCGTTCGCTCCTGCCCCTGGCCTTTCTCAACGAGGGTGACGATTGGAATGCCGCACACGGTGCTCTCCTGCAGGTTTGGGTCGTCTGCCTCCACGCTCACCTGCAGCTCAATCGAGGTGGCGGCGTAGGCGCGGTCGGCCACCAGCCTGCAGGCATCCCACGCATCACAGGTGACCTCCACGGACGGAGGGACTGCGGGCTGGTCTTGCCCCGGGTTCTCTCCTTCGTTGTCACCACCGTTATTACCGCCGTTGTCGCCGCCTTCGTTGCCTTCGCCTTCCTCGCCCGAAGGTCCTCCCGCGGGCTGGCCGCCCTGTGAGGGTTCATCTCCCTGTGTGGACTGAAAGGCCGAGTTCTTTGCGGCCGCTACGTTGCCCCGCGGCGCAGTACCTGCAGATCCACGTTCGCCCGCGGGACTGAGGGCACCAATCGCAAGCTGCGCCGGCGACAGTGCCAGAGCTAGCGCCATGAGCAGCTCGATTGCCAGCGCGCCGTGACCGTGCCGCATGCGCTTGGCTGCGCCTCGCCTGTGCGCCCATGCCCACCTTCCTTTGCCCCGCGCCTCCATCACCGCACCTCCCCGTCATCTGTCAAGCCGTCCTGGCCGCCTGCCGATGCAACGCCATTCGGGCGTGCGGGGGCACATGTCCCAAGCTCGGTCCGCACCTCGGCATACCCCAGCTCGGTCGCACCCGCATCGCCGGCGTTCGCACTGTCCCCGTCACCCTGGGCTTCTCTGCCGTCTTCCAAGGCAACCTGCCAGCTCCCGCGCACGTCTTTCCCAACTCGAAGCTCGCGCGCGGCCATTGCCCGCGCACCTGCCAGTTCCTCAAGCCCCTGCGCGCGTCTTTTGCCCGACAGGTCGTCGAGCACGGCACGCAGGTCCTGGCGCACGGCATAGCGCAGGGCGCAGGCGGCACACAGTGCCGCAAGGCCAAACGCCACGTAGGCAGCAACGAAGCAGACGTCAATCATCTGGGCTCACCTCCCGCGCCATGCGCATCACCGGGTTTTGGTAGACGTTTGCGATGTTTTGCTCGGCGACGTCCAAGGACGACGTGGTCTCCTGGAGTACGGGACCGTACACCGCCACGTGCTCGGGTGAGGACAAGAAGCCGTCCAGGCCCAGCAGACAGTCACGGGAAAGCGCCAAGAGCTCCAGGGCCTGCTCTTCTCGTATGCCTGCCCGCGCGAATCCCGCGAGGTAGGACGGTGAGGCAAGCACCTCTGCGGCAACCTGACACAGGCGTGCCCGCACGCCCTCCACGCTACACTCGTCTGCCGGCGCACTCACCTCGCGCTTTACCGAGGCGTACAGCGCCTCCCACAGCTCCAGGTACTCATCCGTGGCAGGCCGGCCCTCAATCCCAGACCGCGTGAGGCGACCATAGAACCCCGATATTCGCTCGTAGGCAACGGCTGCCTGCCTGTCGCTGGGCGCAAGGGCCCCCCGACCCTGCTCGTCGAAGGCCGCAAGCGCACGGGCGAACCAGGGCTGGGCATGCTCGGCACTGGCAAGCGCCGCGTTTCCCACCGACCCGCCGCTCTGATCGATCTGGTAGTAGCTGAGGTAGCAGACCCCCATGGCGTAGCAGAACTCAGCGTAGCGAGGGTCATCCTGGCGAGGAGGGTTGCTGGCCAGAAGCGCCCGCATCCGGCGCTCCTCCTCATCCGAGAAGCGAAAGTCCTGCTCATAGAGCGACACCATGCGCAAGAAGGGCTCGACCCGTCCCGCACCCACGTCTGTGGCCCGCGCATAGAGCGTCTCTGCGGGCGACGCGTGCCCGTCGGCATCGTCTGTGGACGCAAGCGCCGCCGCCTGCATGAGCCCCTCGTAGCTCGCCTGCCGCAGCAAGAAGCCACAGCCCATGCCCGTGACTCCCAGGAACAGGAAGACGAGGGAGGCGACCAGCCACCTCTTGAACACCGTCACCTTGTGACGCTGGGCCACCCGCCAGGCGTCGGTGAGCCATTCGTGGTGCTCAAGGTCGTAGCGCATCTCCTCTATGGTTGGGTAGCGCTGGGCGGGGTCAACTTGTGTGGCCCGCACAAGAATGCGCTCCAGGCCCTGCGAGAGCTTGGGGTTCCACTCCCGTATGGGCCGCATGCCAAACACGGTCTTGGCCTGTCCGCCCTCACCCACCACGCGCCTGGGCACATGGCCCGTGACCAGCGTGTAGAGCGTCGCTCCCAACGCATACACGTCCATGGCAGGCGTCGCGAGCACGCTGGGCTGGCCGTGGGCCAGCTGCTCGGGGGCCGCGTATCCCGGCGTACCCAGGCGACCGCCCAGACCCCGGCTCTGGACCCCCACCTCCACGGCGATGCCAAAGTCGATGAGGCGAACGGTGCCGTCCTCGCGCAGCATCACGTTGGACGGCTTGAGGTCGCGATACACCACCTGCGGGCTTCGTGCGTGCAGGTAGGCGAGCACGTCGCACAGCTGCAGTCCCCACGCAATCGTCTGTTCCTGCGAGAAGGGACGTTTCGTCTGGCGCATGATCTGTGCGAGCGAGCGGCCCTCCACGTAGTCCATCACCACGTAGGTCGTCCTGCCCGTGTCAATGATGTCCACGACGCGCGGTATGGCGGGATGGTCGAGGCGTTTGAGAAAGTCGGCCTCGTCCATGATCGCCTTCCTCATCATGGCACCGCGAACACCCTGCTCGTTGGGCCGTATCTCTTTGATGGCCCAGAGCTTTTGCAGGCGCTCGTCTTGGGCAAGCCACACGCACGACATGCCCCCCTCGCCAATCTGGGCGATGATCCGATACTTGCCGTCCACGATCGAGCCAACGCCAGTCGTGCGCATGTCCCCAGCGCCACCCGCGCCCTGGGGCTTGCTCCCACTCTGATCTGTGTGTGCATGCGTGGCGAACGACGACATCGGCCCACCTCCCAATCGGTGCACACGAGCATACGGCCGCAGGTGCGCAGCAGTCGCATCTTTTTGAGCCAAGCTCGCAGCACGCATACGCATATATCGCAGCAATTGCGCGCTATCGTGCATAACCGCAGGTAGCGACGCTGCCGCGTTCGGCCAAAAAGCTACACAAGCGCCTACAGGCACAAAAAATGACCCCGATTTCGGGGCCATTTGCCAAGTCTATACAGCGCGTTGCTCGTCTTTGCTTATTCTTGCTCGCGGCGCGAGGAGGAAGCGGCGCTGGAGGGACAGTCCCCTGAGCACGGGTGGTTATCATCCAGTTGATGCTTTCTTGAGTGCGGGGGCGTATCCGGCAATGCACCCAGCCCCTTTTCCCAGGTGCACCGCGTACACTAATCGTCCGAGAAAACCCCCACCGCGTACACTAATTGCGGATTAGTGTACGCGGTGGGGGTCTCCACGCGCAAAAAGTGTACGCGGTGAACGACGGGAAGAGGAGAGCCGTACTCGGGGGACATACCTCGAAGAGGTGTGTCCCCCGAGTACGGCTTGGCCTTTGCGTCGGCCCTAATTCTTCACGAAAGCCTTGTCGTACTGCTGCGTCACGCCCTAGTACGTGGCGTCGGGCGCGGGCGCGTCCTTGGCCACGAGCACGACCTGGATCGCCTCCGCGCGGCGGCTCATGCCCTGCGTGCCTGCCTCCTCGCCGTTCTTGGCCCAGGCCATCCAGCCGAACTTCTGGACGTGCACGCGGTAGTAGACGTCGTAGGCGTCTGCCGCCTCGCCGGTGAGCTGGATCTGGACCGCCTCCACGCGGCGGGACTTGCCCGTGGTGCCGGACTCCGCTCCGTCGGCCTTCCAATCCTTCTCCCAGCCGGAGCGCTGGATGTGGCCGCGGTACTCGATGCCGCCCGAGACGCCGTCGGGAAGCCTGAGCGTGAGCGCCTCCATGCGGCGCGACTTTCCGGTGGTGCCCGCGGCGGTGCCGTCTGTGACGGGGTCCATCCAGCCGATGCGCCGCACGTGTGCGGTGACGGAGGCGTCGGGGACGGCCACGTCCTTCTTCGTGAAGGTGTAGGTGAACGTCGTCGCGCCCGTGATGGTCGCGGCTGCCGGATCCGTGTCCCAGGCCCCGCCCTCGTACCCTTCGGCCGCCTTCATGCCGTCGGGCACGCTGGCGGGCCTCGACCCGCTCTGGACCGTCTCCGTCTTGTCCGCCGTACCGCCGTCCGACCACGTCCCGTTGACCACCCTGTAGGTCACCTCGTAGGTGGGAATCGCTTCGGCATCCGGAACCTTGATGCTCACATCCGCAGTCGGCATTCCGGAAACCGTGATCTGCGTGTAGCTGTTACGGGTCACGGAGATTCCGTTGACAGCGGAAACGCTGTAATTCTCCGGCAAGTAATGTCCGTCATTGGCAGTATAGACTACTGGCGTCATTGCGCCGGACAGACCGGTCTGTGATTCAGCGCCGGAATCCGTAGTCTTTGTCATATTGCTGCCGGGAGTGACAGTCACACTATGCGAAGCCACAGGCGTGGCAGAGCCATACACTTTGATTGAAGCAATTGTCGGAATTGCTTCTGCTCTTTCACCATCAGAAGCGTCGACTGTTGCCTTAGGCTCAGACGCATGGTCTATATTGATCGTAAATGACGATGGTCTTGTCTCGGGAGAGCTATCCGGCTATGCCGTGCCGTGCCGTGAGGAACATGGCGTTATAACGCATGGCTGTCAAGCCCCCTACCGCAATCTTTGGCCAGCTTCGACCGCACTTATCGTCACACGAAACTCAAGTACTGTAAATACCGCTTTCCGTCATTTTCGCTAAGCCGCTCTCCAAACAACGAGAAGTTCTGGCCTTCGTAAAACCGAATCAAACCCGCATTCGCCTCACAATCCAGATAGACCAATGTGCCTCCGATTTGGTTTTGCACATTACGCAGCTGTTCCATGGCCACCGCCATCAGCTCCGCCCCGGTGATTCTCTTCCCGTCTTCGACGCCATAGTTCTTGCCAAACTGGGCGAGCAGGAACGCCGAAACCGTATAGGACTGTTCGGATTCGTCCAGCTTTGAAAACCACTTCAACTGATCCCGAACTTTACGGGACAGGCCATCCGCCGTAACACACAATGGCTTATGCGCCAGCGTGAAGTATCCCAGAAGCGCCCCGTCCTCCAAATCGATCACAAGGTATGTGACTGCTGTCTTCATCTTGGCAAACTGTATGGCGTTGTAGTGTAGGAAATGCTCGATATCGGGATTCAGAGACCTCGCCGTTCCGTCATCGCGATGCTTTTCGCAAGAGAACATCTCGATGTAGCTCTTCACGATGTCCTCATGAGAGTCAATGAGCATGTCCCTCACGTTCATAACCGAAATGATCATTTCCCGCCCCAGTTTTTAATTCCGCGGAGCATGATCTCCTTCATTTCGGCGGGGTCAGTAATCCTTCTGGCGGTGGTGGGTTTGGCCAGCGGCGCAATCGGCTCTCTCTCGGCGACCTCCATTGCCGCTGCATACTCTTCCATCACTTTTGGGTTATTGATCCTGATGTTATCGATGAGACTTGACGTCGCCATGATGGCACCTCCTTTCCGCTAACATACCCAGCGCAATCCTACGTAATCAATTATACCGTGCCTTGATGAGCGTTGCGACTATTCGTATGGCTGTTCGAACCCCATCCCGTTAGCACGCTTGTGGTCTTCAGTCGCGGCCTCGCCGTCGCGGCAATGCGCGAGCAGGCGGCAGCGTCCATGCGTATAGACCATCTGCCAGTGGAATCCCGCGGCTCGAACCTGGGAAATGCCATAGCGCCATGCGCTATCGTCACCTGTCGGAATTCGCGGATGCGTGGCGTAACGGGGCATGGCGTATATCGATATGAGCGAAGGGAGACGACACCGCTCCCGGCGCCGTCTCCCTCCTTAACTCGATGCTCCCGTGCGGTTTGACGGATTACCTTTGCCCTTTGTTTCTTGCTCGCGCCGCAAGAGGCACAATTCGTACTCAGGGGACAGCCTCCGAGCACGGGCGGCCTTCGCCAGCACCTAGTACTCCTCACGGGAGCGCTGCGTGGTTATCATCCGGTTGATGGTTTCTTGTTGGGTGCGGGGGCGTATCCGACAATACACCCAGCCCTTTTTCTCAAGCTTCGTGGACCTTCTTCTTCGCGAAGACCTCGGCAGAACCGTCCGACCGCCGCACGCGGGCATCCGCAGATTAGGGCGCCCCGAACTGCAGGCTCATCCCTTAGTCCCTTCGGTTGAAGTATCTGCTGAAAACTGCAGTGGTGCACAGCCGGGCGCTGGGGGTTTGTCGCAATCTGCAGCGGTGCATAGATTCTCCGAGAAAATCTGCTGAGAACTGCGACGGTGCACAGATAATCTATGCACCGTCGCAGTTCTCAGCAGATTTCGACTCCCGACCTGCGCACCGCTGCAGTTTTCAGCAAACGCCGGCACCGGACCCGTGCATCACTGCAGATTGCAGCGGATCCCGAGTTGGGAAAAGGGGTCTGGCCCCTTTTCTCAGGTGTGTTCTTGCTCGCGCCGCAAGAAGAGCAGCTCATACTCAGACTATCCCCCGCGCACGGGTGGCTTTTCGCGAGCGCCTAGTACCCCTCACGGGAGCGCTGCGTGGTTATCATCCGGTTGATGGCGTTTACGTATGCCTTGGCGCTGGACACGATGACGTCGGTGTCGGACCCGCGGCCGGTGTACAGCTTGCCGTCGGCCGACTTCACGCGCACGACCACCTCACCGATGGCGTCGATGCCGCGCGTGATGGCCTTTACCGCGTATTCCTCCAGGTCGCCGTGCACCGTGAGCACGCGGTCGATGGCCTTGTAGGCAGCATCCACTGGGCCGGTTCCCGTTGCGGAAACCACGCGCGTGTTGCCCTCCTCGTCGGTGATGGTGGCAACGGCCGTAGGCACCAGCGGGTCGCCGCACTGAATCTGCAGCGCGTCGAGCGTGTAGACCGCGGCCACGTCGCGGGAGCGCTCCTGGACCATGGACTCCAGGTCCTCGTCGTAGACCTCCTTCTTTTGCTCCGCGATCTCCTGGAAGCGCTGGTACACGTCGTCGAACTCGTCGTCGGCAAAGCAGTAGCCAAGCTCGTTGAGGCGATGGCGCAGCGCGGCCTGCCCAGAGCGGGAGGAAAGGATGATCTCGGATCCCACGGCGCCAACCTCAGCCGGGTCCAGGATCTCGTAGATCTCGCGTGCCTTGAGAACGGCGTCCTGGTGCATGCCAGAGCTGTGCGCGAAGGCGTTGGCACCCACCACGGCCTTGTTGGCCTGAACGCTCATGCCCGTGACACGGCTCACCAGGCGACTGGCGCGCGTGAGCTCGGTGGTGCGGATGTCGGTATGCACGCCCAACTCCTCGCCGTGCAGACGAATGGCCATGGCGATCTCCTCGAGCGCCGCGTTGCCCGCGCGCTCGCCCAGGCCGTTTACGGTGCACTCCACCTGCGTGGCGCCATTGCGAATGCCCGCAAGTGCCAGCGCGGTGGCCATGCCCAGGTCGTTGTGGGTGTGCACCGCGAGCGTGACGTTCTCGATGCCCCGCACGTTGCTGACGACATGCGCTATGCGTGCGCCCCACTCCTCGGGCAGGCTGTAGCCGCAGGTGTCGGCCACGTTGATTACCGTGGCGCCCGCATCCACCGCCGCCTGCAGCACGCGCACCAGGAACTCCTGGTCGGCGCGGCCCGCGTCCTCGGCGAAGAACTCCACGTCCTGCACCCGGCCCTTGGCATACGCAACAATCTGCGTTACGCGCTGCACGCACTCGTCCTCGGTCATGTTCAGCTTGTGGCGCAGGTGCTGCGGACTCACGCCCAGGCCGGTGTTGATGCGGGGACGACGGGCGGACTTGAGCGCCTCTGCGGCGCGGTCGATCTCGGCCTCGTTTGCCCGCGCAAAGGCACACACCACGCAGGAGTCCCCGGCAAGGGAGCCAATCTCCTCCACCGCGCGGAATTCTCCGTGGCTCGACGCGGGAAAGCCCGCCTCGATTACGTCGACGCCCAAACGGATGAGCTGTCGTGCCACGATGAGTTTCTCTTGGGGATTCATGGACGCTCCGGGGGACTGCTCCCCGTCGCGGAGTGTGGTGTCGAATATCTGGATCTTGCGCGTCATGCCTGTTCCTCTCTGTGTGCAAGGTGGTGCACATATGCCGGAAGTATTTGTGTACTTTGCCACAACCAGCAACCCGCGTCGCTTTTGGCACCAAGTGGAAACAATGCCAGGGTTCACGCGACGCAAAAGGGGCAGGCCCCATAGAGCCTGCCCCGGTATGCTCGTTGCCTGTGGAAGCGAGCCTACTCCTGCTCGGGTGCCTCCTCGGCCTCGGCCTGGGGAGCCTCCTCGGCAGCCTCGGGCTCCTCGCCCTCAAGCGGCTTGACGGCGATCTCCACGCCCAGCGTCTCGGCAGCGGCCTTCATGGACAGGGAGATGCGACGACGGTCGAGGTCGATCTCCATGACCTTTACCTGCACGGTGTCGCCCACCGAGCACACCTGCGCGGGCTGGTCGACGTGCTTGCCGGCCATCTCGGAGATGTGCACCAGGCCCTCGACGCCATCGCCCAGGTCCACGAAGGCACCAAACGAGACGAGCTTGGTAACGACGCCCTCCACGATGGCGCCCACGGGGTACTTCTTGACGAGGGAGCGCCAAGGATCCTCGGTGGTCTGCTTGAGGCCCAGCGAGATGCGCTCGCGGTTGAGGTCCACGTCGAGCACCTCGACGTCCACGACCTGACCGACCTTGACGACCTCGGAGGGGTGGTTCACGTGGTTCCAGGACAGCTCGGAGATGTGCACCAGGCCGTCGATGCCGCCCAGATCCACGAAGGCGCCAAAGTCCACGATGGAGGACACGGTGCCGGTAAGGCGCATGCCCTTGCGAAGCTTGGACAGGATCTCTTGGCGCTCGGCCTTGCGGGCCTCCTCGAGCACCACGCGACGGGAGAGCACGACGTTGTTGCGGTTGCGGTCCATCTCGATGACGCGGGCCTCGATGCGGGTGCCCAGGTATGCGGTAAGGTCCTTCACGCGGCGCAGGTCAACCAGGGAGGCAGGCAGGAAGCCACGAAGACCGATGTCCAGGATAAGACCGCCCTTGACGACCTCGATAACCTCGCCCTCGACGTTCTCGCCAGACTGGAAGCGCTCCTCGACGCGATTCCAGGCGCGCTCGTACTCGGCACGCTTCTTGGAGAGGATCAAACGACCTTCCTTGTCCTCCTTCTGGAGAACGAGCGCCTCAATCTGGTCGCCCAGACCCACGATCTCGGACGGATCGACATCCTTGCGGATGGAGAGCTCGCGGGCGGGAATAACGCCCTCGGACTTGTAGCCAATGTCCAGGAGGACCTCGTCATGCTCGATCTTGACGACGGTTCCCGTAACGAGGTCGCCCTCGTCGAAGTCGGTGATGGTGCCGTCTATGAGCTGGTTAAGCTCGTCGTCGGAAACATCATCCAGGGAAAAGATGGACGAGTTCTGAATCTCACTCAAAGGTGGACCCCTTTCGAAAACGGGGCCCCGGTCGTCATGGTTGCTGCCAATAGGTGTTTGGAAACCAACATGTACTCGGGGGCCAACAGATACGGGTGCATGACCGTCCCAGTCATGCGCTCTTAAGAATAGCGTTTGGGCACGGGTGATTTCAAGCACTCTTTGCGACTATTTGCAGTCCTCACAAGTTTCCCCCTCCGTCCGCACTCGGGGGACAGTCCCCTGTGTTTAGGGGACTGTCCCCTAAACACAGGGGACTGTCCCCCGAGCGCGGGTTCACACGCAGGTCTTGCCGGTCATGAGGTTGAGGATCTCCACGTCGGTCATGCGCATGCCCACGCGGCCCACGTACCCCATGGAGCGGATGGTCTGCTCGGGATCTGCCGCCACGAGGCCGTCACCCGAGTGGAGGCTGTTGCCCAGCAGCGCCATGTCGCACCCCAGCACGGCGGCATCCACCGCCGAGGCAATCTTTGCGGCGCAGCTGGGCTTGGCGCCGTCGCACACGATGCCGCCCACATTTGCCAGCGTGTTGACGATGGTCGCCTGGTACTGCTCGAACGTCGCGCCGCGCAGCCACGCGATGGCGGCACCCGCCCCGCACGCCGCGCTCACGGCACCGCAAAAGGCCGAGAGCTCGCCAATAAAGTGCTTAGTGTGGATGGCCACCAGGTCCGAGAGCGCCACGGCACGCATGATGTCGTTCTTGGGCCGCCCCAGTTCGCGCCCCCACTCCACCACCGGCTGCGAGCAGGTGATGCCCTGGTTGCCGCTTCCACAGCAAATGACCACGGGCAGGGGGCAGCCGCTCATGCGCGCGTCGGACCCTGCTGCGGCCAGCGCGCGCACGCGACAGGTTATGTCGTTGGGGCGCGTACTGAGCAACGTGCGGCCAATGTTGGCACCCCACCTGCCCGAGAGCCCCTCCACCGCGATGGCCTCGTTGAGGTCGATCTGCCTGCCAATGACCTCGCACACGTCCTCGAGCTGCATCCCATGCGCAAACTCCCAGATGGAGGCAAGCGAGAGGGGCCAGTCGCCCGTGTACTCCTGGGTCGCCTCACCCGTGCCCGCCACATCGCCTGCGCCCGGCCCGTCGCATGGGGTGGCCACGATGGCGTGGGCATGGGTGGGGGCGCCGTCAAAGGTGAGCTCCGTCACGTTGGTGTGGCGGTCCCGCACGCAGGCCACCGCCTCGTGCCCGCGCGCCGTCGCAACCACACGTATGTAGAGGTTGGGCACGCCCTGGGCAAGCGAGATGCTGCAGTAGCCAGCCGAAACGAGTTCGCGGCAGCGCTGGCGGTCGCCCTCGGTCACGCTTTGGAGCACCTCCAGCGCGCGTGTCTCGTCTCCGCCTATGGCGCCAAGCGTCGCGGCCACCTCAATGCCGCGCTGTCCGCCAGAGTTGGGCACCGTGACGGACTTCACGTTCTTTACGATGTTTCCCGAGCACTGCACGGCAAGGTGCTCCGGTTCGCGGCCCAGCGCGGCGCGCGCGAGCGCCGAAACGTAGGCCACGGCAATGGGCTCCGTGCAACCCAGCGCGCACACGAGCTCGTCGCGCAGTATGGTCACGTGCGCGAAGTAGCTTTTCTCATCCATCGTCGCTCCTCGAACAAAGGCTTTGCCCCTATGGTACTCTTCCGCGCTGCCCGCCGACATCGCCACCTGCACTGGGGGGACAGTCCCCTGAGTTTAGGGGACAGTCCCCTAAACTCAGGGGACTGTCCCCCCAGTGCAGGTGGCGGCTAAAGCAGCGTGAGTTCGAGAAGGCAGCGTGAGGTGTTGGTGACGCGGGCGCGCTCGTCGGCACGCACACCGCACACCCACAGCACCTGGTCGCGCGGCCCCTTGCGCACCACCGGCACGCTTGGACGATCGGCCGCCGGGATGCGCGCGTCGTGCAGCAGGTCCGAGAGAAGCTTGGACTGCCCGTGCATGCCTAGAGGGCACAGCACCTCGCCCTCGCTGGGACCGTCCACCCACAGACGTCCGCCCACCGTGGGGTCCACACCGCAGGCAAGGGCATCCAGCAGCACCGAGCGCCCCTCCCACTCGGCCCCGTGTGCTCGCGCCATGAGCTCCGCATCGTCTGTGGCATCAATGCTCACCAGCCGCGCGCGAAGCTTGCGCGCCGCGCCCAGCTTCAGCTCCCCCGGCACGTCCAGCCACGAGGCGTCAAGCCCATGGCTCGCGTCTGTCTGGCCCGCTCTTAGGAAGAGCATGCCATACACCACGCGCGCGTCGATGGCAAGCGGCAGCGACACCGAGCCGTGGCCAGCCGCGACCAGACGGAGCACCGCCTCGATGTGCCGGGCGTCCAGGCGAACCTCCGGACAGAGGGCAAGCAGCGCCTGGCGCACCACCCGGCGTGCGATCACGACGTCGGAGGCGGCGAGTCGAGCCGCGTCCAGCGACAGCACCCCCTCGCCGCTTCGATGCGTGAGGTCTCGCAGCGCCCGGGCCGCTTGGGCGTGCAGATAGGCGTCCTCGTCGGAGAGAATGTCGCAGGTCTTGGAGAGGCTTGCGGTAACGCGGGGGTTTCTTTGCTCGACGACCGGCATCACCTCGTGGCGCACGAACGCCCGCAGGTAGCGCGTGTCGTCGTTTGTGGCGTCCTCGCGCCACACGATGCCGCGCATGCGCAAGAGGTCGCACAGCTCACGATGCGTGCGGTCGAGCAGGGGGCGCACGATGCGGTTGCGCCTGCGCGGGATGGAGCTCAGGCCCGCCGGGCCCGTGCCGCGAATCGCGTTCATAAAGAAGGTCTCGGCCCGGTCGTTGGCGGTGTGGGCCGTTACGATGCGCGCGGCCGAGCGTGGCGTGCCAAACTGCGCCGACAGCTCGTTTGCCAGCTCGGCGGCAGCGGCATAGCGCGCCTCTCGCCCGGTGTTCTCGGCGTTGCCCTGCCCACCCTGGGCGGCCGTGAGCGCACGGATGTCCACGCGCTGTATGGTACAGGGCACGCCGTAGCGGTTGGCCAGGTCGCGCACGAACTCCTCGTCCTCCTGGGCGTCGATGCCGCGCAGCTGGTGGTTCACGTGCAGCACGTGCAGCCGCTCGCGTGCGATGCGGGCCAACCCCCGGCCATCGTCGATGTCGAGCGTGGAGGTGGCGGCGAGCACGAGCAGGGCCGTCGAGTCGGCTCCTCCCGAGACCATGAGCACGACCGGTGCCCGTTGCTCAGGATCGGCCTGGCCGGACGGTCGGTCAAAGCGCACCTCTCCGGAGGCGTATCTTCTACTCACGCTGGGCATGTGTTCCTCCTCACGTCGCCGCTACAGTGTACGACAACTTGTCCCGCGCACGCGCTACACTAGGGACCCTCAGATAATAACCCCGCCATTTGGCGCCCAATCCAACGAAAGGCCTTCCATGACACCATGCATGCACCTGTACGTTCTTGCCAGCGGCTCCAAGGGAAACGCCGCCGTCGTGGAGGGGCCGCATGGCTCGGTCCTCATTGACTGTGGGCTGTCACGCAAGCGGCTCCATGAGCGCGCCGACGAGGTGGGCTGCAACTTGGCCAACGTGGTGGCCGTCCTGCTCACCCACGAGCACGGCGACCACACCGGCGGGCTCACCGTGCTCTTTAACCACTTTGGCGGCCCCGTATACACCACCGCGGGAACCGCCTCGGGCCGCCGCCACCTTGCCAACCTGCCCTTTACCCTGGTGGACCACGACCAGACGCTCGAGGTCGCGGGCATGCGCGTGCGGGCGTTTCCCACGTCGCACGACGTGTGTGACCCCATGTGCTTTCGGTTTGAGGTGCCCTCCCCAGACGACCCCCTGCACCCACGCGATGCCATTGGCTGGGTCACCGATACGGGCTTCGTTACCGACGAGGCCATAGAGGCGCTCTATGGCTGCCGCATCCTAGGCATCGAGGCAAACCACGACCCGCGCATGCTGGCGAGCGGCCCCTACCCCGCCTTCCTCAAGGCACGCGTTGCCGGAGACACCGGCCACCTCTCCAACGACCAAGCCGCCCAGGTCCTGCCAGACCTCGTTACCAGCGACACCGAGACGATTGTAGCACTGCACCTCTCCCAGGAGAACAACCGACCGAGCCTTGCCGTACGCGCGCTGGCGGCCGCAGTTGGCGCCGAGCCGGCCAACACCACCTTTACCGAGGCGCGCACACCCGACGGCCTGCTTACCGTGTGCGCCAGCGCGCAGGACCGGCCGCTCGTGGTGTGGTGACGCGAAAGAGGCCCGCGACGAACGCGATCCTGCTTCCAAACGGGAAAGGGGCCCGCGCAAACGCGAGCCCCTTGGTATGGCGGGAATGCCGCTCTCTTATGGGCATACTCCCCAAATCTGCGCTACCACACGCTTAGTCGATGGCGATCTTGGTAACGTTGGCCTTCTCGGCCTGCTTGGGCACATTCACCGTAAGCACGCCATCCTCGAGCTTGGCCGACAGGCCCTCGACGGCAGCGTCCTTGAGGTACACACCACGCGTCGCGCTCCACTCACGAGTCTCCTTGTGGAGGTAGTTCTTGCCCTTGTCCTCCTCGGTCTCCTTCTTGTCCACAGTAATGGACAGGCGGCCCTCGTTGAGCTCGACGTCAATCTCGTCGCGGTTCACGCCAGCGAGGTGCGCGGAGATCACATAGGCGTCGCCCGCGTCCTCCACGTCCATCTTGAACGCCGCGTCACTGGATGCGGAGACCAGAGGCGACGTGAAGAAGTCGTCGAAGAAGTCGTTGAACGGGAACGAGCGACGAACGGCGCGACCATAGCGATCATAGGGAACCATGCTTGACATAATGACACTCTCCTTTGCGATCTGGACGACCCGGTATTGGGTGTCCGTTCTTCGTACACTCCTCTTATTCCCCCATGTCGCAGCTTTATTCACGACAACCAAGATTTTCTCAGCTTCACATACTCATCAAATCTAAGCGTCCTATGTATAGATATTGACCCAAAAACGCAGTTTTCATAAAGCTAGATGTTTCGTTTTGGGATTATTGGGCTAAAAGTGGTGCAACAGCGCGCGACACACACTATAGTAGGAGTGATTTATGGTGGAACATCATTCGGAGGCGCCCGCATGGACGACAACGAAATCGAATATAGCGCGCAGGACACACCCACACGAACCCCGTACGTACGCAAACCTCGTCCGCGCAAGACGCAGGAGGCCATCAACGACCTCGAGCAGGACGAGACCTACGCGCAGAGCTTTACGCATGACTCCAACGTAACGGTGCGGGGTCGCAACCCGCTCTCGGGAACTGCCTACAGCAGGTCCCGTGGCAAGATGCCGCAGCTGCAGCGCGACCTACACTACGGGCAATACCTGGAGATTCCCAAGGGCAAGCGCCAGATCTTCTCATCCAGGGAGCGAAGCGCCGCGATCAAGTCGCGCGCCATTATGGCGGCAATCATTATTGTGCTGCTAATCGTGGCAGTCATCGCCTTTAAGCTCATCATCAAGAACGCCTAGACCTCGCGACACGTTCCCGCGTGTCCGTATGGGAAGAGGTACCTTTGGGACATGGCCATGTCCCAAAGGTACCTCTTCCCATGTGCTCACGATGCGCCCAACACGTCCCCCTATCTCCAGGGATCCTCCTCAAAGAGGGGCTCTTTGGGTGGCAGTCGGTCGGAGTATGGGTCGTAGCCGTCGTCGTCCTCGTTTTGCGCACGCACGAACGGCACGTCGCGCTCGTCAATGCCCTTGTCCTGCTCAGTGCTTGTCATATGCGCCTCCTACTTCGCGTACTCGTCCCAGTACGCCACAAAGTCACAGATCTTGTTGCCAAAGGCCGACATGTCGATTACCGCATAGGCCGACTTGGGGGCGCAGGTTGCCACCACCTTTACCGCCTTGCCGCCGTTTGAGCCCGTGCTTACCTCCTGCACGAGCACTGTCCACACGTAGGCGCCCGTCTCGCCATAGCAGCAGTAGAAGTCGTGGCCCGTGTTGGGCGTGCCCTTGGGCAGGGTGATGTCGGTTTGCGTGCACGACCCCTCGATTCCCGAGAAGCCACAGCGCTCCATCACCTCGTTTGCCGTGCTCTTGCCCACTGTGGGGTTGGTCAACCGGAATTCGGACTTGGGCTCGCTATTGGTGCTCGCCTCCGTGCTGGCATTCGCCTCCGAGGTCGTCTCCTTGTTCGACTCCGTACTCGTACTCGTACCCGAATCCGACTTCGTGTTCGAGCTGTCCTTCTTCTTGCCGCTCGAAGGCTTGGCAAACGTCGCCGAAAGCCGCACACCCTCGATGACGGCCCCGTCGTCCATCACGTCGTCGTTGGAACCGGACTCCCCCTCAACCTTGTGAGACCAGGGATCGGATACGAACGACATGAGGTCTCCCTCATCGTCCTTGTACCGGACGGAGATGTGGTTGTCCTCCGACACCTCCCCCAGCTCCTGCCGGTAGCCATTGTCTTTGAGAAAATCGTTGATGTGCGAGCCCTTGGCGTCAAAGTAGTCCGCCAGCCTCGTGACCTCCAGGAGCGGGTCTCCCACCCGTACCGTCACGCCCTCGTCGCCCACCGCCTCGCCGGCTTCAGGATCGGTGCCCAGCACCATGAGGCGCTCGTCGTCCTCGCACTCCTCGTATTCATAGGTGACGGGGAAGTCCTGCTTCTCCATAACCTCGCGAGCCTCCGACTCGGTCTTGCCCACCACATCGGGCACCTTGGGACGCTGCGAGACCACCAACACGATCTCGTCGGAGCTCATAAACACCGACCCGGCCGACGGGCGCACCTCAAGGATCGTGTCCATGTCTTCCAACACGTCACGCCATTCGTAGCGTATGTTGGTGCCGCCCACCTCCGCGAGCTGCTCGACCGCCTCCTCCTTGGAAAGACCCTCCACCTCGGGGATGATGCGGCTCTTGGCAACGGTGAGGTAGATCGTCGAGCCGTTGGGCAGGCGGTCGCCAGGCTCGGGCTCCATGGACACCACGTGCCCCTCGGTAGAGTCGGCAAGGGTCTGGGTGCTCTCCACCACAAAGCCCTTCTCGGCGAGCGTCTCCTCGGCCTTTGCCTGGGAGCTGCCCACCACGTTGGGCAGCGTTTTGCCGCCCCACATCTCCAGCGAGTACGTGATCCCCGCATACACCACGCCAATGGCCAAGAGCACAAACAGCATGGCAACCACCACGCGCACGCGCCCCCGGGACTTCCTGCTGCGCCCGGTACGCGCCTTGCGGGACTTCGCGTGCGCCCTGCGGGCCTTTCTGGCACGCCTGCCACGTCCCTCGGGCTCTACCATGCCCACAAGCTCGTCCTCCTTGAGCTTGTGTACGCGCCACTTGGACATGCCCACACCCTCGCGTGTGACAGACCCGTCGCCAAGCACCGGGTCGTCGCTGAGCGCCTGGGGGACCACCGGTTCGTCACTGGGCACCTGGGGGGCAACCGGCTCCACGGTCGGCGCGGGCCTGGGCATCTGCTCCGTCTTGGGCACGGATGCAGACGCCGGCGTGGCCATGTGCGCCGGCTTGGGCTTGGGCGCCGGCTCATCCTGGGGATCTGGTATGCGGTCGATGGGTTTCACGATAGCCCCCTCGTACGTACGGATGCACCCGAGTGTACCATTTTCGCGCCGAGGCGGCGATTCGCCCGGCAGACCCTCAAAGTGAGAAAAGGGGTTTGGCCCCTTTTCCCAGAGCGAGGCGATGCGAGGTGAGAAAAGAGGTTTGGCCCCTTTTCTCACCCCACGGCAAGTTCGCTATGCGCGCTCGGCGAACAGGCGATCATCGGGACCCACGTCCACGCGCACGGTGTCGCCCTCGCCTACCTCGCCGGCAATGATGAGGTTGGCTACGTTGTCCACCACCTGGCGCTGGATGAGACGCTTGAGCGGACGGGCGCCATACACCGGGTCGAGGCCGTCGAATGCCAGCGACTGCACGGCGGCAGGCGTGAGCTCAAGCTCGATGCGCTCCTTGGCCAGGCGCTCGCGCACGTCGGCGAGCTGGATGTCCACGATGCGCTCAATGTCGCCAAGACCCAGCGCGTGGAACACTACCACGTCGTCGATGCGGTTGAGAAACTCGGGTTTAAAGGTTTGACGCAGCGCGTCGTTTACCTGGCGCTGGACCTCGTCGGGATCCTCCACCATGTTGGCGGCAGCAATGAACTGAGAGCCCACGTTGCTGGTCATTATAACGATGGTGTTCTTAAAGCTCACCACGCGACCCTGACCGTCGGTGAGGCGACCGTCGTCGAGCAGCTGCAGCAGCACGTTGAACACGTCCGGATGTGCCTTCTCCATCTCGTCGAGCAGGATCACGCTGTACGGGCGACGACGCACGGCCTCGGTGAGCTGGCCGCCCTCGTCGTAGCCCACGTATCCCGGAGGGG
>JAUMWN010000088.1 GCA_030529625.1 Coriobacteriales bacterium
GCGCAACCTTGCCAAGGTTGAGGTCGCGGGTTCGAACCCCGTAGCCCGCTCCATGTATTCTCCGGCCGGTTCTAGAATCGGCCTTTTTAATACATGGCGAAGTGGCCAAGTGGTAAGGCAGAGGCCTGCAAAGCCTTTATCCCCGGTTCGAATCCGGGCTTCGCCTCCAGAACACAAGGGGACCGAGGCGACTCGGTCCCTTTTTGCGTACGTGCCAAGGAATGGGAAGTTGGGGTACGGGATGGGTGACCGCGTTACAGAGGTGTACTTGGACCATGCAGCGGCGACGCCGGTGGCATCGGAGGTGCTGGCGGAGATGACCCCGTACTTTTGCGAGCGCTTTTACAATCCCGCCGCGCCCTACTCGGTGGCTAGGGCCGCAAACGCCGACTTGGAGCGCGCCCGCGCGCGCGTGGCCGCCGTGCTGGCCACGCGCGCAGACAACATAACGTTTACCGCTGGTGCGACCGAGGCCAACAACTTGGCCTTTGCCGCTTGCGACGGACACGTGGTGTGCAGTGCCATCGAGCATCAGAGCGTGCTTGCCTGCGCCGAAGCGCGCGGTGCCACCTTGGTGGGTGTCTCGGGCACGGGCCTGGTGGATCCGGCCGACGTGGCGCGGGCCATCACGCCCCAAACGGAGTTGGTGAGCGTAGCGCTTGCCAACGGCGAGGTGGGAACCATCCAGCCGCTGCGTGCTATCGCCCGCGTAGTGGCAGCCGAGCGGCAGCGACGTCTGGAGGCAGGGGAGCGACGCCCACTGCTTCTGCACACCGACGCCTCCCAGGCGGCAGGCTACGTCTCACTCAACACCTCCACGCTGGGCGCGGACTTGGTTACCGTCTCGGCGGCAAAGACGTATGGACCCAAGCAGGTGGGCGTCCTGTGGCACGCCGACGGCGTTGCGCTCAGGCCGCTCGTCCTGGGTGGTGGTCAGGAGGGTGGCGTGCGCTCGGGCACGCAAAACGTGGCGGGCGCCGTTGGGATGGCCCGTGCGCTGGAGCTTGCCGAGCAGCTGCGTGGCCAGGAGGTGCGCCGGCTGCGCGAGCTTGCCTCCCGCATGCGAGAGCAGCTGTGCGATGCCGTGCCCGACGTGGTTCTCTCGGGTCCCAAGAAGGCGTCATCGCGTCTGCCCGGTCTGGTGCATGCGAGCTTTGCGGACACCGACGCGCGCCGCCTGATTGTGCTCTTGGAGCGCAAGGGCGTGTATGTGGGCACGGGAAGTGCCTGTGCGGCGAGCAAGATGCGCGTGAGCCATGTGCTGTTGGCCATGGGCGTGCCCACCTCGGTTGCTATGGGCAGCCTGCGCATAACCATGGGCCGCTCCACAACCGAGCAGGACGTGGATTATGCCACGTCCGCCATCGTGTCGTGCGTGCGCGCCGAGCGGGAGCGGCGCCGCGCGTAGCGGCGCACGTTGAGAGGAACAGTCGTGTTGGGACGTGTGTGCCTGGGAATGAGCGGGGGCGTGGACTCGGCGCTGGCGGCGGCGTTGCTGCGTGAGCAGGGCTATGCGGTTACCGGCGTGTACATGCGCAACTGGTCGCGCGACCTGCCCGGGTTCAGGTGTCGCTGGACAGATGACCTCGCCGACGCCGAGCGCGTGGCCGTAACGCTGGGCATCGACCTTGAGGTGTGGGACTGCGAGCAGGACTACAAGCAGACCGTGGTGGACTACCTGGTGGATGCCTACGCGCACGGCTATACGCCAAACCCCGACGTGATGTGCAACCAAACCATCAAGTTTGGCACGTTTGCCCAGCGCGCGCGGCAGGCCGGCTACGACCTCATTGCCACGGGGCACTACGCGCGCGTGACACAAGGACCCGTCGGCCAAATCGAGCTGCGTCGATCTGCCAACGAGCACAAAGACCAGACGTACTTCTTGTGGCGGGTGCCAGCCGAGGCGCTTGCCGGAACGCTCTTTCCCGTGGGCGATATCGCGACCAAGGAGCAGGTGCGCGCCATGTGCGCCGAGCGCGGCCTGGGCATAGAGAACAAGCCCGACTCCGACGGCATCTGCTTCGTGGGTCCAGTCGGCCTGCGCACCTTCCTGCTCGATGCCCTGGAAAGAAGGGCGGGCGACGTGGTGAGCTGGGAGACCGGAGAGGTCCTGGGACATCACGACGGGGCGTTTCTGTTTACCGTGGGGCAACGCAGGGGTCTCAACCTGGGCGGCGGGCTCGCCCGCTACGTGGTTTGCACCGACGTCGAGCAAAACGTCGTGTACGTGACCGACGATCGCAACAGCCCGGGGCTCTGGACGCGCCGGATCCAACTGGAGGACGTGCACTGGATTGGTGGCGAGCCTCCCGCGAACGGTGAGTACTTGGTGCGTACCCGTCACACGGGCACCTTGCGTCCGGCCTGGGTGCAGGTGGACGACTCGGGTGTGAGCGTTGCGTACGAGGAGCCAGTGCGCACGGTCGCGCCGGGACAGTCGGCGGTCATCTACGACGGACTCGTGTGTGTGGGAGGTGGTCTTATTGCAAAGGACGACAGACGCCCCGCATGGTGGGGCGAGACCAACGCGTAGTCCCGCGGCCACCCGTGCCGAGTTCGCGCGCCTTGCCGCGCTGCCCTTGGACGAGCTCGAGCGTCAGTGTCGTGTCGAGGCGTTCCACGCGCATGGCCCCGGCGGGCAGGGCGTGAACACGGCAGACTCCGCGGTGCGCATGCGCCATGTGCCCACGGGCATTGTGGTGGTGTGTCGCGAGTCGCGCAGTCAGTATCGAAATCGCAAGCTCTGCCTGGCCAAGCTGCGCGAGGAGTTCGCACGACGCGCCAAGGTGCCCACGCCGCGCACGGCGACCAAGCCCACCAAAGCCTCGGTGCGCAAGCGCCTGGAGGCCAAGCACGCCCGCTCCCATGTCAAGGAGATGAGAAGACCCGTCCGTGGCGAGGAGTGAGCCGAATAGGTTGTACCGGGGGACTGTCCCCCGAGCACCACACGTCGGGCGAGGGCCCGTCACAGCCCGTTCACGAGCGCTTCAAACCGGAGCGCTATAGTAATGGCTCCAAGTATCTGCCACCAACAGCAGAGAGGACGCAACAATGACAACGCCACGCGGACGCATCTGGCCCACTATGACTGCCTTTGTGCTCGCGCTCGTCTTGGCCACGGCGGCCTTCGTCACCCGTGCACAGGCGGAGCTCAACGAGTACGACCCCGCGCCTGAGCAGTACACGGGCGACGAGGAGGGGCAGGCTTTGGCCCCCGAGGAGTTCGTGATGCCACAGGACACGGCGTGCGAGCAGGAGGCGGTGCTGGTCTCGGTGAGCGAGGACGACACGGAGCAGGCACGCGAGGCAATCCTTGCCCAAGGCGTGGCCACCGAGGTGGAGGAGGTCGTGCCAGGCACCCTGCGCGTGGTTGCCAACAGCGACGACATCGAGCAGGTGGCCAACGACTTCTTGGACGAGGGTGTGGTGGACGCCGTGCAGCCCAACTACCTCTACGAGGTTGCCGAGCAGGGTACCGAGGAGGTCAACGTGCTTGAGGGCGATGCGGCTCAGCAAGGCGAGACGGGCGGCCAGACGGACCAGGACACCCAGGAGGTGCAGGTTACAGACGAGGGTACGCAGCAGCCCGATGCCGTGGTCGTTGAGGAGGATGCCGCCCCTGATGCGCTCTCGGCTCAGTCGGTGGTGACGGAGGACGGCCAGGGCGACGGGGTCGCGCTCACCACCGCGGCAAACACCAACGACACCTTGGTGGGCGAGCAGTGGGCGCTGGACAGCATACGAATCGAGCAAGCCTGGGGGATTGCCAAGGCCAACCACGCGGTTACGGTGGCCGTGCTCGACGCGGGGTGCATGGTGAGCCACGAGGACCTCAAGGCCAACATCGTGGATCCCTACAACGCGCAGAACGGGTCGAACAACGTGGCGCCCAGCACCAGCGTGGACTACGAGCACGGCACGCACGTGGCAGGCATCGTGTCGGGCGTGACAAACAACGGGCGTGGCATCTCGGGCGTCTCGTACAACGCCAACGTCATGCCCGTGCGCGTTACCGACTCGCGCGGCCAGGCGGATACGGCAACGCTGCTTCGGGCATACGACTACGTTATGGGCAAGAAGAGCGCGCGCAACGTGCGCGTGGTCAACCTCAGCATGTCCATGGTGGGCACGATCCAGTCCGACGACGCACTTCTTAAGAAGATGGACGAGGCCTACGCCAAGGGCATCGTTACCGTGGCCGCCGCGGGCAACAGCGGCACCAGCAGATCGGTTCCCTACGAGAGCTATCCCGGCGACTACCAGACGGTCGTCTCGGTAATCAACCTGCAGCAGACGGGCACGGGCGTGACACGCGCGTCCGCTTCTAACTACAACAAGTCCGGGACGTACTGCAAGAAGATCTCGGCACCTGGCACCAACATCTACAGTACGGTTCCCACCAGTGGTGCGGGTACCTATGCGCAGAGCTCGGGCACCTCGATGGCGGCCCCGCAGGTCTCGGGCGTCCTGGCGCTCATGTTTGCGGCAAACCCGTCGCTCTCGTCCAAGGACGCGATGGAGACCCTGTATGCCACCGCGACCGACCTTGGCGCCTCGGGCTGGGACGACTCATACGGGTTTGGTGAGGTAAACGCCTACGACGCGGTGTATGGCGCGGTACATGGCGTGGACGCAAACAAGCTCAACTACGTGCGCCGGGTACAGGACGAGGTCGAGCGCAGTCGCAGTGCCCAGGCTCTGGGCTCGCTGCGCTACCGCACGCACGTGCAGTCGTACGGCTGGCAGTCCTGGAAGCAGGGTGGCGAAACGAGCGGTACCGTTGGCAAGTCCAAGCGCCTTGAGGGCATCGAGCTCAAGCTGAACAACTCGCCGTATTCGGGCAGCATCCAGTATCGCACGCACGTGCAGACCTATGGCTGGCAGTCTTGGCAACAGGACGGTGCAACGAGCGGCACGGTGGGCAAGTCCAAGCGTCTGGAGGCCATTCAGATTCGGCTTACCGGCGACATGGCCGACCGCTACGACGTGTACTACCGCGTGCACGCCCAGCAGTTTGGCTGGATGGGCTGGGCCAAGAACGGGGAGTATGCGGGTACCGCGGGCTACTCGTATCGCCTGGAGGGCATAGAGGTGCAGCTGGTGAACAAGGGCTATGCGGCGCCGGGCTCCACGCAGGGCGCGTTTAGGTTCCCGGTCTCCTATCGCACCCACGTGCAGAGACAGGGCTGGCAGTCCTACGTCAAGGACGGGCACACCTCGGGCACGTCGGGCAAGTCGCTGCGCCTTGAGGGCATCAACATAAAGTTGGACGGCACGCCCTATGCCGGCGCCATCCAGTACCGCACGCACGTGCAACGGATTGGCTGGCAGGGCTGGCGGCAAAACGGCGCCTTTAGCGGCACGAGCGGCAGGAGCCTGCGCCTGGAGGCCATCCAGATCATGCTCACTGGCGACCTAGCCGACCGCTACGACGTGTACTACCGTGTGCATGCGCAAAAGTTTGGCTGGATGGGCTGGGCCAAGAACGGCGAGTCGGCCGGAACGGCGGGCTTCTCGTACCGACTCGAGGGCATCCAGATACGCCTGGTCGAGAAGGGCGCCTCCGCCCCTGGTTCCACGGATGGCGCCTTCCGCCAACGCTAGCGCATGCGTCGAGGCCGTGCTGGGGGACAGTCCCCAGCACGGCCTCGACGCCATCCGTGTGCAATTAAAAGATTTGTCCCGCAGGCGGGCAACAGCGAGTATGATGGAGCCAGTAGTTTTGCCGTCCACCCCCGCACGCAAGGAGTATGTATGGGTAATCCGCTCGCAGCCGACCTCAACACCCTCCGCAAGATAGTAGAGAGCAACGCGAACCAGGGCCGCTATGCCCAGGAATTCCACCTCACGCCCCCCGTTGGCTGGCTCAACGACCCCAACGGCCTCGCCCAGCTGGGCGACACCTTCCATGCCTACTTCCAGTACTCGCCCTTCAACGCCGAGGGTGGCGTAAAGATGTGGGGCCACTCCACGAGCGAGGACATGATTCGCTGGGAGTACGAGGGCACGGCGCTCTATCCCGACCAGCCCTTCGACGTGGGCGGCGTGTACTCGGGCAGCGCGCTCGTGGAGGACGACGGCACCATGCACGTGTTCTACACGGGCAACGTAAAGTACGAGGACGGCGGCGACTACGACTACGTGACCAGCGGTCGCGAGGCCAACACCGTGCACGTTACCAGCAAGGACGGCCAGCACTTCTCGCACAAGCGTCTGGTGCTGGGCAATGCGGACTACCCCGAGGACGATACCAATCACGTGCGCGATCCCAAGGTGTGGCGCTCGGGTGGCAAGTACTACATGGTGCAGGGTGCGCGCAAGAAGAACGACACGGGCGAGGTGCTGGTGTTCGAGTCGGACGACCTGGACAGCTGGCGGCTGGTAAACCGCATCACCTCCGACGAGCCCTTTGGCTACATGTGGGAGTGCCCAGACTACTTTGAGGTCACCGACGATGCCCGTCGGGACACCGAGCCGGTTGCCAAGGTCCTCTCGGTCTCTCCGCAGGGTTTGCGCGGAGGCGACTGGGACCGTCGCAACGTGTATCAGTCCGGCTACTTCGTACTGCATGGGGACGTGCTGGGCGAGTGCAAGCTCAAGCCGTTCGCGTTGTGGGATGCCGGCTTCGACTTCTACGCCCCGCAAACGTTCCAGACGGCGGGCGGCAGGCGCATCCTCATTGGCTGGATGGGCATGCCCGACGAGAAGTACTACTCAAACCTCACCGTGGAGGACGGCTGGCAGCACTGCTTTACCATCCCGCGCGAGATTACGGCGCGCAACGGCCGCATCCTGCAAATGCCCGTGCGCGAGCTGGAGCGCTACCGCCACAACGGACGCTTCTCCAACGCGGCGCTCTCGGCCGAGGGCACCCAGTGCTTCGACATGGAGGTCGTGGGCATCCGCAGCAGGGGATTTAGGGCCAAGATCGCCAATGAGCTCGAGCTCACCTGGGAGAAGGGTCGCTTTGCGATGCGCTTTGCCAAGCAGGACGAGAAGTCCGTGGGTGCCGGTCGCATCCAGCGGTTCGAGCACCTGGACTTCCTCGACAAGGTACGCGTGGTGGGCGACGCCTCGTCCATTGAGGTGTTCGTGAACGACGGCGTGCTGGCCTTCTCCACGCGCTACTACCCCAAGGAGTACAACGTGGACGTGCAGGCCGCCAGCGCCGAGATTCGCCTGTGGGACATCACGTTCTAGCGATATCAAATGGGCCGTACTAAGGGGATTGTCCTCCGAGTACGGCCCATGTGTGGGTCTGCGATTATGGCGAGGCCGTACTAAGGGGACAGTCCCCGAGTACGGCCTCGCCTTGCTCTCGCTACACGAAGTAGGTAAGGCAGAGGAACGTGTATGCGGGTGCCAGCGCCGAGTACATCGTGTTGGTGATGTCGGCCGGCAGACGCATGAGCCAGCGGTTGCGTGCAGGGTAGGCCAGCCATGCCACGAGCGTGGCCGCGGTGGTATACACCAGCGAGTTTTGGAGGCAGATCTGCCCCTGGAAGTTGAAGGGCATGTTGCGGTAGTCCCACAGCTCGTAGTTGCGGTTTGCCACCATGCCGGTGAGGTAGTCGATGGAGGTGCATACCACTTGGTTTACCAGGAAGCTCACGGCAACTGCCGGGACGATGCGTCCGCCAAAGCGCTTGAGCAGGACATCGCACAAGGGAGAGAGGCCGCCGGCGATGAGCACGCCCGCAATACCCTCGGCGGGGAAGGGGTGCAGCCACCAGTCCCACAGCATGGTGTTGGAGCGGTCGTAGTCCCCACCCACGACACCCAGGCGAATCAGCTGGCAAAACGCCATCTCCAGCCAATGACCCACGATGGTGTACACGGCATAGAGTGAGGTGGCGTTGCGTATGTGCTCGGGAACGGTAAAGGGGATGCTAGAATCGCGCGGGAGCAGGTCCATGGGCTGGGTGAGGGTCTCTTTCGCACCGGGCGAGAAGGCTACGGTGAGCGCGCCAATTACGCTGGGCAGCACGTCGGCGATGCCGTTTACCACCTTGTCACGAATGAGCGTGGGCTGCGGGTCTGCGTCTTGCGCGCCGGTCGCATCGTCGTCTGCGGGGCCTGCCGGCAGCGGTTGGGGCGTCTTGTCAAACGCGTAGGTGGCCACGGTGAGGCCTGCGGTAACGGCGGCAGTCGCAACCGATGCCGGCACCGTTGCGCTCTTGCGCTTGTACATGAGCCACAGCGTCGCGCCAGAGCCTGCAAGCTGCGCGAGGTCGCGCGCCGTCCTAAAGCCGTACGTGTAGTCTTTGGAGCGGCGTCTTGCCGTCTCCTGAAATCTGTCCACGATGGCTTGCACATGCGCGGCCGCTGCGTCAATGACTCCCTCAAATGGCACCATGGTTCCTCCTATGGTCGTGGTTTGGGCTATAGGTTAAGAATGGAAAAGCGTGTGTCGGGCTTGGGCTCGAGCAGCTCCTCGCTGGTGAGCGCTCCCTTGATCCAGCTCTTTGGGCTGTCGATTTGTTCTTGGACCAGACGCTTGAACTCTTGGATCTGCTCGGGGGTGCCTTGAACCTCGCACACCACCGACCCGTCGTCCATGTTTCTCACCCAGCCGGTAACGCCTGCCTGGTCAGCGCAGCCGTCCACGGTAAAACGAAAGCCCACGGCCTGTACCCTGCCCTCGTAGCGCAGGCGCCTGCGCATGGCGCCGTCGGGAATGGTGGGCTCAACCTTTGGCTTGGGACTCCACGGCCACCTCATGGGCGCTCCTCTCCGATTGGCTGCTCTTCTCAGTATAGATGAGCGTGGGCAAAATGAGATGCCGGCAGGTCAAGGCGGCAGGACATACGCACGAACCTATGCGCACGAGCGGACGGCAGTCAGGAGAGCCTAAAAGTGGACAATTTTTTGCCAATGGCTCGCCGCCAACTGGGGAAACGCCAATGCCTACGGAAAAATTGTCCACTCTGTATTTTACCTAGTGGACAATTTTTCAATAGGACGTGACAAAATCCCAGTTGGTACAGTGGTGCCCGCAAAAAATTGTCCACTTTTCTGATGTGACTGATGTGGCGGTCGCCAAGAGGTGAGTCCCGACTCATCGAGTATTATCTGAAAGTCATGTTTTTTGAGAAGAACGGCGTTCGAAAACCCGTCGTAACAATGGCGCCATACAATGACGCTCTGTACGTTTTAGCGGAGCCAAGGAAGGCGCATCATGACAAGACAGCAGGACATCCTAACGATGCCGCATGACGAGCTGGAGGCCATCCAGCTTGAGGGCATCAAGAAGACCGTCATCGCATGCTACGAGAACGTCCCGTTCTACCACGACCTCTTTGACGAGGCGGGCTTCGACCCGTACGCCGTGGAGTCGCTGGACGACGTTGCCAAGGCTCCGTTTACCACCAAGCAGGACCTGCGCGACAACTACCCGCTCAAGATGTTCGCCGTGCCCAAGAAGGACGTGCGCGAGATCCACATGTCGTCAGGCACCACGGGCATCGCCACGGTGGGCGGCTACACCGAGCATGACCTCAAGATCTGGGGCGACTGCTTTGCCCGCGGTATCGAGTATGCCGAGGGCGGCGAGGACGACGTGTGCCACGTGTGCTACGGCTATGGCCTCTTTACCGGTGGCCTGGGCGCCCACTACGGCGGCGTCGCGGCTGGCTGCATGACCATCCCCATGAGCGCGGGCAACACCGAGCGTCAGATTCGCGTGCTGCGTGACATGGGCTCCACCATCCTGTGCTGCACCCCCAGCTATGCCATGTACATTGCCGACACGGCCATCTCCATGGGCCTGGATCCCAAGAAGGACTTCAACCTGCGCGTGGGCATCCACGGTGCCGAGGCCTTTAGCGACAACTTCCGCCGTGAGCTCGAGCGCAAGCTGGGTTACAAGGTGCTGGACGTGTACGGACTCACCGAGACCATGGGCCCAGGCGTCGCGATCGAATGCCTGGAGCAAAACGGCCTGCACCTGGCCGAGGACCACTTCTACGCCGAGATCATCGACCCCGAGACTGGTGAGGTGTTGCCCGACGGAGAGTGGGGCGAGCTGGTAATCACCACTGTGGATCGCGAGGCCACGCCGGTGGTGCGCTACCGCACACGCGACATCACGCGTATTATCCCGGGCAAGTGCGCCTGCGGCCGCACGCACCGTCGTATCGACCGCCTGCACGGGCGAACCGACGACATGCTCATCATCCGCGGCGTCAACGTGTTCCCCAGCCAGATCGAGGACGTTATGAAGACGTTCCCGCAGATCTCCTCCTGGTATCAGATCGAGCTTACGCGCAAGAACCACCTGGACGTGGTCACGCTCAAGGTGGAGCCCAACCCCGACTTCGACTTCGACGAGGTGCGCGCCATAGAGCAGCTGCAGCGCGGCATCCAGGCACGGCTCAAGACGGCGCTGTCGGTGGGCATCCGCGTGCGCATCGTGGAGCCCAAGTCCATCCCGCGCTCCGAGGGCAAGGCCGTGCGCGTAATCGACCTGAGGGGAGATGACCAGTAGTGTTGGAGCAGGTCACCGTCTTTTTGGAGAACGACAAGGGCCGCCTGCTGGCGCTTACGCAGGCACTGGCGGACGCGGATGTGAACATGCAGGCGCTCACCATTGCCGAGACGGCAGACTACGGCCTGGTGCGCATCGTGTGCGACAAGCCCAAGGAAGCCGTGGAGGCGTTGCGCGCCGCCGACTTTCGCGCGATTTGCGCCCAGGTGCTTGCGGTGCAGGTGCCCAACCGTCCGGGCGGGCTCGCCGAGCTGCTGCGCACCTTCCAGGAGCTCGACCTCAACATCGAGTACGGCTACTGCTTCTCGAGCGATGGAGGCACGGCCGTGGATGTGCTCAAGGTGCGTGATCCCGAGCGTGCGGCCCAGGCGCTCACGCAGGCCGGCTACACCGTCCTCTGAGAAAAGGGGTCAGACCCCTATTCTCACATATGCTCAGACTGGGAAAAGGGGTCAGGCCCCTTTTCCCATTTTGCGTTCTCAGCCCAGCGTGGCGAGCAGCTTTTCCAAAAGGCGCTTGAGCTCTGCGGCCTCCTGGGCCTCGAGGTGCACGCAACCGCCAATGCGAGCGGGTACCTCCAGCGCGGCCTCGCGCAGCGCCCAGCCCTTGTCGGTAAGCGAGATGAGCACCGAACGCTCGTCCTCCGCAGAGCGCCGACGCGTCACGTAGCCGTGCGTCTCGAGCCGCTTGAGCAGGGGCGTGAGCGTCGCGGAGTCTAGGTAGAGCCGCCTGCCCAGGTCCTTTACCGGTACGTCGTCGCGCTCCCACAGCGCCATCATCGTTACGTACTGCGTGTAGGTAAGGCCCAACGGGTCGAGAAACGGCTTGTACCGTCGCGTGAGCTCCTTGGACGCGACGTACAGCGGAAAGCAGAGCTGATTGCTCAGCAAGAGTGGATCGAACTCCTGGGTGTTCTCGTCCATGACAGGGCCTTTCTCTGAGTTCTTAGATAATCGCGCACTATTGTATCACGGCATACGTGAGCGGCTCGTGCGGTGCCCGTTAGGGAAGAGGTGCCTGGGGGACGTCGTGCGCGAGGTTCCACCGGCCCCTCTTCCCTAACGGGCCCCCCCACGGGTAACATGG
>JAUMWN010000089.1:0-8769 GCA_030529625.1 Coriobacteriales bacterium
AGCGGGCTGGGCAGGTAGTCCACGACCGCGTCCAGAAGCTCCTGGATGCCCTTGTTCTTGTAGGCCGAGCCCACGAACACGGGGTTCATCTCGCCGGCAAGCACGCCCTTGCGAATGGCGGCCTTGAACATGTCGACGGGAATCTCCTCCTCCATGAGGGCAAGCTCCATGAGCTCGTCGTCAAAGTTGGAGGCAACGTCGAGCAGCTCCTCGCGCTTCTCCTGGGCAAGCTCCACGAAGTCCTCGGGGATCTCGTCGAGCTTCTCGGGGTAGATCATGCCCTTGGCATCTTCCTTAAAGTCCCACGCCTCCATGGTAACGAGGTCCACCAGGCCCCAGAACTGGGACTCGGCGCCCATGGGAATCTGCGCGGCAACGGCGTTGGCGCCCAGACGGTCCTTCATGGTTTCGATGGCGTGGAAGAAGTCGGCGCCCACGCGGTCGTACTTGTTGATAAAGGCAATGCGGGGCACGCCGTAGGTACCGGCCTGGCGCCACACCGTCTCGGACTGCGGCTGCACGCCGGCAACGGCGTCGAACACGGCGACGGCACCGTCCAGTACGCGCAGGCAGCGTTCGACCTCGGCGGTGAAGTCCACGTGACCCGGGGTGTCGATGATCTGGATCACGTAGTCGTTCCAAAAGCACGTGGTGGCAGCGGAGGTGATGGTTACGCCACGCTCCTGCTCCTGGGCCATCCAGTCCATGGTGGCCGCACCGTCGTGCACCTCGCCGATCTTGTGCGTCTTGCCGGTGTAATACAGAATTCGCTCGGTAGTTGTGGTCTTACCGGCATCGATGTGGGCCATGATGCCAATATTGCGCAGCTTTTCGAGCTTGTACTTAGCTTTCGCCATAAACTAAAAACTCCTAATCTCCGCCAGCCTAGAAGCGGTAGTGCGAGAAGGCGCGGTTGGCTTCAGCCATCTTGAACAGGTCTTCACGACGCTTGACCGAGGCGCCCACGCCATTGGCCGCGTCCATGATCTCGTTGGCAAGGCGCAGGGCCATGCTCTTCTCCTTGCGCGCACGCGAGAAGTTCACGATCCAGCGGATGGCGAGCGTGGTGGCACGGCGGGAGTTAACCTCCATGGGCACCTGGTAGGTGGCGCCACCAACACGCTTGGGCTTGACCTCCAGCGTGGGGCGCACGTTGTCCATAGCCTTCTTGAAGACGGCCAGCGGGTCCTGGTCGGTGCGCTCGGCAATGATGTCGAAGGCATCGTACACGATGCGCTCCGCGACGGACTTCTTACCGTCCAGAAGGACCTTGTTGATGAGCTGGGTTACCAGTCGGTTATTGTACTTTGCGTCCGGCATAACTTCGCGACGGACTGCTGCTGCACGACGCGGCATGTTTTATCTCCTCTTGGTAGAAACAATACTTAGATGCTGGGGAACCTGCGACCCTACTCCTTGGGGCGCTTGGCGCCATAGCGGGAGCGGGCGCGCTTGCGGTTCTGCACGGCAGCGCAGTCGTAGGCGCCGCGGATGATCTTGTAGCGAACACCAGGGAGGTCGCGCACGCGGCCGCCGCGGATGAGCACGATGGAGTGCTCCTGCAGGTTGTGTCCCTCGCCGGGGATGTAGGCCGTAACCTCGATGCCGTTTACCAGGCGCACACGAGCAACCTTGCGCAGTGCGGAGTTAGGCTTCTTGGGCGTGGTGGTAAACACGCGGGTGCACACGCCACGCTTTTGGGGGTTGTGCTGGAGTGCGGCGTTCTTGGACTTGGACGCAACCGACTTGCGCCCCTGACGAACGAGTTGGTTAATGGTAGGCAAAGCGTTTCTCCTTCGTACCTATCGTTTGCATGTATCGATAAAGGCAGCGCAGCACCACTACCTTGAATCAGCAATTTGAAAGATTACGCTGCTACGCGACTGTTGTCAAAAAGCCACGGAGCCGGGCGTTGCCATCCTCCACACTCTCGCCACTTTCTGCGCCCGGGCGGGCCCAACCTGCACTCGGGGGACAGTCCCCTGAGTGCAGGTTGGGCGTGCGGTGGCTACTTCTTGCCCTTTTGCACGAAGGCGCGGCTCGTGCGCTGGCCAATGCCCTTGAACGTGGCGCCAGGGCCGGACTGACCCTTGGGGACGAGCACAATCTGGATGCCCTCAAGCCGGTAGCTGTAGCCGGCCGTGCCCGACTGGGCGCCGTTCTTTGCCCAGCCCATCCAGCCGAGCCTTTGCGCGTGCACGCGATAGTACACGTCGTACTTCTCGGCCATCTCACCGTAGAGCTGTATGCGTATGGCCTCCAGGCGATAGGACTTGCCCGAGGTACCAGCCATCTTGCCGTCCTTGCGCCAGCCCTGCCAGCCAATGCGCTGCACGTGGGTGCGGTACTGGATGCCGCCGGAATAAGGCAGGTCAGCAAGTGAGATGTTTATGCCCTCCAGACGCAGGCTCTTGCCCGAGGTACCGCTCATGCTGCCGTCGCTCACATAGCCCTGCCAGCCGCGCCGCTGTACATGGGTGCGATACGAGACGTGCGGATCGGGGGCAGGTGCGCTCTCAACGGCCGTGGCAGACGGAGTGCTGGGTGCCGGGTTTGCCTTTGGCGCCACGATTGAGAAGGTCGTACTCGTGCTGCCCGTAAAGTTGCCCATGCCGGTGGCCGTGACCTTGGCCGTTCCCGCATTCACGTTGTTGGCATACGAAAGCCGGTAGTCGGTGCCACGCGCGAGCGTCCTTCCACTCCAGCGCACGGCTGGGGTGGGGGTTATGGCACTTCCCGTTCTGGTCTGCTGCCCAATGGCGTCGATCTTGGCGCCCGCAAGGGAGGCGGGCGCTATGCTCCACGTAACGGTAATCGCCTCGGTGGTGCCGTTTGCCCACATATAGCCACCGGAAGTGTTGGGGGTTACAGTGGCTTTATAGGTCCCCGCATTCACGGCACGCGTCGTGCCCCGCACGACGTAGGCATCACTTGCCGCGATGCCCACCTGCTCGGATCCCGTATACACGAGTCCGCGTCGTGCCGCCGGCGTAGCCGCCACGAAGACGGTGATTCCCTGGGCCTGGGCCACGGCCGCAAACGCGTTGATGGCGCCGGCGCTCGCCGCGTCCTTGTTGGCATGGCCCGACGCGCTGCTGTCCACAGGCACCGCCGTGCGCGTGAGGATGCCCTTTACGTCTGCGACCGAGAGGCTGGGGTTGGCGGCCCACACGAGCGACGCGACGCCCGATACCAGCGGCGTGGCCTGAGAGGTGCCGCTCATGTACGTGTAGTGACAGTCTCCCGAGTCGGCTGTAGAGATAATGCGGTCGGCATCGCCTTGCGCGTTACCGCCCACGGCGCTCACCGTCTTGGTGGTGTTTATGCTGGCGCCGGTCTTGTAGTTGGTGTACCACGTGTGACGGCCGTTTGCGTCCAAGGCCATAACCGAGAGCGCATCGGCGCAGTCGGCGGGAATGCACTGCTCGGCACTGTCATCGTTTCCGGCGGCACACACGCACAGTACGCCTTCGCTCGCAAGCTCCGAGATGAGGGACTCCATGTACGAGTCGTTTCCGCTCCCGCCCAGGCTCATGTTTACCACCCGCAGGCTGGGCATGCTGCGATGCAGGTCACGCACCTTGGCGAGCGCCTCGTACAGGTCGGTGGAGTAGCATTTGCCTGCCGAGTCCAGCACGCAAATGGGGATGACCGTGGCCCCATGCGAGATGCCCGCAACGCCCAGGTCATCGTCAACGTTGGCGCCAATGATGCCGCACACATGCGTCCCGTGGCCATTCGCGTCACCGCCGTTGGCGACGCTGCCCTCGTTTGCGCTGGTGACCAGCGGCTGGTTGCGACTGCCCGAGAAGTCCCAAGCATGCGCCGTGTCCACACAGCCCACAAGGTCGACGTGGGTAAGCCGGCATCCCGAGTCGATGACGGCAACCGAGACGCTCCCGTTGGTCGTGCACAGGTCCCAGGCGCCCAGCACGTTTGCCAGGGAGAGGTTGAACTGCCTGCCGTCCTGCACGAACGTGTCGTTGGGCGCGGGCACGTCCGCCTCGCCCACATCCATGGGCTCGATGAGGTGGTACACGTAGTTGGGCTGCGCGTAGGCAACACCTGGCAGCTGCTCTGCCGTCGCGACGGCGTCCTCAACGCTCATGTCCTGCGGCACCTGCGCCACCACGCCCGTCTCTTCCCCATCGCTTGGCAGCTCATCCTGTACCGTAAAGCCAAGCTCGTCGAGCTGCGCTGCCGGCGAGTCGCTCACCGGGTCGCCCACCGACTGGACGGAGACAGAAAAGGGGTCGTCGGAATCGTTGGGATCGCTGGAAGGTGCGCTCGGTGACGCATTCGCCAGCTGATCCTCGTATACGATAATGATCTCGCCGGGCACATACTCAACCCCAGCAAACGCCACGGTGGAGCAGGCAAAGACCGCCAGCACGCTGCCCAGAAGGCACAGGCATATGCGCTTAAGCGTTTCTCTGCTCATGGCACTCCCCATCGTGACGCGACCGCACATATAAGTATACCCCCATGGGCGGCCACCTATCACCCCCAACCTGCACTGGGGGGACAGTCCCCTAAACTCAGGGGACAGTCCCCTGTGTTTAGGGGACTGTCCCCCGAGTATATGCAGGGCTACTTCTTGCCCTTCTGCGCGAAGGCGCGCCACACGTTCTGCGAGATGCCTTTGAAGGTGGTGTCGGGGCCCGGCTGGCCCTTGGGGACGAGCACGACTTGGATGCCCTCAAGGCGTCTGGAGTACCCGGCGCTGCCGGATTGGTCGCCGTTGCACGCCCAGCCCATCCAGCCGAAGCGCTGGCAGTGGACGCGGTAGTACACGTCGTACTTCTCGGCCATCTCGCCGTACAGCCGGATCTGGATGGACTCAAGGCGCAGACTCCTGCCCTTGGTGCCCGACATATCCCCGTCCCGGCGCCAGCCCTGCCAGCCCACGCGCTGCACGTGGGTGCGGTACTCGATGCCGCCGCCGCACGGCAGGCTGCTCAGCTCGATGTTTATGCCCTCGAGCCGCAGGCTCCTGCCGCTCGTGCCGCTCATGTCGCCGTCCGAGACGTAACGCTGCCAGCCCACGCGCTGCACATGGGTGCGGTAGCTCACGTGCGGCTCCACGATTTGGAAGGTGGTCGATGCGGTGCCGGTAAAGTTACCCTTGCCGGTTACGGTTACGGTGGCCGTTCCCGACGCCACGTTGTTCTCATACGAGACGGTATAGTCGGAACCCGAGCGGAGCTGCCTGCCGCCAAACGCCACGTACGGCTCAGGCGTTATGGCAGTGCCCATATACGCCCGGTTGCCAATGCCCGAAATCGAGGCCTTGCTCATGGATGCCGGAGCAATGGAGCATTTGAGGGTCCTCTTTCCCGAGTAGTTGCCCTTACCGGTTATCGTTACCGTTGCGGTGCCCGCATTGGTGTTGTTGGCGTAGCTCACCGTGTAGTCGGTGTTCTGCACGAGCGTGTAGGTGCTGCCATCCTGCCTGCGATGCTTGAGCGTTACGCTGGGACGCTGCGCCGAGCCGGTATAGGTGAGGCGCGCAGGCGAGCAGGTTGCCGAGATAACGCCTGCGTTTATGTCACGCTTGTTGATGGTAAAGTTGCGGTAAATTACGCCCCCGTAGTTGCCTGAGCCCAGTACCATAACCGTGGCAGTTCCCGCGTTGGTGTTGTTGCTGTAGGAAACGGTACATGTCGCGCCACCGCTCACCTTTACCGTAGGCTTGTACGCACGCGCGTCGTAGGTCACGGGGTTTGTCGAAACCGTCACCATGTTGTCGGCGATCATTTGGCGGCCAATTGAGAAGTGCAGGTCCCACGTTAAGCCCTTGTAAGTGCCTGCGCCCGTCACCGTAACGCATCCCATGCCCGCGTTTGTATTGTTGGAGTAGGTGAGCGTGTAGTCGGTTTCGGAATTGAGAGGCTCTCCCTCACTGCCCTCATTGGTGATGGGCACAACCGGTACCGAAGGCTCCTTGGGGTTTCCATCGTACGTATACTTGTTGGTCTCATCGTTGATTGCAAGCTTGAAGCCAATCGTCTCCTCGCCATCCGTACGCGTTACCGTGCGTGTTGGCATGCCGCGCGTAGCCATCATCACTGCATCGTACGCATTGACCTCGCCATAGCCGTACTCCCGGTCCCAACCAGGCTCGCCAAGGTCGTAGGCCGATGCATACAGGATGTTGGTCGCCTCATCAGCCGTAAGCTTGTGGTTGGCAACAAACTCCAGCGCCACGACTCCCGATACGAGCGGGGTGGCCTGAGAGGTACCGGAGAGTGACGTGTAGTCTCCATTCTTGTCAGTGCTGTAGATATTCCCGCCAGGCGCGCTGATGTTCTTGCCCTTGCGCGTTTTGGTGCCACCTTGGCCCTCGCAGTTGTAGTTGGAGCTGCTTGCTCGATTCACCTCGTAGTTTTTCGAGGCATCGTTGCTATTTTCTGCCCCCTCCTTCGTCTTATCCAAGTGAATAACGCTCACCACGTACTCGGAGTCGCTGGGATACGCGTAGAACGGCGCCTTATCGTCGTAGGTGCTCGATCCTCCCGGACTCACGTTGCACGAGGCGCCAACCGTTACGATGTTTTTGGCATAGGCCTCTCTCACGTCCTGCATGAGCCGCATATCCTCAATATCGTCTGATGCCATGCCTGCGCCCAAGCTAAGGTTAACGACCTTGATGTTGTAATTCGCTTGATTCTTGAGAATGTAGTTGTACGCACGGTCCAGGGTGTCTGTGGAGGCGTTGCCCTTGTCATCGAATGCCTTTATGGGCACGACACTCACCTTGTTGTTAGTGACGCCCGCAATGCCCAGGTTGTTGTTGGCCACCGCGGCAACAATGCCCGCCACGTGCGTGCCGTGGTTGCCCAAGGTGGGTGAGACGTCCTTATTGTTGAGATTGGAGTTGTAGGCGCTGTTCGCAACGATGTTGCCGGCCAAGTCCGCATGATCCAGCTTGAAGCCGTCGTCCACCACGGCCACCGAAACCTTTGGGTTGCTCGGCTCCTTCACCAGCTCCCATGCGTCGAGGGCACGGATGCTCTTGAGATTCCATTGGTCGTTAAAGCGTGGGTCGTTCGGCTCGTTGACCGTCTCAGCACCACCGCCATCCACCGCCTGGGCATTCTGTTCCGCAAGCACTGGGTCCTTCTGGCCGTCCTGGCTTTGTGCCTCACCTGCAGGCTGCGCCTCCTCCTGCACGCGCACCTCGTCCTGGGCGGGCGTCTGGTCCTCGTCCACCGCAACCTCAACGGTATCGCTTGTCTGTGCTGTGGCCGCAGGATCGCTTGCGTTTGCGGCTTCCTCGGTCGCCGGAGCGTCTTGGTCTGCCAGAACCGTTGTCTCCTCCTGGGCCACCGTTTCCTGGGCTTCGGCAATGTGATAGATGTAGTTGGGCTGCGATCCCATAACCACCGACGAGCCCGTGTTCAGCAGGGCGTTGACTGCGTCCTCCACCGACGTTCCTGGCTCGAGCGAGGCCGCGACCAGGCCACGCTCCATGTCGTCGGCACTCACCTGCTGGGGCACCACTCCCGGCACGCTCGCGAGCAGCTGCTCGACCTGGGCGGGATCAGCCGACGGGGCAATGCTCAACAGCACCTGGTCCTCCTGGTACTCGGCACCCTCGGGCATCACGAAGGGCTCAGCCGGGCTGGCCGCATCCCCCGCGCCCTCGTTTGCCGCCTCTTGTTCCGCAGGAGGCTCTGGCTGCTCGCCTGCCACGCCATCGCTGGCATTGACATTGGTGTTGTCTGCGCGCTGGTCTTCTCCCGTGGCGCTGTCCTGCGGCGCCTCAACGTCATTTTGCGCCGAGTTCGCGGGCTCACTCGTCGTGACGTCATCACCTGCCGGCGCCTGGGTCTGACCCACCTGCACGCCGGATTGCTCGCCGCCCTGCGAGGCCGCCTGCTCGCTTGCGGGGGTGGTCGCCTGGGTCACGGTACGAGTGGCATCGCCCGTCCCCTGCGGTTGCCGAGAGACCACGACACACGCAACGACCAGCGCCACGATGCCGCACGCAATCGCGGTTACCACCTGCTTGTGCACGCTCTTCTTGCGCTTCTCACTCATCGAAGTACCTCGTTCAATGCTCCGTTTATTTGCCAGCCATTATCGCATGCGGACCTTGAATACCGCTGAAACTCCAACGATACCCTCCAATGCTCCACTTTGCGTCCAACCCGCACTGGGGGGACAGTCCCCTAAACTCAGGGGACTGTCCCCTGTGTTTAGGGGACTGTCCCCTGAGTATATGCGGAGCTACTTCTTGCCCTTCTGCGCGAAGGCGCGCCACACGTTCTGTGAGATGCCCTTGTGCGTGGCGCCCGGGCCGGGCTGGCCTTTGGGGACGAGCACGATCTGGATGCCCTCGAGGCGCCTGGAGTAGCCGGCGCTTCCGGAGCGCTCGCCATTCTTAGCCCAGCCCATCCAGCCGAAGCGCTGGCAGTGAACACGGTAGTACACGTCGTACTTCTCGGCCATCTCGCCGTACAGCCGGATCTGGATGGCCTCAAGGCGCAGCGAGTGGCCCTTGGTGCCCGACATCGCCCCGTCGCGTCGCCAGCCCTGCCAGCCCACGCGCTGCACGTGGGTGCGGTACTCGATGCCGCCGGAATAGGGCAGGTCGGAAAGCCCTACGTTGATGCCCTCGAGCCGAAGGCTCCTGCCGCTCGTGCCGCTCATGTCGCCGTCGGCGACGTAGCGCTGCCAGCCCACGCGCTGCACGTGGGTGCGGTATGAGACGTGCGGCGTAGGCAACGTCGGCGTCGGCGCCGGCGCAGGGCTTGGCGTAGGGCT
>JAUMWN010000089.1:8779-11458 GCA_030529625.1 Coriobacteriales bacterium
ACTCGGGCTGGGAGCGGGGCTTGGCGGATTGGTCACCGTAACCGTGCACGTGGCCGTCTTGCCGCTACGCGTATGCACAGTGATGGTCGCCCTTCCCGCCGAGACACCCGTCACCTTGCCCGAGGCATTCACGGCAGCGACGGCATTGTTGGAGCTCGACCACGTCACGCTGCGCACTGTGGCATTGCTCGGCCGCACGGTAGCCGCAAGCTGCACCGACTGCCCCCGCACCACCGAGGCCGACGTCCGGTTGAGCGTAACGCCCGTTTCTACCACGCCCGCAATCCAAAACGGGATGTATGCCGTGCCATAGAAGCTGCCCATGCCATCTATGTAGATGGTGGCCATGCCCGGCAGCACGTTGTCCTGGTAGCGCAACGTGTAGTCGGTGCCCTCGACCAGTTGCTGGGACCCCATCGCCACCCGCGTCGGCTTGGGCGTAAGCGCAGAGCCCGTATAGGTTTGCGACGAGGGACCGACTACGTCGGCATAGGCGATGTTCTCCTGCTGGGTCACGGTAACACCCATGGTAAAGGAGATGTTTGGGTCGCTCACCATGGTTGCCGTAATGGTGGTCTCTCCCACCTGCTTTCCCACCACAATGCCCAGCGAACCCTGCGCAGTCACGGTGGCGACCTCCGGGTCCTGCGAGGTCCAGTCCCACGCATACGAGACGAGCGAGCCAACGCGCAACCGCATGTTTGAGCCCACGCCCACCGACGTCCTGCCCGCATATGTGCTCGCAAGCGGGCCCACCACGTTAACCACCTTGCACGTGCGCTTGTCTCCGCAGGTAGCCACCACCAGTGTGGTCCCGTAATTCTCGCTGCTTGCCGTGGCCTCACCGGTCGTAGGGTCTATGGTGAGCACGGTGGTATCGGTTGATGAGAAGGTCCAGGACCCCTCCCCTTGCGCCTCCGCGACCACATACGTTGCGGTGCCGCCCAGCGCAAGCACCTCGGGACCCGCTACCGTGCCGCCGTTGGAGAGCTGCACGGCGGCCTGCGCCACATCCACCTCTCCCCAGCCAAACGTCCTGTCCCACCCCGCCTCGCCCAGGTCGCGCGTGGCATTGCACAGCACTTGGATGCCCTCCTCAGCACTCAGATTGCTGCACTGAGAAAAGATGATTGCCAGCACGCCGGCAGCCTGCGGCGCCGCCATGGACGTGCCCGTAAGCTCATCGTAGCCACCGCCGTAGGTGGTGCTCAAGATGGAGGTTCCCGGCGCCGAGACGCTATTGGTGTGCGTGTCGTCCACGTTGTAGTTGGAGCTGGAGGCCAGCCGCACGTTCCACGGGTCGCTTCCGTCGCATGCGAGGTTGTTGACGCTCACCACATTGCCAAAGTGCGCGGGATAGGACCGGTACGGCATGCCGTCCTCGCTGTAGTTTCCCGCCGAGGTGACTACCACGATGCCCGCTTTATAGGCTCGATCGATTGCCTCCAGGAGCAAGTGGTCCTCTTCGTCCAGTTCCTCGTCGGTGTCGCACCTGCTCCCCATGCTAATGTTTATCACACGAATGTTGAACTCGTCCTTGTGTTCCACGGCATAGTCGCAGCCTAGCGCCAGCGACGTGGACGAGGCCGAGTTGCTGTCCTGGGAGACGCACACCGGTATTATCTTTGCGTTGTACGAGACGCCCGCCACGCCAATGCCGTTGTTAGCCCGGGCCGCAATGATGCCCGCCACGTGCGTACCGTGATCATCGCGGAGGTCGGTGGGGCACACGTCGCTGGTGCCCGTGCACACGTTGTAGGGCGCGCCCGCCGGTATGTTGTCCTTGAGGTCTGCATGGTTGACGTCAAACCCCACGTCCAGCACGACCACGCCCACGGACCCGTTCGTCTTGAGACCCGCCCGCCAACCATCACCCGCGTCCATGCTGTCCAGCGCCCACTGCTCGTTGGCGCGCGGGTCGTTTACCTCGTCGTGTGCGTTTTGCGCGACAAGCGTTATGCCGTCTTCGTCTGGAGGCAAGACGGAGGGCGCATCGCCGCTTGGGTTGGGGTCCTGCACGACAACCTCGCCTCCGCCCTGCTGAGACCCCTCCTCCACCACCACCTCGTCATCGGTGCGATATACGTAGTTGGGCTGGGCGCTACGCACCAGGCCGGAGGTCTCCAGCGAGTTGACGGCCTCCTCCACCGAGCTGTCGCGTGCCAGCGTAACCTGGGCGATGCCGTTGGTCACCTCCTGCACGGACTCAACCGCAACGCCGTCGAGCTCGGCGTCGACAAGAACGGAGGCGAGCGTGTTGGCGTCCTGTCCCGCCGGCAGGCCCACCAGCACCACGTCTTCCTCATACTCCGTGCCCTCAGGAATCGAGAAGGGTGGATCGCCCTGTTGGGCCTTCTGCTGGCTGTTTTGCGCGATTGTCGTGCGCGGGGCAAGGCACACAAGAAGGGCAAAGGCACATGCCAGCACCGTTACAAAAGCCTTTGCACGCGTGGTCATGTGATTCACCCCCTTATTACCTACTATATCATTTTTGAACGAGGTTTAGGAGCACTTGCACTCGGGGGACAGTCCCCTGTGTTTAGGGGACAGTCCCCTAAACACAGGGGACTGTCCCCCGAGTGCAACCTGCCGCCACTTTACCGCTGGCCAAGCGGGAGCGTGCAATAATCCCTCCCACGGCAGGCGGCGTGTAAGCCCCGTTCGCTGGGCCGCGCCTCC
>JAUMWN010000159.1 GCA_030529625.1 Coriobacteriales bacterium
GGCATGTCCCCCGCCCAACAAATGCTGCTTGGCCCAGACTAGGCCTCGTCCACCTTGGTTACCGCCGGTGCGGCCTTGGGCTGCACGGGGTCGTTGACGAGCTCGATAATAACCACGGGGGCGTTGTCGCCCTTGCGCGGACCGAGCTTCATAATGCGGGTGTAACCGCCGTTGCGGTCGGCCCACATGCCCTGTGCGGCCTTCTCGAACACCTCGCGCACGATCTCCTTGTCGCCCAGCTTGGCGATGGCAAGACGGCGGCTCGCGAGGTCGCCCTTCTTGGCCCAGGTAATCACACGGTCGACGTCGGGACGGATGGCCTTGGCACGAGACTCCAGCGTCTTAATGCGGTCGTGCTCAAACAGGGACACTACCAGGCTGCGCTTCATTGCCTTGGTGTGGCTCGCGTCGGTGCCGAGCTTCATCCCCTTCTTCTTGTTGTGCCTCATGTTGCTGCTCCTAGATACTACTCAGGCGACGTCTTATGCCTTAAGGCCAAGGCTCATGGTCTCGAGCTTGTCCTTAACTTCCTCGATGGACTTGACGCCAAAGTTGCGAATATTGAGAAGGTCGTTCTCCGAGAACTCAACGAGCTGGCGTACGGAGTGGATGCCGGCGCGCTTGAGGCAGTTGTAGGAGCGGACGGAGAGGTCCAGGTCCTCAATCTGCTTGTCGAGCTCGCTGTTGTCCTCCTCAACGCCCACGGCAAAGATGGAGGTGTCCTCAACGGGCTCCTCCTCCTCGGCCAAGCCCATAAACGCACTCATGTGCTGGTTGATGATGTTTGCCGCCTCGACGACCGCGTCACGCGGGGCCACCGAGCCGTTGGTCTCGACCTCGAGCACCAGACGGTCGTAGTCGGTGTGCTGGCCAACGCGGCAGGGCTCGACGGACTTGGCGCAACGCCGCACGGGCGAATACAGGGAGTCCACGTGAATGAGCCCGATGGGGTCGCCGTTGCGCTCGTTGTTCTCACCCGACACGTAGCCGCGGCCAACGCCAATGCGCATGGACATGCTCAGGCGAGCGCCCTCGCCCAGCGTGCAGATAACGTGGTCGGGGTTTACGAGCTCAAACTGCGACGGGATGTTGAAGTCGCCGCCCGTGATGGTCCGGGGACCCTCGGCGTTGATGGTGGCTTGCGCCTCGACGCCCGTTTCCATGGAGCGGAACACAAGTCCCTTAACGTTGAGGACGATGTCCGTCACGTCCTCGTAGACGCCGGGGACCGTGGTGAACTCATGCTGCACGCCATCGATCTGGATGGCCTGCACGGCCGCACCCTCCAGGGAGGAGAGCAGCACGCGACGCAGGGAGTTTCCCAGCGTGTCGCCATAGCCACGCTCGAGCGGCTCGGCGCTTACGCGGGCCAAGGTCTCGCTTATCTCTTCGACCGACACTTGGGGTCGGATGAACTCGGACATGTATACCTCCAAAGATGCGGGCACTACTACTTGGAGTAGAGCTCGACGATAAGCTGTGCGTCAATCTCCAGGTCGATCTGGTCGCGCGTGGGAAGCTGCAGCACGGTGCCGCGGAGCTTCTCGATGTCGACCTCCAGCCACGAGGGCACTGCCATGGACTCGGTGCGGATGAGTGCCTCCTTGATGGGGAGCAGGTCGCGGAACTTGGGAGCGACCGACACCACGTCACCGGCCTTTACCTGGTAGGAGGGGATGTCCACGCGCTTGCCGTTAACCTGAATGTGGCCGTGGCGCACGGTTTGGCGGGCCTCCTTGCGGGTGCGGGCAAATCCCAGACGGAACACAACGTTGTCCAGGCGGGACTCGAGGATGCTCATGAGGTTGTCGCCAGTGATGCCCTCGATCTTGAGTGCCTTGTCGTAGTATCCGCGGAACTGCTTCTCGAGCACGCCGTAGATGAACTTGGCCTTCTGCTTCTCGCGAAGCTGCGCGCCGTACTCGCTCTCCTGGCGGCGACGGCGACGGGGCTCGCGCTTGGATTCCTTATTGATGCCCATCACGATGGGGTCGATGCCGAGCTGGCGGCACCGCTTGAGGACAGGGGTCCTATCAACTGCCATTGCTACTGCCCTTCCTTACTACACGCGACGACGCTTGACCGGACGGCAACCGTTGTGCGGAATGGGGGTCTTGTCCTGAATGCCCGACACCTCGAGGCCTGCGGCCTGCAGCGAGCGGATTGCGGTCTCGCGGCCGGAGCCGGGACCCTTGACAAAGACGGCCACCTTGCGAAGGCCATGCTCCATGGCGGCCTTGGCGCACGTCTCGGCCGCGATCTGGGCGGCGAACGGCGTGGACTTACGGGAGCCCTTAAAGCCAACGGTACCACCCGACTGCCAGGCAATCACGTTGCCCTGCGGGTCGGTGATGGAGATGATCGTGTTGTTGAACGTGCTCTTGATGTGGGCCTGACCCACGGCGATGTTCTTGCGGTCGGCGCGACGCACGCGCTGGACCTGCTGTTGCTTCCTCTTAGGCATACTCTACTCCCTAGCCCTTCTTCCTGGCACCGATCTGGCGACGCTTGCCCTTGCGGGTACGCGCGTTGGTGTGGGTGCGCTGGCCGTGGACGGGGAGGCCCTTGCGATGGCGCAGACCGCGGTAGCAGCCAATCTCCATCAGGCGGGCGGTGTTCTGGCGAACCTCGCGGCGGAGGTCGCCCTCGGTGGTGTAGTTCTGGTCGATAAAGTCACGCATGCGCGTAACCTCATCCTCGGTGAGATCCTTTACGCGGGTGTCGGGATTAACGTCGGCAGCTGCGCAAATAGCCTTAGCGCGGGTAGCGCCAATACCAAAAATGTACGTGAGTCCGACCTCGACGCGCTTGTCACGCGGCAGGTCGACGCCATTAATACGGGCCAATTTGAAGCTCCTCTCTTAGCCCTGACGCTGCTTGTGGCGCGGGTTCTCGCAGATGACGTAGACCTTGCCATGGCGACGGATAATTTTGCACTTGTCGCACATCTTCTTTACAGAAGGGCGTACCTTCATCGTCTGTCCTTTCCG
>JAUMWN010000027.1 GCA_030529625.1 Coriobacteriales bacterium
CCGAGGCGGAGCTCGAGGCTGAGGCGCCTCAGCCTCAGGCGCCTGCTGAGCAGCCGGACGAGCAGCCCGAGGCCGAGCAGGCCGCTGATCAGTCCGAAGGCGAGAAGACCGCCGAGAAACCCGAGGCGGAGTCTGACGAAGACGACGGGTCCAAGGCCCGCAGGCGCTTGCCATGGAGGCGCAAGGCCAAAAAGGCCAAGAAGGACGAGGAAGCCAAGGACGACAAGCCCTCGTTCAAGGAGCCCGAGGACTTCTACGAGGTCTCCATCAAGGACTTCCCACTGGGCGCCCGCATGTTGCTGGGCGCTTCGGTGGGCGTGTGCGCCGGACTGAGCAAGGTGCTGTGGCACTGGCGCCTGGAGGGCGGCAAGACGCTGTGGAAGGCCGACGGCGGCAGGATGGTGGTGATGAACCACGTCTCTATGCTCGATCCCGTGGTCATCGTGGTCTCGGACTGGGCCCACGGACGCCGCATGCGCCCCATCTACAAGAGCGAGTTTGACAGCAACAAGTTCGTGAGCTGGTTCTTCGCGCGCATAGGCGCCATTCCCGTAACGCGCGGCACGGCCGACATCAAGGCAGTGCGTCGTGCGCAGCGTGCCCTGCAACGGGGCGAGGACGTGCTGGTGTTCCCCGAGGGGACCCGCATCAAGTCCGAGGACCAGGAGGTGGAGATCCACGGCGGCTTCGCCCTCATGGCACAGCTTGCCAAGGTCCCGGTAATCCCCATTGCCATAGTGGGCGCGCGCGACGGCGCCCCTGGCGGCAACAAACCCATCAAGCCCGGTCGCGTGTACATGCGTGTGGGCGAGCCCATCACCTTTGAGGAGCTTGGGGTGAAGGGCCGCAAACAGCAGGCCAAGGAGATGGAGCGCGTCGCCATGGAGCGTGTGTACGAGCTGCGCGACGAGCTTCGTGCAGAGCATCCGGGAAAGATGTAGGGACGACATGGCAACGGTACAGGTGGCAGACCATGCCGGCGCGTGCTTTGGCGTGGAGCGTGCGCTTAACATAACCAGGCAGGCGCTCTCGCAAGGCACGGGCCGGGTCCATACGTTGGGGCCTCTCATCCACAACCCCATAGTCGTGGACGACCTTGCGGCAGAGGGTGCCGTGGTGGTGGGGGAGCCCGAGGAGGTGCCCGCGGGCGACACGCTCGTGCTGCGCACCCATGGGGTGCATCCTGCGGTGGAGCGTCGCGCGGCCGAGGTGGGCGCATGCGTGGTGGATGCCACCTGTCCGTTCGTAAAGCGGGTGCATGCGCATTGCGAGCGCCTGATGAGCGAGGGTTACCAGGTCATTATGGTGGGCGAGGCCGGCCATCCCGAGGTGGAGGGTGCGTTGGGACACGCCCCTGGCTCCCTGGTGCTTGGCTCGGCTCAGGACGCGCGCAAGGCAAACCTGTCTCGGCGCGTGGGCGTGGTGGCGCAGACGACGCTCACCAGGGAGGTGCTCCAAGAGGTCGTGGGCGTGCTGCTAATCCGTTGCGACGAGGTGCGCGTATTCAACACAATCTGCCAGGCCACGCGCGAGCGGCAGGAGGCCGCGCGCGAGCTCGCCGGTTCCGTGGACGTTATGGTGGTGGTAGGCGGTCGCAACTCGGCTAACACCACGCACCTCGCTCAGGTGTGTGCCGAGGTCTGCCCGCGCACGCACCATGTGGAGCAGGCCAGCGAGCTTGAGCCCGCATGGTTTGCGGGCGCTCAGGATATAGGCATAACCGCTGGCGCCTCGACGCCCGCAGAGCACATCGCCCAAATGCGTGCCGCTATTGAGGAACTCTGCGATCAGCCTGCCGTCGCAGGGCGCTAGGCACGGGAGCCACGCGATGTCGGGTGTCTCGTCCGCGCAAGGTCGTGCCGACTACGCCAGCACGCGAGAGCGCGCCCTGGGTGCGTGGGTGAAGAGCGTGGAGGACGGAAGTCCTGCCTGGGAGGCGGGCCTTGAGGCGGGCATGCGCGTTGACGCGGTTAACGGCCAGCCCATGGAGGACATTATCACCTGGCGCTGGGAGGCAGACGGCAGCGAGGCCGAGCTGGTGGTGTTCGACCCCGCCGACGGCGAGCAGTATGCCTGCGTGCTGGAGCGTGAACCCGGGCAGGACTGGGGCGTTGAGTTCACCGACGTGCTCTTCGACGGCATACGCACGTGCGTGAACGCCTGTCAGTTCTGCTTTATGAGCATGCTGCCCAAAGACGCCCGTGCCTCGCTCATGCTGCGTGACGACGACTATCGCTTGTCCTTCTTGCAGGGCAACTTTGTGACCCTTACTAACGTGAGCGATGCCGACGTGGAGCGCATCATACGCTGCCGCATGGAGCCCATGAACGTCTCCATCCATGCCGTGAGCCCGCAGGTGCGCATACCGCTCATTGGCAGGCGGGCCATGCGCGGCATGGAGGTGCTGCAGGCGCTGTGCGACGCAGACATAGAGATACACGGTCAAATCGTGCTGTGCGCGGGCATCAATGACGGCGAGGAGCTGGAGCGCACGCTGCGTTGGGTGGAGGAACGCCCGCAGATTACCTCGCTCGCCATTGTGCCGCTGGGATACACCAAGTACTCCAAGCGCTTCTCATCGTCGTTCTCCGAAGACGAGCAGGCGTCGCGCAACGTCATCGCGCTGCTTGCGCCGTATCAGGAGCGGGCCAGAAGGGAGCTGGGTATAACCCGGTTCCAGCTGTCCGACGAGTTCTACCTGGATGCCAACTTGGCCGTGCCCCCGGCGAGCACCTACGACGGCTATCCGCAGTTCCACGACGGCATTGGCATGCTGCGCTGCTTTTTGGATGAGATAGACGAGGTTCGTGCCAGCCGCGGCGAGGACCTGGATCGAGCGGCGGACATGCTGCGAGAGGCGGGGCGGCGCGTCCTTTTGGTGTGTGGCGAGGCAGCGCTGGGGGTTTTCACAGTACTCTGCGAGCGGTGGGACGCGCCCGTCGAGCCGTTTGCCATAGCCAACCACTACTTTGGCGGCGACGTGAACGTTACGGGGCTCATCGTGGGCGAGGACCTGCTCGCCCAGCTGCCGTCCGACCTCTCGGACACGCTGGTGGTGCTTCCCGAGGTGATGTTCAACTTCGACCGCGTGACCCTTGACGGCATGGGCTGGGATCACGTGGCGCACCAGATCGCCAACCGAGGCGGTCGTGCGGTGCTAAGCATCCCAGCCCCCGGTAACCTGCTCGATGCCATGCTGACGGCATCCGTGCTGGGGGGACTGTCCCCCCAGCACGGAACCGTTTGAGAAGAGCGTATGATTGACGGCCAGCGGCAGGTTTACGTCGGCGAACGTGATACCATACAGCTGCAAGACAAATAAACGAGGAGGTCATACCATGGCCAAACCCATAGTCGCGGTAGTGGGCAGGCCCAACGTGGGCAAGTCCACGCTGGTAAACCGCCTGGCCGAGCAGCGCGAGGCCATCGTGCACGAGTCGAGGGGCGTAACGCGCGACCGCTCGTATCACGAGACCGACTGGAACGGACGCGAGTTCGTGCTGGTGGACACGGGCGGCATAGAGTCGGTTAAGTCCAAGGACACGTTTGCGCCGCGCATTCGCGAGCAGGCGCTCATCGCGTGTGCGGAGGCCGATGCCATCGTGTTTGTGGTGGACGGCACCGTGGGACTCACCGACGAGGACGAGGAGGTCGCGCGCGTGGTGCGTCGCTCCAAGAAGCCGGTGTTCCTGGTGGTCAACAAGATCGACGACCCCGGCAGGGAGCTGAGCACGTGGGACTTCTACACCCTGGGTGTGGGAGAGCCCAGGCCCCTTTCGGCAAGCCATGGCCACGGGACGGGCGATCTGTTGGACGACGTGGTCGCTGCGCTGCCACCCGAAGCCGACGAGGCGAACGACGAGCAGGACGACGCGCTGGACGTGGCAATTATCGGCCGGCCCAACGTGGGCAAGTCCTCGCTCACCAATCGCCTGGTGGGGCACGACCGTTCCATCGTAAGTGACGTGGCCGGCACGACGCGCGACGCGGTGGACGTGGTAGTCGAGCAGGACGGCCAGCGCTATCGCCTGGTGGACACGGCGGGCATGCGCAAGAAGTCCCAGGTTCACGAGGACGTGGAGTACTACAGCATGGTGCGCGGCCTTATGGCCATGGACCGGGCCGAGGTGTGCCTGCTGGTGGTGGACTCCACGGTGGGCGTTACCGAGCAGGACCAGAAGCTGGCCACCATGGCCATAGAGCGGGGATGTGCGCTGGTCATTTGCCTCAACAAGTGGGACCTCATGGACACCGAGCAAAAGCGGGCGGACGTAGAGGCGTCGTTCGAGCGCCGGCTGGGGTTTGCGAGCTGGATACCGCTGGTGCGCATCTCGGCGCTTACCGGGCGCTCGTGCGGCCGTGCGCTTGAGGTGGCACGGCAGGCGGCTGAGGCTCGCGCCAGCCGCGTGCAAACGTCCAAGCTCAACAACATCATGGACGAGATTCGCCAGTCAGGCCACACGGTCGTTCGCAAGGCCAGGCGCCTCAAGATGAGCTATGCCACGCAGGCAAACACCTGCCCGCCCACCTTTACGCTGTTCTGCAACGCGCCGGACCTGGTGGACGACAACTACGAGCGGTTCATAGAGAACCGCCTGCGCGAGCGGTTGGACCTTGTGGGCACGCCTATACGGCTCAAGTTTAGGAGGAAGGACTAGCATGGATCCACTGGTGTTGGCGACCATAGTGGGGGTCGTCGTTTCCTACTTCGTGTGCGGCATCCCGTTTGGCCTTATCATCGCGGCTCGCATGAGCGGCATCGACGTGCGCAAGGCGGGGTCGGGAAACATTGGCATGACCAACGTGGCGCGCGAGGCCGGCGGCAAGGCCGCGGCGCTCACGTTTTTGTGCGATGTGGGCAAGGGTACGCTGTGCATGGTGCTGAGCAGGCTTGTCATTGCGCAGGTGTGCTTTGGCGGCAACATGGACATGCTTGCGGTAAACGGCCCGTTTGCCTGGGTGGTCACCACCATATTCGCGGGCTGCGTGTTTGGGCACGTGTTCAGCCCGTACCTGCACTTTAAGGGCGGCAAGGGCATCGCGGTTGGTCTTGGCTCGTCGCTGGGACTGCACTGGCCCATAGGCCTGAGCATGCTTGCCCTGTTCCTGGTGCTGGCCATCCCCACGCACTACATCTCGCTTGGGTCCATCGCCGCGGCCGCAAGCCTTCCCATTTTTGGCTTTATCTTTGGCATACGGGGCGTGGCGCTCGTGCCGGTGGTGCTCGTGGCCATAGTGGTGATCTGGTCTCACCGCGAGAACATCGGTCGTCTGTTGCGTGGCGAGGAGCATGGCTTCTCCATCAAGCATGAGAAGGACAAGGACTAGCCGTGACCGAGGCACAAGAAAAGGTGGCGAACAAGGTAGCGGTGATTGGCTCCGGGTCGTGGGGGACCGCGGCCACGGGGCTTGTGGGCGTGCATGCCCACGAGGTAGTGTTGTGGTCGTTCGAGCCGGAGGTTGCCACGGGCATAAACGAGTCGCGGCACAACCCGCACCAGCTCACGAGCTACGAGGTCGCGCCAAACGTGCGGGCCACCACGAGCCTGGCAGAGGCCGCAGACGGCGCCGACGCCATACTGCTGGTGGTGCCATCCGCCCACCTGCGCCGCGTGTGCGAGCAGCTCGCACCGCATGTGGACGTGCACACCCCTGTGCTCGTGCTCACCAAGGGCGTGGAGCGTGACACGGGATGCCTCATGGTGGACGTGGTGGAGCAGACGCTGGGAGGTGCCGGCAGGATTGCGGCGCTCAGCGGGCCCAACCATGCCGAGGAGATAAGCGAGGGCACCATATCGGCCGCGGTCGTTGCGTCAAGCGACCGCGACGTTGCGCAGTACTTCCAAAGGCTCGTGGTGAGCACGGCCTTTAGGACGTATGTGAGCGAGGACGTGCGCGGCGTGGAGGTGTGCGCGGCGGTTAAGAACGTGATCGCGCTCGCCTGCGGCATAGCCTCGGCGCTGGGTGCGGGAGACAACACGCTAGCGGCCCTCATGACGCGTGGCCTTGCCGAAATGACGCGTGTGGCCGTTGCCATGGGTGCCGACCCGCTCACCTGCATGGGCCTGGCCGGTATGGGTGACTTGGTGGTTACGTGCACCTCGCGCCATTCTCGAAACCGCACCTTTGGCGAGGCGTTTGCGGCCGGCGAGACGCTGGAGCAGTACCAACGGCGCACGGGCATGATCGTGGAGGGTGCCGAGGCCGCAAGGAGCGTGCTGCAGCTGGCACAGGCGCGCAACGTGGAGGTTCCCATCACGTTGGCCGTGTATCAGATCCTGTACGAGGGGCGTCCCCTGGCCGATGCGGTGGACATGCTGCTGGGTCGCTCGCCCCGCGACGAGTTCTACGGAGTAGCGCCCGGCGCCCGCTCGGGCGAGGACCACACGGAATAGGAGCAAGACGTGCTGGAAGACGTAAGAATAGCACCGTCCATACTTTCGGCGGACCTTCTTGACTTGGGTGGGGAGCTGCGCAGCGTGAGCAGCGCGGACTACGTCCACTTCGACGTTATGGACGGCCACTACGTGCCAAACCTCTCGTTTGGGCCGCCGCTGCTGCGCGCGGTGAAGCGGGGGAGCGACCTGCCGGTGGATGTGCACCTTATGGTGACAAACCCCGACGAGGTGTATGGCGAATACGTCAAGGCCGGAGCCGACCTCATTACCTTCCATGTGGAGGCGGCAAAGCACCCACGCCGCATCGTGGACGACATCCACGCGAGCGGGCGCCTTGCGGGCGTGGCCGTCAATCCTGGCACCGCCGTGAGCGCGCTCGACGCACTGGTAGAGTGCGTGGACATGGTGCTCATCATGTCGGTGAACCCTGGCTTCTCGGGCCAGGCGTTCATCGAGCAGACCTATGGGCAGCTGAGCGCGCTCAACGAGCTGTGCACGCGCCATCGCGTGCATCCCCTGGTGGAGGTGGACGGTGGCATATCGGCCGCCAATGCCGACCGCGTGGTCGCGGCCGGCGCGCGCGTGTTGGTGGGCGGCAACGCGGTGTTTGGCGCCGCTGACCGTGCCCAGGCCATAGCACAGATGCGCCAGGCCGGTCGCCGCGGCCTTGCTAACTGGGCGTGAGTCCATGCCCAATCGCGTGTATTTGGACTATGCCGCCTCGGCACCCCTGCGCCGTGAGGCACGGGAGGCCGAGCTTGCCTACGAGGCCTCGGGATATGCGGGCGCAAACCCCAACTCCCTGCATAGCGCCGGCAGGGAGGCGGCCCGTGCGCTGGACGGAGCACGGCGCGACATCGCCCAATGCGCGGGAGGCAGGTTCCGCCCGACCGAGGTGGTGTTTACCTCGGGTGGCACCGAGAACAACAACCTGGCCCTGCTGGGCATGGCCGAGGGGGCTCGCGGACGCGACCGCCGTCGCGTGCGGGTGCTCCTGTCGGCCATAGAGCATGACTCGGGCCTGGACGTTGCTGGTAGGCTGAGGGAGCGCGGGTTTGAGGTGGAGCTGCTGCGGCCCACGCGCGAGGGGTTCGTGGCGCCCGAGGCGCTGGAACGTGTGCTGGACGAGCGCGTTGGCCTGGTGAGCGTGATGCTGGCCAACAACGAGACGGGCGTGGTGCAGCCCATCGACGAGCTCGCCGCGCTTGCGCAGGGGGCCGGCGCGTTGTTCTACACCGATGCCGCGCAGGGCTTTTGCAAGATACGGGCAAATTTCGCGCGATGCGATGCCGTTGGCGTGGTGGGCCACAAGATTGGGGCTCCGGTGGGGACGGGTGCGTTGCTCGTGCGCGGGCGCTGTCCCCTGCGGCCGCAGACGTTTGGCGGGGGACAGGAGCGTGGGATTCGCCCGGGCACGCAGGACGTGCGCGGTGCGCTGGCGCTTGCTGCCGCGGCGAAGACCTGCCACAGGACGCTGGACCGCGACCGCGAGATCGTCTCAAAAAACGCCATGCGCCTGTACGAGCTGGTGTGCGCAGACCACACGGGCATCCTGCCTACCACGAACACCACAGTGGGCGAGGACCGGCTGCCGGGCATCGTGAGCCTTGTGGTGCCGGGCGTGGACTCGGAGTCGCTGGTCCTGCAGCTGGACGAGCGCGGGTATATGGTCTCTGCCTCATCTGCCTGCGCGAGCGGCTCGCTCGACCCCAGCCACGTGCTCACGGCCATGGGGATTTCGCGCTCGCATGCCCTTGGCTCGCTGCGCGTCTCGTTCGACGAGCGCGTGAGCTGGCGGGACCTCGAGGGTTTTGCTCACGCCCTGCTCGACGTGGTCCCCCTCCTGCGCTCCCGCGGCGCATAGAAAAACTGATTCTGCACTCGGGGGACAGTCCCCTGTGTTTAGGGGACTGTCCCCTAAACACAGGGGACAGTCCCCCGAGTGCAGGTCGGCGGGTGATTATGCGCACGTGTACTGTTGGCGTCCCACCGGTCGTACACGTGCGCAAAACGTGCGCGGCCAACCTCGCGCTCAACAGGTATTTTGTCACTTGTTCAAAGAAATTTTGTGCACGTGTACTGTGCTTTCGCTGTGGAGTACACGTGCACAAAAACCCTGGTCATACGCCTCTCGCCAACTGGGATTATAAAATATAGGGATGCTTATTCTTGCGCACGTGTACCAGTGGCGCACGACCTGTGTTCGGCGGACTGTCCCTCGAGCACAGCTTAACGAGCGGACACATCGTCGGCATGTTGCTGGGCGTTATCGTGTAACATGGTGGGCGGGAAAACGGAATGATGCGGAGGTGCGCGATGCGGGAGACGGATGCCTTGGTGCGCGTCCAGGAGATTGACTTGGCGCTCATGCGCTACAAGCGCACGTTGGGCGACATGCCCCAAACAAAGAAGCTGCACGCCATTCGCGCCGCACGCAAGAAGGTCGCCTCGCAGCTGAGCAAGATCGTGGGCCAGCGCAAGGACCTCCAAATGGACTTGGAAGAGAACGAGCGTGCGCACGCGCGCCTCGAGGAGATCGTGGAAGAGACCCAACTGAGGTTCGAGGAGGGCGAGACGGGCTATCGCGAGCTCGCAAACCTGGAGTCCCAGCTCACGTCGCTTGCAAAGAAGCTCGAGAAGCGCGAGTTCCAGCGCAAGGAGCTGCTCGCGCGCCTGGATAAGGTGCAAACGGCAGAGCGCAACGCACGTGCCATGGATGCACGCCTGGAAGAGGAGGCGCAGGCACAAACGCGCTCGTACAAGGAGCAGACCGCAAACATTGAGCGTGACGTGCGCATGCTGGTGCACGAGCGCGAGCAGGTCGTTGCCAGCATCAGCGAGGACGTGCTCAAGCGCTACGACGCCGCCGTACGTCGCTTTGGCGGCCTTGCCGTTGAGACGCTCACTGGCAACAAGCCCTCCGTATGCCGTGTGTCCATTCCGCCAAGCTCCTTTGGCGACATCCGCAGGGGGCCCGACATAACCGAGTGCCCGTACTGCCACCGGCTCTTGGTGTGCGACCACATGTTTAGCTCATAGCGCAAGGGATTCTCATGGAACAGACAACGCAGACGAACGCGCCCAGGGTGCTGCTTGTGGCGTGCGGGGGAATTGCGGCCTACAAGGCGGTGGAGGTGCTGCGCGGGTTACAGCGCGCAGACTGCGACGTGCGCGTTATGTGCACCGCAGACGCGCTCGAGTTTGTGGGGCGGGCCACGTGGGAGGGCCTGGTGCACCGTAAGGTGGCCATCTCGCTCTATGACGACCCTGATTCGACCATTCCCCACGTACAGCTCGCGGGTTGGGCAGACGTGGTGGCGGTGGTGCCTGCCACGGCAAACGTTATGGCCAAGATGGCGTGCGGCTTAGCAGACGACTTGGTCTCCACCACGCTTCTGGCGGTGCCCGCCGCTACGCCCGTGGTGGTGGCGCCGGCCATGAACACGCACATGTGGCTTGCCGACGCCACACAGCACAACGTGGACGTGCTGCGCGCCCGTGGCGTGCGCATGGTCCGTCCTGTGTGCGGGCACCTGGCATGTGATGAGAGGGGCGATGGCAAGCTGGCACCCGTGGACGACATCGTGGAGGCCGTCCTGGACGCTGGTTCGTCAACGCCGCAGTCGCTTGCGGGCAGGCATGTGATGATCACCGCCGGGCCAACGCACGAGGCCATCGACCCGGTGCGCTACATCGCCAACGCCTCGAGCGGCAAGATGGGCTATGCGCTTGCTGCCGAAGCCGCACGACGCGGCGCCCGCGTGACGCTCGTCTCGGGTCCCGTCTCGCTGCAGGCGCCGCGTGGCACCGACCGCGTGGACGTGGTGAGCTCCCAGGACATGCACGACGCCGCGGTGGAGGCCTTTGCGGATGCCGACGTGGCCATATGCGCTGCCGCGGTGGCCGACTACACGCCGGCCCACCCGGCAACGCACAAGCTCAAGAAGGACCACGAGCACCTGGACACCATCGAGCTCGTGGAGACCGCCGACATCCTGGCAAGGCTGTGCGCGACCAAGGACCAAGGTGGTAGCCACCGCGTGGTGGTGGGCTTTGCCGCCGAGACCAACGACCTCCTTGCGCACGCACAGCGCAAGCTCGAGTGCAAAGGATGCGACCTCATCGTTGCCAACGACGTGAGCAGGCAGGACTCGGGCTTTGGGTCCAACACCAACCGCGTGACGCTGGTCTCGGCTCAGGGCGTGACGGAGCTGCCCACGCTTCCCAAGCAGGAGGTGGCCGCGCGCGTGCTGGACTGCGTTGAGGTGTTGCTGGGCCAAAAGGAAGACAAGCGATGACTGAGGGTACACGCGACAGTCAGCTCGCGCTGGGTTGCCACCTCTCGGTGGCCCAGGGGTTTGCGTCCATGGGCCAGACGGCCCTCTCGATTGGGGCGACCACCTTCGCGTTCTTTACCCGCAACCCGCGCGGGGGTAACGCTAAGCCCGCAGACGAAAAGGACATGGCCGCACTGCGCTCGCTCATGCAGGAGAACGGCTTTGGCAAGCTCGTGGCCCATGCGCCCTACACCATGAATCTATGCTCGGCCAAGCCGGACGTAGTCGACTTCGGCAGGCGGGCGATGGCCGAGGACCTGCGGCGCCTTGAGCTGCTGCCAAACAACTACTACAACTTCCATCCGGGCAGCCATGTGGGCCAGGGCGCGCAGGCCGGCGTTGCCCTCATCTGCCAGGCACTGGACGAGGTCCTGGCGCCAGGCTTTGCCACCACGGTGTTGCTGGAGACCATGGCGGGCAAGGGCAGCGAGGTAGGCCGCACGTTCGAGGAGCTCCAGCAGATTCTTGAGGGCTGTGCCTGTGGTGACCAGCTAGGGGTGTGCCTGGACACCTGCCATGTGTGGGACGGTGGCTACGACGTGCGCGACGACCTGGACGGGGTGCTTGCCGAGTTCGACCGCGTGATTGGCCTGGACCGTCTCAAGGCGCTGCATCTCAACGACTCAAAGAACCCCCTTGGCGCCCACAAGGACCGCCATGAGAAGATCGGGGAGGGCCACATCGGTCTGGAGGCCTTTGGTCGCATCGTGCGCGATCCGCGCTTGGCGTCGTTGCCCATGATTCTTGAGACGCCCAACGAGCTGGATGGCTATCGACAAGAGATTGCCCTGCTCCGCGAGGCCGCGCGCACCAAGGAGGCCTAGAGTCATGGGAATCCTTATTGGCGCAGAGGCGCTGGGCCACGAATGGCCGGGCAAGCGCGTGCTGCGGGACCAGACGTTTGGCGTATACGAGGGCGACCGCATTGGCATCGTGGGGCAAAACGGCGGCGGCAAGTCCACGCTGCTTAGCCTGCTCGCGCAACAACTGGAGCCCGACGAGGGCACCATCACCTACCGGGGCGGCATTGCGGTGGGCGTGCTGGGCCAGGACGACACGCTGTGCGACGAGCACACGGTGGGCCACGCCATTGTTGGCGACCGGCCTGCATACGAGTGGGCGTCCGACCCGCGCGTACGAGACGTGCTGGACGAACTCGTGGGCGACCTGGACTGGGAGGGCCTCGTGGGAAGCCTCTCGGGTGGCCAGCGTCGCAGGGTGGACTTGGCGCGGCTGCTTGTGGGCGACTGGGACGTGCTCATGCTGGACGAGCCCACCAACCACCTGGACCTGCATGCGATTCGTTGGCTTGCCGCGCACCTGCGCGACCGTTGGCCTGCCGGCGCGGGCGCGCTGCTGGTGGTCACGCACGACCGCTGGTTCCTGGACGAGGTGTGCCTGCGGATGTGGGAGGTGCACGACGGTAAGGTCGAGCCGTTTGAGGGTGGCTACTCCGCGTACGTCCAGCAGCGCGTGGAGCGCGAGCGCGTTGCCGCCGTGATTGAGGAGCGGCGGCAGAACATGCTGCGCAAGGAGCTCAACTGGCTCGCGCATGGTGCCAAGGCCCGCACGAGCAAGCCGCGCTTTAGGGTGGAGGCGGCCATGGCGCTGGTGGAGAACGACCCACCCCTGCGCAACCCCATCGAGCTGCAGCGCATGGCCATGAGCAGGCTGGGCAAGCAGGTGGTGGAGCTGCACGACGTGTCGGTGAGCTACCCGCAGCCCTCGGGGGTCTCGGGTGCGCCGGTTATACAGCACGTCTCGTGGATCTTGGGTCCCGGCGACCGCGTGGGCATACTGGGTGAGAACGGCGCGGGCAAGTCCACGCTCCTGCGCGTGCTCAGTGGAGGGATCAGACCCTCGCAGGGTTGGATAAAGATTGGCAAGACCGTGCGGTTTGGCTGGCTCGACCAGCGGCTGGAGCTGCTTGCCAGCTACGAAGACTGGCGCGTGGAGGAGCTGCTCGGCAGGTTCAAGCGCTACTACGTGGTGGAGGGCAAATCGTACAGTCCCCAGCAGCTTGCCGAGCGCCTGGGCTTTGAGCGCAAGGAGCTTCTCAGCTACATCCACAGCCTCTCGGGTGGCCAGCGCCGGCGACTGGCCCTGCTGTGCGTGCTCATGGAGGAGCCCAACGTCCTCATATTGGACGAGCCGGGCAACGACATGGATACCGACATGCTCGCGGTTACCGAGGACCTGCTCGACTCGTGGCCGGGCACGCTCGTGATGGTGAGCCACGACCGGTCGCTCCTTGAGCGCGTAACCGACGACCAATACTCGCTTATAGCTGGCAACCTGCTGCACTGTCCGGGCGGAGTGGACGAGTACCTGGACAGGCTGGACCGCCATCGCGCGACCGCGCGGGCACAGGCGAGCGCACGTGATGTCGCGGCACCGTCGCCACGGCGTGAGGGCCTCAGCAACAGCAGGCGTCGCGAGCTCAAAAAGCGGCTCGACTCAGTGACGCGTCGCATGGAGCGCCAGGAGGAAGTGCCCGATCGCCTAAGAGAGGAGCTTGCCGCACTCGACCCCACCGACTACGAGGCACTCGTGGCCAAACAGCAAGAGATAGACCAAGCCCAAGCCCTGCTGGAGGACCTGGAGTCCGAGTGGCTCGAGCTGAGCGAGGAGCTGGGTATATAGATAAGGAACGAGGACGGTGTGTGTGCGGCTCGTTATCCGAGCTTCTGCTCGATCTTCTTAAACGTGTCTCCCGACTCGATGCGCTTGCGCAGGGTGTGGATGAGCAGGAGGGGGACGCACAGGAGCACGAGCGTGGCAACGCCGCCTACGATGTTGCGGATATTCTCGGAGAGGGGCTCGTCCTCTGGGTCGATGGTCTGCTCGTCGATGGACATGTGGACGCCTTTCGTTAGTAATACGTGCATATATAGCATTCTAGCAAACTGGGAGCGAAACTGTGGGATAAGGCTGTGCTCAGGGGACTGTCGCCTGAGTACAGCCGCCCGACCACACTAGAAGTTAAAGAAGTGCAGCGCGGCCTCAAAGGCGTAGAAGGCCACCAGACCAACGAACAGCGTGTTCGCATAGCTTCGTGGCATCTTTCGTAGCGCGCGGTCCATGAGCGGGTAGACCACCCACACGATGATTGTGGCGGCAATCGAGTAGACGAGTGAGTTTTGCAGGCACACCTGTCCCATAAAGTTAAACGGCATGTCTCGGTAGTCCCACAGCTCGTAGTGCTGGTTTGCCACCATGCCGGTAAGGAAGTCGATGGACGTGCACACGGCGGCGTTGGCCAAAAACGAGAGTACCAGCGTGAGGGGCATGTTCTTGCCGGTCTTGTAGTAGATCCGCTGTTTGAGCGGGTGGAGGAACAGCACCACCATGGCAAGAGCCGTGCCCTCGGCCGAGAAGGGGAACAGCCATTGGTCCCACAGCATGGCGTTGGTGGGGTCGTATCCGCCCATAAAGACGCCGGCTATTATCAGTCGGCAGAACAGGATCTCGGCCCAGTGGCCCAAGAACGAGAACACGATAAAGTACATGATGGTGTCTCGCCAAAACGGCCACGTGCGTATGCGCTTGCGGTAGCGCATCTCGTGCCAGCTGTTGCCGGGGCCTTGCGGTCGGCGGTCCAACGGCACGCTCAGGATGCGCCGCGCGCTCTTGGAGAGCGCCAAATAGGCAACCACGACGCCTGCGATGAGGTATTCCACGCCCACGAACGCAAAGGTGGCGAACCTACCCAGCCGGTTGAACACCAGCGTGTTGGCACCCATGCCAAACACGTCTATGGCCGACAGCACGATGCATATGCAAGTTGAGGCAATGCAAAAGGGGATTGCGTTGTCCGACCGCTTTTGCAGCAGCCAGATTGCCTGGGCTGACGTCCACATTTGCACGACGGCTCGAAGCATGGACAGGTCGTACACGAACTTCAGGTCGTCGGGATTGATAAACGCCGCGTACAAAAAGCCAATGAGCAGGACGAGGCCGTAGTAGGCCTGCACGAGGCGCAGGCTCACTCCCAGGGGCTTGCGGTCGGACTTGGTTATCTCTTTTGTCACCATGGCACCTTTCTGTCTTGAAAAATACTACGCGGACTGGAGCGCGCGGTCCCACGGCCACAGGTATTCCACATTATTGTGGCTCGGCAGCGACAGGCAGACATAGGGGACTGTCCCTCATCGTCACACCCTTGACCGCACATCACACCTTGGGAGCGGCAGGGGACGAGCCGGGTGCCGCTTATCGACTATAATGGTGCCCACCCACCACATCAAAGAAGGGCGGCCCTCGTGGACGCATCAACAATGAGAAGCTACCACGCATTGCACGAGGCGCGCACGCGCATTGCGCACGCAGACAGCCTGTTTGCGGCACTTGAGGATTGCACGCGGGTGTGCACCGACGAGCTGAGCGCGACGCTGGCGGTGTTGTGGGTTGCCGGCCAGACCGACGAGGACCTGCACCCCCTGTACTGGATTGCGCCCTACGACCTCACTTCCTGCGCGTGCCCGCGCGAAGGTAGCGACGTGGGCCAGGCATACGCCCACGAGCGCTCGGTGCGATCCTTGGACGCGTCGAGCCTTGTCAGCACCCCGCTATTCTCGACCTATCCCCACATCGTGGCCGGCTCATCGTTCTGCGTTCCCTGTGCGGGCGCGGATGGTGTGGTGTGCGTCCTACAGCTGCTCACCGAGTGGGGTGCAGAGCCGCTGACTCCCGAGGAATGCGACATGGTGGAGATAATGGCCATGATCGCAAGCATGAACCTGGGCGCGGATGAGAAGCCCTGGCACGTGCGCACGCCTGACAAGGTGCTTATGAGCGCACGCAACATCACGCGCGAGTTCGCGAGTGGCGAGGGCGCAATCCAGGTTCTGCGTGGCGTGGACCTGGACGTGTACGAGGGCGAGTTCTTGGTGCTGCTGGGTGAGTCGGGATGCGGCAAGACCACGTTGCTCAACATCATGGGCGGCATGGACTTTCCCAACAGCGGGTCGTTTTGCTTTGACGGCGAGGAGCACCTGGGCGCAAGCGAGCACGAGCTGGCCGTGTACCGGCGCCATCAGGTGGGGTTCGTTTTTCAAAACTACAACCTCATGCCCAACCTGCGCGCGCGGCAAAACCTCAACCTCATTGGCGAGCTCGCCAAAGACCCCATGCCCACAGATGAGGCGCTGGCGCTCGTGGGGCTTGCCGAGCGCATGGACAGCAGGCCGTCGCAGCTCTCGGGTGGCCAGCAGCAACGCGTGTCCATTGCCCGCGCGCTGGTAAAGCGGCCGCGCGTGATCTTTGCCGACGAGCCCACCGCAGCACTTGACTACGAGACGTCTGTGGGCATCCTGGACGTGATTGACCAGATCGCGCAGTCGGGCACCACGGTGGTGATGGTCACGCACAACGAGGAGATCTGCAAGATGGCCGACCGCGTGGTGAGGTTTAGGCTGGGTCGCATGTACGAGGTCGTGGTCAACAGGCAACGTGCCAAGGCACACGAGCTGGTTTGGTAGGGACGCATGAAAAAGACGCAGGTAATAGATCTGTTCGCAAACATCCGCGCCACGTTCGTCTCGTTCTTCTCCATCGCCATGTTCGTTGCCCTGGGCGTGAGCGTGTTCTTGGGCCTGCAGTGGGGCGCCAAGGCGCTGGCACGCGACTACGACGCCCAAATGGCGCAGGGCAAGTACCACGACATTGAGGTTATGCTGCCCACCGGCATGTTTAGCGACACGATTGAAAAACTGCGCGCGCTGGATGGCGTGGAGGACGTGGAGAGCTACCTGGTGTCCTACCAGGAGCTTGCCAACGATTCCAACCACGAGACCATAAAGGTGCAGTCGCTGTCTAACAAGATGGACGTGCCGGTCGTGCTTGAGGGGAGCCTGCCGCAGGCAGACGGCGAGATCGCGCTGCTTGCTAACTGGGCCCAGGCGCACGGCATACAGGTGGGCGATACCATAACGCTCGCGCACGACGGTCCCAGTAGGGACACCCCTATGCTCTTCCTCAAGAAGGATTCCTACCGTGTGACGGGCCTGGTGGACTACGCGGGCTGCCTTGCGCGCAACAGCGCCACCTACGGCTTTGCTCCCAAGGGGTCGGGAAGCGTGTCGTGCATCGCGTTCGTCCCGGAGTCATCGTTTGCAGCGCAGTCGTATTTGGGCGCGTACCCGGTGGTGGGCATTCGCTGCAAGGACACGCAGGGTCTCTCGGCGTTTAGCGAAGAGTACCGCAACAAGGTGCAGCCGGTTGCCGATGCCATACATGCCCTGGGCGAGAAGGTGGTCCCCACCAACAACGAATACACCCAGCAAGTGATCGACATGCTGGGTGACGCGCTCGACCAAATAGACACGGTGCAGAACAGCGAGGAGTCGCGCAGCATGCGAGACTCCTTCGCAAAACAGCGCGGACAGGTCGAGGGCCTCATGCTGGACGACTGGATCGTTACCACAAGAGCCGGCAACGGCGGCGTGACCCTGGCGCAGATGTTTGAGGACGTGCTGGGTCGGCTGCGCTTCTCCATGGCGTCGCTCTTTTTGATCGTTGGCCTGCTGGTGTGCTACTCGGCCATCGCGCGCATCGTGAACGAGCAGGTCGTGCAAATAGGCACCAAGAAGGCGCTGGGCCTTTTTGAGCGCGAGGTCACGCTGAGCTATCTGCTCTATGCTGCGCTCGCGGTGGTCGCCGGAGTTATTGTGGGCGTGCTGGCGGCGGTGTTCATCGTCCAGCGCATCCTCAACCCGGCCATCTCGGGACCGTTTGTGCTGGGGACCGTAAAGCCATACTGGTCGGTTGCCGACGCGGGGTTTTCTCTGCTCACAGAGCTCGTGCTCATACTGGTTGCCACCTGGTTCTCGTGCCACGGCGTGCTCAAGCGTCGTGCGGTGGAGCTGCTTGCAGGCCCTGAGCCCCCGTCGGCAAAGGCGCACTTCTACGAGTCTTGGGGCATTTGGAAGCGCCTGCCGCTGCTGTACCAGGTGGTGGTGAACAACTGCGTAAACGACAAGCGGCGCGTGATTGGCACCATCGTGGGCGTTGCCGGCTGCACCTCGCTGGTGGTGTGCGCGCTCACGCTCAACAACAACGTGCTCAACAGCTTCGACAAGCAGTACCAGGGCGTGTACGGCTTCAACGTTACGGCGCGTCTCGCGGCATCGGCGCAGCGCGACGCAAAAGGGGTGGCGTCCAAAGTGCACGAGCTCGGCTACGACTGCACCCCGGTTACCAAGCGCACGCTTGCCCTGGAGGAAACCGGCGGCTCCATGGCTGCGGCCACCCTGTTCGTGCCGGCAGACGAGGAGTCGTTTGGCACGCTGTACCACATGCACGACGTCTCTGGCGGTGACGTGGACCTCAAAGGAGACGGCGCGTGGATAAGTGCCGGCTTCGCCAAGGACTCTGGCAAGCAGGTGGGCGACAAGGTGGGTGTTCTGGACTCCTCGGGCAAGCGGCGCGAGGTGGAGGTGCTGGGATACTTCGACTTCTATCTCATGAACGTGGACATGGTCATGGGCAAGGGCGCCTACCAGACCGCCTTCGAGGCCAAGCCCGTGCCAAACACTCTGCTCGTGAGCACGAGCGAGGAATATGGCACCGCGAGGGAGCGGCTCTTGTCGGTTAAGGGCATTGAGGACGTTACCGACGACAAGGCCCGGGCGCTGGGGTCGTTTGGGCAGTTTAGGAAGATCTCGCAGACGGTGGTCCTGGTGTACGTGTGCCTGGCGGCTGTTATGGCCGTGGTCGTGCTGCTCAACCTCAACGTGATGTACATCGAGGAGAAACGCCGGGAGCTCACCGTCCTCATGATCTGCGGCTTTACGGTGAGACAGGCCAAGGGATACGTGCGCTACGACTCCATCGCGCTCACCATAATCGGCATCGTGTTGGGCATCGTGCTGGGCACCGTGGTTGGCCTGGCGTCGGTTACGGCCATCGAGCCCACCAACGTGCTGTTCCTGCACGAGGTAAACCTGCCCGCGTGTGCCATCGGCGCCGGCGTGTGCGCGGTGTTTGCGCTGGTGGTGGGCTACATAGCCTTTAGGCGCATACCCAAGTTCGACCTCACCGACATCAATCGGTTCTAGGTGGATGTGGGCGCGTGAATGTGAAGCGGCCGCGTGCGGGCGACGGCCCGTGAGCGCCCTGCCGTCTGTGGATGAGACCACGCCCACACGCGGGCGTTGCGCTATGGTCTGGATATGGTTGTAGTTTTAGGGGGATCAATATGTACGATGTTGTGATCGTGGGGGCTGGGGTGTCTGGCAGTGCCGTGGCCCGAGAGCTCGCGCGGACCAACGCGCGCGTGTGCGTGGTGGAGCGCGAGGAGGACGTGTGCTGCGGCACTTCCAAGGCGAACTCGGCCATAGTGCATGCGGGCTTCGACGCTCAGGCCGGCTCGCTCATGGCAAAGCTCAACGTGGAGGGCAACGCCCTCATGTGGGAGCTTGCGCAGAAGCTCGACTTTAAGGTAAAGCAGTGCGGGTCGCTCGTGGTGTGCACGAGCGAGGAGGGCATCGAGGGCCTCAACGAGCTGCTGGAGCGCGGCCGGGCAAACGGCGTGCCAAACCTGCGCATCGTGTACCGAGACGAGCTGGTGCAGATGGAGCCCAACATCTCCGATGCCGCCGTTGCCGCTCTGTGGGCGCCCAGCGCTGGCATCGTGGACGCGTTTGGGCTCAACATAGCGCTGGCCGAGAACGCGGCGCAAAACGGCGTTGAGTTTAGGTTCAACGCTCCGGTGAAGGGCCTGGAGCGCACCGACGACGGCACGTGGATCGTGCTCACGGGCGATGGCAAGTCTCTGCACACTCGCTGCGTGGTAAACGCGGCTGGGGTCTACTCCGACGTGATTCACAACATGGCGAGCGATGAGAAGATCCGCATCATCCCGCGCAAGGGTGAGTATCTGCTGCTGGACACCACCGCTGGCAACCACGTGTCGCACACCATCTTTATGCTGCCCACCAAGATGGGCAAAGGCGTGCTGGTGAGCCCCACCGTGCACGGCAACCTGCTGGTGGGGCCAACGGCGGCAGACGTGGACGACCCGGAGGCAACCGACACGACGCGCGCGGGCCTGGACGAGGTGGCGAGCAAGTGCGCCCTCACGGTTGCCAACGTGCCCCTACGCGAGGTCATCACGAGCTTCGCGGGCCTGCGCGCGCACCAGGAGGGTCACGAGTTCATCATCGGTATGGTCGATGACGCGCCGGGATTTGTGGACTGCGCGGCCATCGAGTCGCCCGGCCTCACGTCGTGCCCCGCGATTGGCAAGATGGTGGCAGGCATCGTGGCAGAGTACCTTGGGCTGGACGATAAGCCCGAAAGCGAGTGGATCGACCGCCGGGAGGGCATACCCATGCTAGAGGGTGAGCCCATCGAGCGCTGGGCCGAGCTGGCCGAGCATGATAAGGCCTACGGCAACGTGATCTGCCGCTGCCGCCACGTAACCGAGGCGCAGATCCTTGCTGCCATACATCGTCCGTTGGGCGCCCACTCGCTTGATGCGGTCAAGCGCAGGGTGACCGCGGGTATGGGACGCTGCCAGGGCGGCTTTTGCTCGCCCAAGGTGATGGAGCTGCTCGAGCGGGAGCTTGGCATGGCGCCCGAGGAGGTAACCAAGTGCGGTCCTGGGTCGGAACTGCTGGTTGAGGAGGGAGGCGAGTGCCGTGCGTGAGCATCATGACGTGGTGATCGTGGGGGGAGGCCCCGCCGGTCTTGCGGCCGCGGTCGCGGCAAAGGATGCCGGAATTGACGACGTGGTCGTGCTGGAGCGCGACACCAAGCTGGGCGGTATTCTCAACCAATGCATTCACAACGGGTTTGGCCTGCACACCTTTAACGAGGAGCTCACGGGTCCTGAGTACGCGCTTCGCTACGTGGACCTGGCCGCGGAGCGCAACGTATGCTGCCTGCTCAACACCATGGTCGTGGACATCAGCGACCAGCGCGTGGTGACGGCCGTGAGTCCCGACCGTGGCGTGTTTTCCATTGAGGCCGGCGCCGTGGTGCTGGCCATGGGCTGCCGGGAGCGCCCGCGCGGTGCGCTCAACATCCCCGGGTTTAGGCCGGCGGGTGTGTATACGGCAGGTACCGCCCAGCGCCTGGTAAACATCGAGGGCCAGATGCCGGGCCGCAACGTGGTGATCCTGGGCTCGGGCGACATTGGCCTCATTATGGCACGCCGCATGACGCTTGAGGGTGCCAAGGTGCACTGCGTCGCCGAGCTCATGCCCTACTCGGGTGGTCTCAAACGCAACATCGTGCAGTGCCTGGACGACTATGGCATTCCACTGCTGCTGAGCCACACCGTAACGCGCATCGAGGGCAAGCGCCGCGTCGAGGCCGTGTGGGTGAGCGAGGTGGACGACCACATGCAGCCCATTGCCGGTACCGAGGTGCGCTATCCCTGCGACACGCTGCTTCTCTCGGTGGGTCTTTTGCCCGAGAACGAGCTGTCGCGTGGTGCGGGCGTGGAGCTGTCGCCCGTAACGCGTGGTCCCATCGTGGACGACAGCCTGCAGACCAACATTCCAGGCGTGTTCGCCTGCGGTAACGTGCTGCATGTGCACGACCTGGTGGACTATGTGAGCCAGGAGGCCGAGGCGGCAGGCGCCCATGCCGCAACGTTCGTGCGCGAGGGGAGCGCACCAAATGTGGACACGGTTGCCGTGGAGGCGACTGGTGGCGTGCGCTACACCGTGCCCTCGTTCGTGCATCCGCAGCACATGGAGGAGAAGCAGGTCGTGCGCTTTAGGGTTGGCGACGTGTATCGCGACCGCTACGTGTCGGTGTATGTGGATGACGAGCGTGTGCTGCACAGGAAGAAGCGCGTGATGGCTCCGGGCGAGATGGAGGAGGTCGTGCTCAAGAGAAGCGACCTCGAGGCACGTCCGCAGGCCAAGCGGGTGCTGGTAACCCTTGAGGAGGTGTAGGGCATGGAACGCGAAACGAGGGAGCTCACCTGCATCAACTGCCCCTTGGGGTGCATGCTCACGGTGACTTTGGAAGACGACGAGGTCGTGTCGGTTGCGGGCAACACCTGCAAGCGGGGTGACACGTACGCGCGCAAGGAGATTGCCAACCCCACTCGCATCGTAACCACCTCGGTGCCGGTGGACGGCAGCGCGAGTGAGCGTATGGTGTCGGTGAAGACCGCCACGGACATTCCCAAGGACCAGATCTTCAACGTGATGGCCGCAATACGCAACACGCGTGCCACAGCCCCCGTGGAGGTGGGCGACGTGATCGTGGCAAACGTATGCGACACCGGCGTGGACATAGTCGCCACCCGCCGGGCCTAAGTCGTACAAAAGGGACTGTCCCCCGAGTGCACCTCAAGCAGAAGTCTGTGGTAAGCAGCACGCTACGGTGAGGAGTACTCGGGGGACTGTCCCTTTTGTACGATCCGAGTGACCCTTCTCTGTTGAGATTGCGAGTTGTGCCACTGAATTAGCTGAGATTGCGAGTTGTGCCAGGCATGACTCGCAATCTCAGCAGTTTTTGTGGCACGACTCGCGATTTCGTCAGATTTGGTGGCACATACGCGGACCTGACAAATACGGTATCATGTGTGAGTCTTTAGGGCCCAACAGAGGAGTGCACATGAACATCGATCCAAAGACGACGGCCGTGCTGGTAATCGACGTGCTGGTTACTGAGGGCGACGACACCCTGTACAACCCCAGCCCAGAGGAGGCGCGCGTGGTGGAGAACTCCAAGCGCGTGGTGGACGCGGCGCGCGCGGCGGGCATGCCCGTGGTGTTTTGCGACGACGCACACATTCCCGGCGTGGACCAGGAGCTGGACCTGTGGGGAGAACATGGCATTCGCGGCAAGGCGGTTCCCAACCCCGCGCTCGCCGCAGGCTCCGGACCCAAGGACTTTATCATCCCCAAGCGCCGCTACTCCGGATTCTTTGGAACCGACCTGGACCTGCTCCTGCGCGAGCTCGGCGTTCGCACCGTGATCGCGGTGGGCGAGGACACCAACATCTGCGTGCTGCACACCCTGGCAGATGCCTACTTCCTGGGATACGACTCCATCGTGGCGGAGGACGCCACGCGCACCTTCCTGTGTGGCACGCAGGAGTCGGGCATCGAGCACTTCCAGAAGTGCTACGGCTCCACCATCGTCTCGACCGACGACGTGGTGAGCGCCCTCGGCTAGCGCGTAGTCTTTGAGTTCGTTTCAACACGCAAGGAGGCCAAGCCGCGGTGGCTTGGCCTCTCGTCATGCGTGCCGTTTTGGTGTTGTGATTAGCGGGTGACCAGGTAGTCTACGGTTACCTCGTCCATGGGGTACCACACCTGGCTCTTTGCCGCGAGGGTGTGGCTCACCGTGAGCTCGTCGGGCTCGTCGAAGAAGCGGGTGCCAAAGACGTAGGCGCCGTCGTTTACGAAGATCTCCAGCACGGAGGTGTCCACGAGGATGCGCACGTTGCGCACCTCGCTGATGGGGGCCTGGCGCAGCTTGCGGTCGCCGCTCTTGCTGAGGTCGGTGAACTCGAGCTTGGCGATGCCGTCGTCCTCGAAGCGCAGCTCCAGGAAGTCGCCAAACTTGATGGTGCCCGTACCCTCGATGCCGTCGAGCACGATGTCGGCGCACTTCTTGGGCAGCGTGAACGTCCCATCGAAGGTCTGGGCTTCGCCGCGCAGGGCATCGATCTCGGCGGGAGGTGCCTGCAGGATGCGGTCGCACTTCTCGCAATAGGTGAGCACGCGCGGAACGGTAAGGACGCCACGCCACGTGTCGGTGGGGTTGTCGTACGCGCGAACGTCATCCTCGTCGTGGGGCAGGCTCATCCAGCCAATGAGCATCGTGCGGCCCTTCTCGTCCACGAGGGTTTGGCACGCATAGAAGTCGAAGCCGTAGTCCCAGTCAACGAAGGTGTGCTCGTCCATGGCGGCGTGCGGCGCCTTGGCATCCATGAGCTCGGTGTCCTGTGCGAGAAGGTCGACGATGGTACCGTCGATGGGAAAGTAGCCGGCGGCATGAACGTTCTGGCAGGTGGTGCGGGTGGAGTCCTGGGAGGCGATGGCCTTGATCATGCCCTGGGGGCAGGTGCTCAGGAACTCCTTGCCGTCGAGCACCAGGCGGTCGGGGCACTCCCACATGTAACCAAAGGGCTTCTCTTCGAGGTTGGTGATGGAGCCCGACATCGTCCAGTTGTAGCCATCGTCGGAGTCGTACATCATGATGGCGCCGCGTGAGTCAGCGAGGGTGCGTGCGCCCAGCAGCATGTGGAGCTTGCCATCCTGCTTCCACACCTTGGGGTCGCGTACGTGGCAGCTGCAGTAGGCGGGGTAACCGGAGTTGTCGAGCACGACCTCCTTGCCCTCCATGTTGATGCCGTTGTACGAGCGCATGAGCGTCTGGTTGGCCAAACGACCCGCGTAGGTGCCGTCGCCCTCTTCCGTGCGGATGTTGCCGGTGTAGTAGAACCAGACCTCGTCGACGTCCTCGTTGATGTAGGCTCCGCCAGAATACGAACCGTCGGCGTCGCAAGGGGAGCCGGGGAAGATGTGGCAGCCCAGGAACACGTAGTGCACCAGGTCACGCGTGGCAAAGTGGCCCCAGCCATGCGGCGAGTCAAAGTCGCCCGGATAGGTGGGGGCGTTTTGGCAGAAGAAGTGATAGGTACCCTTAAACTGGCACAGGCCGTTGGGGTCGGAGATCGATCCGCTGTAGGGTGCGATATGCAGCTTTGGACGCCAAGAATCGTTGCTCATGTTGCTCCTTTCGCCGTGCGGCGCAGACGCTTGGACACTAACGTCTCTATTCTACGTGAGAACGATTACACATACGCGAGTGTATTGGCGAGCGGCAGAATGGGAAAAGGGGTTTGGCCCCTTTTCCCAGGTGCAAACCTTTACAAATGGATGATAGTTTGCGATGCGTGCGCGGCCAACCGCAAAAGAGTGGTAAGGTATGCCTTTGCGTTTGCCGAGAAATCCGGCAGCTGCGAGAGGAGCCATCGTGCAGGTAGCAGACGTGCATGTGCACATATATCCCGACAAGGTCGCTCAAAGGGCGTCTCAGAGCGTGGGGGAGTTCTATCACGTCCCCATGGAGGTGGAGATAGCGTCTGTGGGGAGCCTTGTACAGAGCATGGAGCGCTCCGGCATCTCGCGCAGCGTGGTACACTCGGTCGCCGTGCGTCCGGGGACCGTTGGGAGCATCAACGACTTTATTGCACGCACCTGCAACGAGCACCCCGAGTTCGTGGGGTTCATGACGCTGCACCAGGACACCCCGGACATGGCCGCCGAGATCGAGCGGGCGTGCGATCTGGGCCTCAAGGGCATAAAGTTGCACCCCGATACGCAGCAGGTGAACATGGACGATGAGCGCCTCATGCGCGCCTACGAGGTCGCGGAGCGCAAGGGGCTGCCGCTCATACTGCATTGCGGAGACTACCGCTACGATTACTCGCATCCGCGCAGGCTCAAGCGCATACTCCACGAGTTTCCCAACCTCGTGGTGAACGCGGCCCACTTTGGCGGCTGGTCGGTGTACGACTACGCGCTTGAGTTTTTGGAGGGCGAGCGCTGCTTCCTGGACGTGTCCAGCTCCATGCGGTATCTGGGGCCGCGTCGCACGCGCGAGCTCGTGGAGGCGTACGGCTACGACCGCATTCTCTTTGGGTCGGACTTTCCCATGTGGCGTCCCGAGGGCGTGCTTGAGGACTTCAACGCGCTGGGCTTCTCGCAAGGCGCCTATGAGCGCATGTGCCTGAGGAACTGCGAGCGCTTCTTGGGAATGGACCTGTAGACCAAGGTTTGACGTCACACGGCATCAGTTGCACAAAGGGGACAGTCCCCCGGGTACATCTGATGTGTAAGGGGGACAGTCCCCCGGGTAATTGCGAGATGTACCCGGGGGACTGTCCCCTTTGTGCAACTCTAATGCGTCACAACACCCCCAACCCACGTTGCATCAGCAACCGTTAAGCATCGTTGCGCACCTGTGGATACGCGGGCTCCCCGCCCGAAGATGAGATATTGCGGCGACTAGGTGGTAATAATCCCCATAACCAATCGATCACGCATGGCCGCCAGTGGCTTTGCGTGTATGAGGAGCAAGGGGAGAGAAGCGTACCGCAATGAAGCATCGACTCAACACAACCGGTGCCCTCAAGCCGTACCTGCTGCTCGTGGCCGTGCTGGTCGCGTTCGCGATCTGCCTCTTGGAAGGAGGATGTGCCATGCAACGCTATAACCTGCCCCAAACCACTACCGCCATCTTCTCCTGGGGCGTCATAAGCAACGAAGACCGAGCGCTTTTGGAGGAGACGGGTGTGCAGACCGTGTTTGTGGAGGTCGGCGAGGAAGAGGACGCCGAGACGCTGGAAAGCCTTTCCGGCCTTGATGTCTACCTGCTTACGGGCGACCCCAGCATGGAGCTCGACCAGATGAAGGAAGCGGTCTTGCGTGCGCAGAACAACAACTACGCGGGGCTTGTCTTGGACGTTGAGCCCTACACCCTGGACGAGTGGTCGCAAGAGGAGAGCCGCCCATCGATCGTCAACACGTACTGCGACCAGATGGAGGAGCTGTACGCGTATGCACAGGAGCACGACGTGGAACTCATCCTGTGCATCCCGTACTGGTACGACGACCTGGGGCTGAGCGATCAGCTCGAGCGAATCGCCCAAGCCTGCGACGGCATGTGCGTGATGAACTACTGCCGGGGCAACGAGTCCCAAAACATAGCCGCCGAGTATGAGCTTGCGGGGAAATACCACAAGAAGCTCTGGACGGCCTACGAGCTCAACCAAAGCGACGGAGAGGGCGTGCTGGATTACAACACGTACCACGACCAGGGAATCCTGGCAGTGCAGGAGAACTACGAACAGAACTTTGCGAACACGGGAATTGGCCTTGCCTATCACGACCTTGCGTCCCTGCGCGAGGTCACAGCCTAAGGAGGGTGTGGACTATGTACATGCTGATCTATCTCTGCGCAATCCTTGCCATCGTCGTTATCGTGCTCGTGGTGTACTACGCCACGACCGCAAGGCGAATCGCACACGCGAACAGGCTGCTCAAGGCGGGCCAGCGCATTGACGTGCTGGTGGCGAACCGTGTGGCTTCTGGCGACTTCTGTCTGTCCAGGCGCGAGGTCCGTCTCCTCGCACACACCATCAACCTAGAGGCCTTCCATCACGCATGCCTTGGCCTCAGCCAGCCCGATCGTCGACGCCTGCTGCTGGACAACCAAGAGCAGATCACGGGCCTGCTGCGTCGTGAGAAGAACGCCACCGTTCACGCGTACTTCGCATACGTTCTGTGCGACCTCGCGCCGTTTGCCGGCGACGAGGGTGCCTATGGCGAGCTCATGATGCGATTCTTGGACGACGACTCCGTCTACGCGAGGGAGAACGCGCTCAAGGCGATCTACAGCTTTGGGGATGCACCTTTGGTGGCCAACGCACTGGCACACCTCTCGGCGCGAGGCATTGCGCACAACCAAAAGCTCGTCGCCGACGGTCTGCTCACATTCCACGGAGACGAGGCGCTCTTGGCCGAACTTCTCATGGAGCGCTATGACGAGCTCGCGGAATGCTACCAAAACGCCCTCATCGACTACCTCAACCACAAGGAGATGAACACCTACGACGCCAGGCTCATGCAAGAGGCAAGAAAGACGGGCGTCTCCACCAACACCCTGTGCAGCATCGTCCGAAAGATTGGCAAGTCGCCTTCCGATAAGAACCTGGAGTTCTTGGAGGAGGTCGTCGAGCGGCACCAGGATGGCGACGACTGGGAGCCGGTGGCAGTCTCGGCAACCGGACTGGGGCGCTACGGCGCAAACGCCAGGGCCAAGGACCTGCTGTTGGGCATGGTGACGTCCCCCAACTGGTACGTGAGGAGGAACGCCTCTGCCGCCCTCGTGCGTGCCGGACTCACCAAGGAGGACGCCGAGCAGATCTACGCAAAGAACGACCGCTTCGCAACCGACGCGATTGAATACGAGTTAGGGAGGTGCGCTTATGCTTGAGAGCCTTATGAGAGGATACGTTAGCGTATTCAACGTCTTTATAGCCGTCTACCTTATCGTGTACACGCTCATCCTGTTGGGCAGCACGGTGTATGGCGCGCTCAGAATCCTGCGGGACGAGCGGCTGGAGAGCCTGCACAACGTCCTGGAGCATGACTTCTACTTCCCAGTCTCCATTCTCATTCCGCTTCACAACGAGGGCCAGACGGGAATCCAGACCGTGGCCAACGTCCTCAAGCATGACTACAAGCTGTTTGAGGTGGTCATCATCGACGACGGCTCCACCGACCAGACCAAGCAGCTGGTGATCGACCACTTTGCGCTCAAGCGCGAGTACGGTCGTCCCATCAGGTACCAGGTGCCGTGCAAGCCCATCCGAGAGGTCTATGTGGGCCGATACGAGGGCAGGGACATCACCCTCATTTGCAAGGTCAACGGCGGGTCGAAGGCCGATGCCGTCAACGCCGGGATCAACGCGAGCGCGTATCCTTACATCCTCAACATGGACGGGGACGAGATCCTGCAACGGGACGCGCTCGTGCGGGCCGCCAGGGCGATTATGGAAGACGACAACGTGATTGGCGTAGGTGGCAACCTTCGAATCTCCAACAGCGTGGAGTTTAGGGACGCCATGCCCCAAAAGCACGCCTTTGGCAAGAACCTCCTGCCCGACGTGCAGACCCTGGAATACGGTCGCAACTTTGCCGGCTCCAGGCTCCTCCACAACCAGTGGAACGCGAACCTCATCATCTCTGGCGGATACGGCGTGTTCAAGAAGAGCGCCCTCATCGAGGTCGGTGGATACGACCGCGAGAGCATGGGGGAGGACTTCGAGATGACCCTGCGGCTCCACGAGCACTACCTCAGCCAAAAGGAGCCCTACCGCATGAAGTACGTTGAGGACAGCATATGCTGGACTCAGGCACCCAACACCTACCGCGACCTTGGCAAGCAGCGCGAGCGCTGGCAGTGCGGCCTCATGCAAACGCTTGCCAAGTACCGGGGCATGATACTCAACCCGCGCTACGGCAAGGTTGGCATGCTCATGCTGCCCTACCACATCGCCTACGAGCTCCTGGCTCCCACGATTATGGTGCTGGGATGGCTGGCCATCGCCTGCAGCCTGCTGCTGGGGGACTTCAACTTCCCCTTCGTAATTATGGTCTACATGGTGTACGTGCTGTTTAGCGTCATGCTCACCGCGATCTCCTTTGTGGGCAACTGCCACAGAGGCGGAGAGAAGCTCGGCGCGCTCACCATAGCCAAGGTCGTGGGCCTGGGGCTGTACGAGGCCTTTGTGTACAGGACCTATGTGCTGGCCGTGCAGTTCTTCTCGCAGTTCCGTCGCAAGCGAACTGCCAAGACCTGGGTGTCGCCCAGGCGCGTGCTCATCGACGCGTAATGCCACGTTATGTACTGGAGGGACAGTCCCCTGAACACGGGGGACTGTCCCCTGTGCATAGGGGACTGTCCCCCCAGTACATGCTATGATGTGCGGGTATATCCACGCACCGATTTGGGGAGTCCGTCCATGCTCAAAATCATTCCTCGACAACGAGACAGCTACCGCACGCTCGTCCTAAGACCCCTGTCATAGAGGACCTTGTTAGGAATAGAGACTGCGACTTGGCACATGCTTATTAACTTCAATCATCAACTTAGTATCATTGTACCCATGAGGCGCGCAGGATAGAAAGGCGGCTCAAATTGGGAGCACCCCCTTCGTACGTCCTTGATTCCCAAATTTTTTTGTTGACAGAAGCCCGTAGTTTGCGCATAATGATTTAGCGCAAGCAAAACGGGTGGTGGCGCAGTTTGGTAGCGCACTTGACTGGGGGTCAAGGGGTCGCTGGTTCGAATCCAGTCCACCCGACCAGTAAACACGAGGTCACACACTGTGTGGCCTTTTTTGTTAGTTAAGATATTTTCGGCTTGTGGCATAAGATGGCATAAGCCCTTTTTCAAAGCTGCACGTTAACGTTTTATTGGGCCTTCAAATTCCTGCTGGCACGCAGAATTGCGGTGAATGTTACACCGTGTTTATGCATAATACCCTACCGCAAAGAAATACGCGTTCCAACCTCAAGAAAGATCGGAACGCGTATCTTGATACGTGCTTTGATCGACTGGCTATCTTATCGTTTACGTGCGGAAACGATGAAGATTGTGGGATGCTGTGGGATAAAAGCTCTTAGCATGCGGCAGAAATGTACTCTTCGAGCGTAAGTGCGGCGCCGTCGATGGTCGCTTTCGTCGGTGCTAGGTAATGGCGCTTGTCGGTTTGCACGTCGGTGTGCCCGTGGAAGTCCGCGATCACGGAGTCCTCCACCTGCGCGTCACGCATGAGCGTAGAGTTCGTATGACGCAGACGGCTTATTGGAATGAACGGCACCTTATCCAAAGCCTTGCCCTCCTCAAACAGATGCTTCCAGTGCTTGGGGACCTGCGACGTGGACATGCGGCGCTTGTGACGAGACATACACACCGGTCCGGTACTCTTGGCGACGTTGTGCAAGGGGTTCGCGAAAGTTGGCCCGAGCGTCACTATACGGTAGCTGGCATCGTTCTTCGTTCCCTTCTCACCCTCTACGTCGGTGATGGCTGAAAAGACCTTTACTCGCGCGATGTAACGTACGGAGACGATAGCCTGTTCTTCCTCTGCGTCGCCACCATCGTTGTCGTCGCTATCGTCATCACTCTTTTCGGACTGTATAACGGGAAGCTCCTCGAAGGAGATGTCCTCCCAGTCGAGGGCTATGCCCTCTTCGCGACGGAGACCTCCACCGCACATGCATAGGAAGATTGCGTACATGGAGTCACCACGTAGGTGCTCTATTACGTAGAGGATGTTCTCGACTCCCCATACCTGCAGCTTGGGCTTCTTGCTGCGTGGAT
>JAUMWN010000160.1 GCA_030529625.1 Coriobacteriales bacterium
TTCATTTATCTGTTCACATGGATTTGTATTGTCCGATACGGCTTTATTGGCCAGCACGGTGGTCGGGTGCAGCTTTTCGCCGAAATCCTCCAAGCTCATGCGGTAGATGTTCACGCGGAACATGTTGTCGCTTACCACGAATTCGGGATCGCGAAGACCGAACTCCGTGACCTCGCGCCTTACGCGTCTGAGCCCCGTGCCCCAGTTCTCGATGAGCTTCATGTATTGGAAGGCCAGTGCCAGCGCCTTGTTGCGTATCTCGGACTGGCCTGCGAGCGCGTCCTCCAAGCGCAACCCGCGTTTCAGCCCGCCGGGCGAGCTTATCTCCAGGCGATCGTCGTACAGGCAGACCTGGACAGACGAGGCGGCGAGATACGAGCGGTGAAGGACGGCGTTGGTTATGAGCTCGCGAATCGGCCACATGGGAATCTCGTAGACATCCTGCCGCACGAGTTGGTCGAAGTTCGCTCCCAAGTTTATTTTCGAGAGAACGTACTGGTATGCCTGCTCTACCTGGTCTATAACGCTGCCTCCAAACTCGCGCCTGTCCAGAAACACGACGCGGTCCTCGCCCCTGAACACCCCGCACTGGACCTGCCACGTGAAGTCGCACCCCTCGCCCGTGAGCAGGGAGTAGGCGTTTGTGGGGAGCACCTTACCGTCACGCCTCACCAGCACGCCCCATTTCAGGAGCTGCGATTCGGTAACGTCCCTAACCGCCTCCCTCGACGAGCCGGTGTGGGAGTGCGAGAGCGCGACTTCCTTCATACGAGCGCAGAGGGTCGCGATGTCCTCTTCGGCAAGCTCCACCCCGCGGTTAGGCATGCGATCGAAGCCCTGAGGAGAGTTCTCGGCCATGATCTCGCGCACGTAGTCCAGGTCTGCTGGTCGCGACGTGGCACCGACGCGCGTGTACACCCCACCCTCAAGGCCGAGGCTCCTTATGTAGTAGGGCGGCCTCCTGCCGGACGCGACATCCACTATGATGAGCGACTTTCCAGCGGCCTCGCGCACATAGATGCTGGGTATGATGGTGGGCGTGCACGCGTCCCCGATGGCGTTGGCGATTGCGTCCATCTCGTCGAACACGTCCTCGGGGGGAACGCCCACCACCTCGCGAGACTTGTCGTCCACGCCAAACACGATGCGAGCGCCATGGCCGTTCGCAAAAGCCACTACGGTCTTCAGGTACTTCCTCGCATCCCTCGGACGCGTCGCCTTGTACTCTATGCGGTCGGACTCCCCGCCAAAGAGGGAGTCGAGTTCGACGCCGCTCATGCTATATCACCCGCCTGATGGTGTCAGGGCTGTAGGTCTTGAAAAGCTCCTCGAAGTTGGCGGCAGCCGAGTCGTCGACAAGGGATGCGTCGCGGAACACGGCGTAGATGGGCCTCATCTGGGCTATCTGCTCGATGACGTCTGTGCTTACCTTCTTGTCGAAGCAGGCGATGAGCAAGCCATCGTTCACGTTGAAGCAGGAAGCGCCGCCAATGGCGAACTGCTCGATGTGCGCCGAGTATGGGATGCGGAACGCGGGCAGCACCTGGAAAAGAAGGTCTTCGGGCGTGCGGTCTTCCTTGAGGTTGTCCACGAAGTCGAAGAGACTGGCTTGCTGTTGCTCTCCGGGTTCGGCGTAGGTGTTGCGGAAGTTCGAGCTGTCGATGCGAAGGACACGAAAGCCGATGTCGGGGACGGGCTTTCGCTCCTCGCCAAGTTTGAGCTGCCGGTTGGCCTGCTCGACCTCGGCCGCGATCTTTGCGCCTGCACGGCGAATTCGCTCCTCGCCAACCTCGCAGAGGGTGGCGTAGTCACCACTTATCTCCTCCGGAATCTGCACAAGGATGAACTTGCGCGACCCGCCATCCTCGGCGTTCTTCTGGATGACTGCATGAGCCATGCTTGCGGAGCCGGAGAAGAAGTCGAGAATGACGGAGTCCCGATCTGTGCCAGCGTCTAGAACACGTCTCATCAAGGAAGTTGGCTTTGGAGTGTCAAAGGGTGCCTTGCCTCCGAACAAGTCCATTAGTTGTCGCTTGCCTTGGTCGGTGGTTCCCACCTCTGCAGATGGCCAGAAATTGGTCATTATCCGTCCAACGTTTGGGTCTAGGTATTTCTTTCTCCTCATACCTCCAGTGCCGCCTGATGTGAAGAAGAACTCAGGCCATGGTCTGATGCCTTCGCTTCCAAGTCTGAAGACCTCTTTTGCAGCGTTGTGTGTATCGCTCGTATTGTCATGCAACATGATTGCGGGGATGGTTTTGGGCACCCCGTTCGTTGATCCAATTATCTCGCATCTACGCTCATAGTCTTCGATGGGCTCCAACATGTAGTCCGCCCAGGCATTCATTCCCGCCAGCATCCCGTCTTGTCCAAGCGTCCAGCATCTCCCTGCGGGAGGATACATAAGCTCTCCGGTGATAGGGTGCTGTATGGCGTAAACCATACCCTGATGTGTTGCAGCGCCAGGAGCATTAAGAGTGACCGATGCCCAAGGCGTGGAATCGCCATCAGGCGACGAATAGCCATCAACGGTTTGTGCAAGTCTTTCAAGTTTGTTTGGCTGCCATGCTGACCTCTTGCTGTATGCAATTAGATGCTCAATCTCAGATGGGACGCCCTTTGAATCGTTTCGCTTTGTTAAGGTCCTCTGCCATCCGAAATTCGCAACGAAACAGTCGCATCCAAAGACCTCGTCGCATATGTTTCTAAGGTTGCGTTCTTCTGTGTCGTCAATGCTTATAAAAATGGCTCCGTCATTAGTTAGCAAATCGCGAGCCAGCAGCAGGCGTGGGTACATCATCGAGCACCAGTCCGAGTGGAAGCGGCCGTTGCCCTCGAGGTTGGCGACGAGGCGCCCACCATCCTCGTCAAAGTCGCCGCTCTCTGCTTCGTATTCCGCCCGCGTCTGTGCGAAGTCGTCGTCGTAGATGAAGTCATGCCCGGTGTTGTACGGCGGGTCTATATAGATGAGCTTGA
>JAUMWN010000161.1 GCA_030529625.1 Coriobacteriales bacterium
TCCCCTGTGTTCAGGGGACTGTCCCTTTTGTCCAGGGGACTGTCCCCCGCGTACCACGGCGAGCGGTGTAACCGCAGGTGGCGTATATCGGTGCCATATGTATAAGACTGGGGCGGCGGAGTTCGCTACCATCGCAACCAAGAGCATGGCAATCTGATTGTGGGGGAGCGAACATGGCACAGGTCTTGATGGTGTTTAGCGATGTGGATGGGACGCTGGTGGGGGCTGACCACCACGCGATTCCCCAAAGCGGGCCCACGATTCGCGCCGTGGCGGAGCGCGTGCCGGTGTGCCTGGTCTCGGCACGCTCACCCGAGGGACTCTATCCCATCCAGCGCGACCTAGGCTTTACCGGTCCCCTGGCCTGCTATTCCGGTGCCTACGTGCTCGACGACGCGGGCACGGAGCTCTTTAGCACGACGTTTCCCGTCTCGCTGGCCGAGCGGGTAAAGGACATCGTGGCGCAGGAGTGGCCGCGGGTCGTGGTGGGGACCTATGGCTTTCACGACTGGGTCGTGGACGACCGGTCCGACCCGCGCGTGCAAAACGAGGAGTTCCTGGTCCAGGCGCAGGCTCGGGAGTGCTCCGACCTCGCTGGGACGTTTGGCGAGCGGGGCGTGCACAAGATGCTGCTCATGGGCGACCAGGACGACATCATGCATGCCGAGCGCACGCTGAGCGAGCGGTTTGGAGAGCTCAACGTCGTGCGCTCGAGCAAGACGCTATGCGAGATCATGACGCGCGAGGCCGACAAGGGTCGCGCGGTGGCGCTACTCTGTGACCACTATGGCGTAGACACAGCCCAGGCCATTGCCTTTGGCGATGGGCCCAACGACGTGGACATGCTTCGGGCCGCGGGCGTGTCGTGCGCGATGGCCAATGCCGAGCCCAGCGTGCGGGAGGTGGCGACGCGCACCCTGCCCTGGACGAACGAGGAGTGTGGGGTGGCACGCGAGCTGGAGCGGCTCTTCTTACAGGCGTAGCCTCGGCCTCGGCAAACTTGGCCACGGTCTCCCGTGCGTTCCTAAATCTCGTTGATCTCGCGCAGGCGCCACTCGCGCGGGGTGTAGCCGGTCTCGCGCTTAAACATGGTTTGCAGGTGGCTTTGCGACGAGAAGCCCGTCTGGTAGGCGATCTGCGAGATTTCCAAGTCGGTGGTGTCGAGCAGGCGTCGAGCGCGCTCGACGCGCACGCGACGCACGTACGAGGCAAATGTCTCGCCGGTCTCCTGCTTAAACCGGGTGCACAGCGTCTTGCGGCTCACGCCGCATGCCTGCGCCACCGAGTCGCCGTCGAGCGTCTCGTTGAGGTGGCTGCGCACGTAGGTCATGGCGTGGTGCGAGATGGGGTGCGCATACGCCTGCGCCTCGGTGCCCACGGCCTTGGTGAGCTCGAGCATCATGGGTAGCATGAGGAAGTGCACGAGCTCCTCGTTCACCGACTCGTTTGCGAGCTTTATGTAGTCCTGCGTGATGGCGTAGCAACGGGCAACGGGCAGGCCGCCGTTGCGGGCAGCCTGTGCGCAGATGCTGGCCAAAAACGCCACGGCGGTCCGGCCCTGGAGCAACGGGTCGTCCGAGGTGCGCAGCTCCATAAGCGGCATGTTGGTCCGGATGAACTTGAGCAGCCCATCGGAGTCGCCCATCGAGATAAACGAGCCAAAGCCCTCGTACTGCTCGGCGATTTCGCGCGAGGACACGTGGGTGTTGACGGCAATGAACACCATGTGCTTGGAATAGGTGACGATCAAAGACAGGTCGTCATCGGAGCTGCTCTCGTTGACGAACCGAATGGCATCAACGATCTCCTGGGTGGTGAGCAGCGTGGTCATCTCATCTTCTGGTAGTTCCATGGTGGCTCCAAGTTTACACAAATCTGAACAAAACGGTAACAGCGTTGGTATTTTGTGCTCCATGCCGTTCCCATAATAATCCTAGGTTCGATTAAGGTGTGACAAATATGAAATATCCACTCGGGTTGCTCAATTTGTCGCACAAGAGGCACTCGGCAGTGCATGGAAGGAAAGGAAGGAGATTGTGCCTATGAAGTATCTGCTCTTGGTAAGCCACGGAACCATGGCGCCAGGCGTCCACAGCGTGATTCGGATGCTTTTGGGCGAGCGTGACGACGTGCTGAGTTACTCCATGGAGGATGGCGTTTCTGCCGACGCCTTCGTGGCGGAGCTGAGCAAGGTGATCGCGCCTATTGGCGACGAGGACTCCGTCATCGTCTTGGGCGACATCGTGGGGGGTTCGCCGCTCACGAACACGCTCAACACGCTCACGCAAAAGGGGCTCCTGGCACGTACCGTCGCCTTTGGCGGTCTGTCGCTGCCCATGGCCATAGCCGCGCTCATGGCCATCGACGACGGCTTGGACGGAGACGCCCTTGCCGACAGCGTGATTGGCGAGGCCCGTGAGGGCGCGCGCAAGGTCGAGCTGGCCCTCGACGACGAGGACGAAGAGGACCTCTAGTCCGACTTCGGTAGTTCAACAAGGAGGAAGGTAAGAAAGATGATTTCGTTCGTACGCATTGACGACCGCATGATTCATGGGCAGACCGTGACTCGTTGGAGCCTTGAGTACCCTTGCGACGGCATCATTGCCGTAAACGACGTGGCTGCGAGCAATCCCGTGCTCAAGGCCGCCTACAAGGGTGCCGCTCCCGACAAGAAGATCTTCGTTTGGACCATGGACCACTTTAAGGAGAGCGCCGACAAGGTTCTTGCCAGCAAGACGCGCTACTTCCTCATCACCAAGAACCCGCTCGACATGAAGGAGATCTTGGTGGACTTCGGCTTCAAGCCCTCCGACGTGAAGCGCGTTATTGTTGGTCCGTGCAACGATCGTCCCAACACCGTGAAGCTGGGCAACAACCAGTCCATCACGGCCGAGGAGGCCCAGGCATTCGAGGACATGACCAAGGCTGGCTACACCGTTGAGTTCGCGCTCATCAAGGAGGCCTCCATCGG
>JAUMWN010000028.1 GCA_030529625.1 Coriobacteriales bacterium
ATGGCACGAGTTAAGCGCGCAGTTGCCGGTCGCAAGAAGCGCAATACCCTGGCACAGCGTTCAAAGGGATATTACGGCGTTCGTTCGCGTACGTACAGGGGCATGAAGGAGCAGGTGCAGCACTCGCTCCAGTACCAGTACCGTGATCGTCGCAACAAGAAGCGTGACATTCGCGCGCTCTGGATTCAGCGCATCAACGCCGCCGCTCGCATGAACGGCCTGTCCTACAGCAAGTTCATGCACGGCCTCAAGCTCGCGGGCGTCGAGCTGGACCGCAAGGTACTTGCCGCCATCGCCTACGAGGACGAGAAGGGCTTTGCCGATCTGGCCGAGGTTGCCAAGAAGGCCCTCGACGCCGAGTAGCGACACGGCATACCGTATAGAGGGAAGGGCCCGACGCTTATAAACGTCGGGCCCGTCCTTTTTGGGGTAGACAAAGGGGACTGTCCCTCGCGTCTGCCCCATGCGTGGGCCTTCTGCTATGCCGTGCAGGTAGACGCGTGGGACTGTCCCCTTTGTCTACCCTTACAGCCCACAGTTTTTTTTGAGCCCCTCTTTGGCGTACCGTCACAGCGGGAAGTGGGTGTGCTCCTCCTCAAAGCGCTGTGCCTCTTCCTTGAACGCGGGGTCCTGCGGTGCCACCAACTCGTCGGAGCCCGTCTTGGGGTTGTAGTGGTGCAGCAGCACGGGGCTAAACAGGTGCAGGCGTATGGCGAAGAGTGCCGAGACCACCACGAGCGCCACGAAGATGAGGATGCGCGGGACGACGTCCACCTGGGTCATAATGATCGAGCCGACGCACAGCATCGTGGTCCACGCGTAGATAAAAAGGACCGTCTGGCGCTGGTTGAACCCCTCGCTCAGCAGGCGGTGGTGGATGTGGCCCTTGTCGGCCTGGCCGATGCTCACGTGCGCCCGCCCGCGGCGCACGATGGCCGAGAAGGTGTCGATTATGGGGATGCCGGCGATCACCAGCGGCACGATGATGGCAGTGAGCCCCGACACGCGCGACACCGACATGAGGGATATGCACCCCAGCGAGAAGCCGATGAGCAGCGATCCGCAATCGCCCAGGAAGATGGACGCGGGATTGAAGTTGTAGCGCAGGAATCCCAGCGCGGCGCCCGCGAGCATGAGCGAGAACGAGGCCGCGTCCAGGTGGCCCGACATGGTGGAGACGATCCACATGGTGAGGCTCGCGATGCAGGCGATGCCCGCGGCGAGCCCGTCCAGGCCGTCTATCAGGTTGAAGATGTTGGTGTAGGCGACCAGGTACAGCACGGTTATGGGCCAGGAGACCCAGCCCACCACGAAGAGGTCGTTCACGAACGGGTTCACGATCACGTCGATCACCAGGCCGCTGGAGACCGCGGCGACAGACCCCAGGAGCTGCCCCACGAGCTTCTGCCTGGGCGTGAGGTTGAGGTAGTCGTCCAGGAGGCCCGTGGCGAAGACGATGGTGAAGCCGGCCACCAGCAGGGGGTAGTTGATAAAGGTCACGTTGGTGGGGTTGGTGGCGAACAGCCCCGGCCACCCCAGCGTGTGCGTGCCCACGAAGTGCGCCAGGCTGCTCACGATGAGCGCCACGAAGATGGCGATGCCGCCCATGCGGGGGATGGGCCGCTGGTTTATCCTGCGCGCGTCGGGGTGGTCCACCGCCCCCAGCCTCCAGGCGATGCGCCGGGCAATTGGAGTCACTACGAGCGCCACGATGAGGCTCGTGGAGAAAAGCACGACAAACGGTTGCCACAGCTCGGTCATGCGGTGTGCGCTCCTTCCTGGCGGCCGTCTGCGCGTCGTGGCGCGAACAGAGTGTATCCTTTCTATTGTTTCGTACATCGCCGCCATGTCAAGACTGTTCTTCGGCGGGAGAAACCTTAATATGAAATATAACGTCCCCTGTGGTGCAAACTGGGTGAACCGACAAGTGTTGTTTGGGAGTCCATATCTCGTGCTCAGTACAGGAATCCTCCGTTAGGGGGAAGCTGGAACAGGCGTCGAGGACACCCACCTGGTGAAAGGTGGGTTCATTATCGCCACTGCAGGGGGCGTGTTATGTTGCGATCCCCCCAATGATGTACTCAGGGGACTGTCCCCTGAGTACATCATTGCCCATCTGCGGCCAACCAACGAGACGGCGAGAGATGTTTCCCGCAGTTCTCCATTTACCGCCAACGGGCTTTGCGATATCCTGTGTGTGCCCAAACGCAGCTTAGCAATGAAGAGGGGGCAATCCCATGGCCCAGGGACGAAAGCGCGCGTCCGCGCGAAAGTACGTAAACTCGCTCGATGGCTTTCGTGCGCTGTGTGCCCTTGGGGTGATTGGCTATCACATGCGCCTTCCCTGGTGTGGCGGTGGACTGCTGGGCGTTACCATCCTCTTTGTGCTTTCGGGGTACCTGGTTACCGCTGGCCTGCTGAGGGAGTTTCGCACGAGTCGCGGGCGCGTGGATCTGCCCGCGTTCTGGCGCCGCCGCTTTTGGCGCCTCATGCCCACGGTGTTTCTGTTCGTGGCGGTTACCGGTGCGGTTTGCGCTTTTGCCAACCATGCCCTGTTCACCAAGATGCGTGGCGACATCCTGCCCGGCATCTTTATGATTATCAACTGGACCAAGATCTTTAGCAACGAATCGTACTTTGCCGCGGCGGGCAACCCCTCGCCGCTCACGCACTTTTGGTCTCTGGCCATTGAGGCGCAGTTCTACCTCATCTGGCCACCCGTTCTCTTCCTGCTCATGAGAAAGAACGTCGCTCGTCCCCGCGTGAGGATTGGCCTTCTGGCGGCGGCGGCAATCTCGGCGCTGCTCATGGCGCTTCTGTACGTGCCGGGAGGAGATCCGTCCCGCTCCTACTATGGCACCGACACCCGTGCCATGAGCATGCTGTTGGGATGTTGGTTGGCCGTGCGCTGGCCGTTCGACCGCGTGAGTTCGATGGTTGCGTCCAAGCTGGAGGGCGCGCGCAAGAACGTGGTCTCGATTATCGGGCCGCTATGCGTGGTGGCGCTGGTGGCCATGATGCTGTTTACCGAGGGATACTCGGCCTTCTCGTACTATGGGGGCATCCTGCTGTGCTCGGTACTTTCGGTGGGGGCCATCGCGGCACTCGTGCCGCAGGGCTCGCCCATGGCGAGGTTCTTCTCACTCAAGCCCCTGGTGTGGGTTGGCCAGCGATCCTACGCCATCTACCTGTGGCACTATCCCATCTTGGAGCTGCTCAACCCGCTCAACGCTACCACGGGTACGCCGTGGTGGAAGCTTTTGCTGGAGCTGGTGCTTATCCTGGTGATCTCGGACCTGTCGTATAGGTTTGTGGAGCAGCCGTTTAGGGTCCTGGGGTCGAAGAAGTGGAGCTCGCTGGCCGAGGAGCCAGAAGAGGCCTCGCTGGAGGCCGATGCTTCTGTAAGCGACGAGGCAGCAGAACTCCCCGAAGGCGACGAGTCGGCGGATGCCCCTGCGGAAGACACAAAGAAGCGCGCAGGTGTACAAGGCCTGGCCGCGTCTGTGGGAGGACGCCTTGCGACCACGTTTAGTGGCGAGCGCAGGAAGATGGCGCCAGCCCTGGGCGTGCTGGTGGTTGGCGTCCTCATAACGGCAATCGCCCTTGTGGTGGTGGAGCCCGTGACCGTTGCCGGCGACCATCCCAACGAGAAGCGCATGATGCAGGCCTCGCTCAAAAAGCCCCTGCAGGACGGCGTGTACGACGTGGTGTTAGTTGGCGATTCCGTGTCGCTGGGAGCCAACGAGAACCTCAACCAAAAGTTCCCCCACGGGCTCATGGACACCAAGGGCGAGCGCCAGTCTGGCGAGGCGCTCGCGACGCTCAAGGCATATGTTGACGAGGGCGTCGTGGGCGACGACGTGGTGTGGAGCATTGGTACCAACGGCGTGCTGGACACCACCACCATGAACGATCTTGTCTCAACCGTCGGTCCGGACCGCCAGCTCTGGCTGGTAAACCTGAGAACGCCCAACGCTAAGGACGTGGACAACAACGCCCTTATCGCAAAGACGGTGGAAGCCAACCAGAACGTACATCTGGTGGATTGGCTGGGAGCCTCCCAGGGGCACGACAACTGGTTTGAGGACGACGGCATCCACCTCACGTGGGACGGGCGTGACGCCTACGTGGACCTACTGGTTCGCACCATGCAGTATGAGCCGCCAAGCTCTGCCAACACCGTGTACAATGTGGTGCTCCTTGGTGACTCGGTGTGTCTGGACGCGGCCGACGCCTTGGGCGATGCCTATCCCCGAGGCATCGTGGACACGGCGGACGGGCGTCGGGGCTCTGCGGTGGCCGAGGCGGTAAAGGGATACGCCGACGAGGGGCATATGGGCAATACGGTGATTCTTGCCATCGCCAACGAGGGACCCGTCAACAAGGAAGACCTGGAGGCGGCCGTAGCCGCGGCCGGAGGCGAGCGCAAGGTGTGGCTGGTCAACACCAGAAGCTCCGCCACGTGGTGCGAGACCAACAACGACCTTCTCGATCAGGTCGCCCAAGAACACGAGAACGTGCAGGTCGTGGACTGGTTTGGCGACTCGTCTGGCCACGACAGCTGGTTTGCCGAGGACGGCATGCACCTTACCGAGGAGGGCGTGACGGCATTTGTGAGCGAGCTGACCCAAAAGGTGGAAATCGAGAGTACGCAGCAGGAGACGACCAAGGAGGACACGCAGTCGGAGGAGTCTGACGATTACGACTACGACTCCGCAGGATAGGCATCGGTGGACAAGGGGGACTGTCCCTCTCGTTCGCCTCGTCACGACTGGAACCCCGCGCTTGGGGTGAACGAGAGGGACTGTCCCCCTTGTCCACCCTCGAACGCGCCTATCCGTTTCCCGGCACGCCGGTGCCGTCGAAGGCAGGCACGAAGCTCTCCGAGACGGTGCCGCCCTGCTGCCACCACAGTTGCTCAAACCCCAAGTCGTCGGCGTGGCAGAGCACGATCTCGTACTCCTCGTCGCTCACCCCGCGCGACAGCGCCCCGCCGCGCTTTCGGCACCGCTCGTTGGGCGTGTATTGGTTCATTACACTTAGGTCCACCTCGTTGCCGCCAAGCTCCCACACGCGGTCCAAGACCGCGCATGAGTCGGCCACCTCGCCGGGCAGCACCAGGTGGCGCACGATCACGCCTCCAAGCATAGCCCCGTCCGGTGCGAGGCGACGTCCCCCGCGGGCACGCACGCCCTCCAACATGGCCGCTAGTGCCTCTGTGGCTACGTCGGGATAGTCGCGCGCGTGTGAGAGACGACTGGCGAGGGCAGGGGAGTGGTACTTCATGTCGGTGAGCCACACGTCCACCACGTCCTGCATGGCGGTAACAGTGCTGGCGAGCTCGTAACCCGACGTGTTGCACACGATGGGTATGACAAGCCCCCGCTCGCGTGCCTCGAGTACCGACTCGCGCACGTGCGGCGCGTGGTGCAGCGGCGTGACGAGGTTGATGTTGAGCGCGCCCTGCTCCTGCAGGTCCAGCATCATGTGTGCAATCTGGTGGCTGTCTACCTCGGTTCCTGCCGACCCTTGCGAGATCTGGTGGTTTTGACAAAAGACGCAGCGCAGCGGACACCCCACAAAGAAGATGGCGCCAGACCCACGCTCGCCCGAGATGGGCGGCTCCTCCCAAAAGTGCAGCGCCGCGCGGGCCACCTTGGGCGTGCTCGTACAGCCGCATATGCCCGCTTGGCCGCTGTCCCTGCGCGTCCCGCAACGCCTGGGACAGAGCTCACAGTGTTGGTATGGGTCGTATGGGTTCGTCATATCCGCCTAACAAAAAACCCGGACGAGGTCCGGGTCGCAAAGGTCATGGTGGAGATGAAGGGGTTCGAACCCTCGGCCTCAGCGTTGCGAACGCTGCGCTCTCCCAGCTGAGCTACATCCCCGAGTGCATGGGTAATTGTGGCAGTCCGTCTAGCCCGTGTCAAGGGGGTATTTAAAAGAAGCAGGGATGCCCCAAAGGGGCCTCTCCTCTTTGGGACATCCACGACAGCTGGGAAAAGGGGCCAAACCCCTTTTCTCACTGGGCACGTGGAAGGCCGACACGGCTCATCGTCGCAAGAGTGGTAAACCACTTTGCCCCTCTCAAAACCCCAAGATGTGCCAAAAACGAGGCCCAAAGTGGCGCATCTGGGGGGCTTTGGAGTCCAAAAATGGTGTACCACTTTTCGTCACTGCGTGCTGTAACTCTACGGATGGGTTTGCGTAGTCTGAGTCTGTTTATTGGGTTGCGATTGCGGTTGTGTTAGCGTTAAAATCAAGTAAAAATATAGTTGTGTTTGCGGTTGTGTTTGAGGGGGCTGCGAGAGATGCTGGAGAGGGACGCCTACGAGAAGCTCCTTTCGTGGAGAAGAAAGAACGATGGCAAGGCCCTTCTCGTCGACGGCGCGAGGCAGGTAGGGAAGACCTATACCGTGGAGGAACTGGGTAGGCGGGAATATCCCGACTACGTTAAGGTCGACTTCCTCCGTGATGACCAGGCCGCTAGGACACTCGCTGGGGCAGGCAGCGTCCAGGAGGTCATCGAATCGATTGGAGTCATCGTGGGCAGGAGACTCGTGCCGGGTCAGACCCTCGTCTTCTTCGACGAGGTTCAGGAAGTCCCCGACATCGTTACGTACTCGAAATACCTCGTCCAAGATGGACGTTTTGACGTAGCCATGTCGGGGTCACTGCTGGGCATCGAGATGGCCAAAGTGAGGTCCCTGCCTGTTGGATACCTACACACGCTCACCATGTATCCCCTCACCTTCTTGGAGTTCTGTCGCGCGCGCGAGGTGCCCGAGTCGGTCATCCAGAGGATGGAGGAGTGCTACCACGAGTGTGTTCCCATGCCTGAGGCCCTGCATGGCCCCCTCATCGACCTGTTCAGACGCTACCTCGTCGTTGGGGGCATGCCCGAGGCAGTCCAGGCATTCCTCAACACGCAGGGCGACCTGGGTGCAGTGCGCGAGCGGCAGGAGGACCTCGTCGCCCTGTACGAGGACGACATCGCGAAGCATGCGGGGCGCCGCGCACTCCAGGTGCGCGCCATCTTTGACGCGCTCCCCGGCCAGATAGGCAAGAAGAACAAGCGATTTCTGCTCAACGCCCTCAAGCAGGACAACCGCTTTGCGGAGTTCGCCAACGACTTTGCGTGGCTCACTGACGCCAACGCGGCGCTGGAGACGCTCTGCGTCACCGAGCCTCGACCGCTGCTGGAGCGCAGCGAGCAGAGGAACCGCTTCAAGCTGTACCAATCCGACGTGGGCATGCTCATGTCGCGCTACCGATCCTCGGTGGCGCTCGCGGCGCTTGCGGGGGAGCGGTCGGTTAACTTTGGCGGGGTGTACGAGAACGTGGTGGCGCAGGAGCTGGTCGCGGCGGGGGTGCCCCTGCACTACTACTACCATAGCCGAAAGGGGGAGGTCGACTTCGTTGTCGAGACGGACGAGGGTGTGGTCCCCATCGAGGTGAAGTCGGGCAAGGGGTACAAGCGTCACGTCGCTCTCAACAACCTGTTGGCGTCGGACGAGTACGGAATCGATCGCGCTCTCGTGCTCTCGGAGGCGAACGTGCAAATGGAGGAGCGTGTGGGTGGAACGGTGACCTACCTGCCACTCTACCTGCTCCCCTTTGTGGCGGCGGAGGCGCGTGGGACGGCCCTTCCGGAGACAGGCCTGCCCGTCGTCGACTGGGAAGGATTGATTGCTCAATAGCCGGGGATGTACCGCGTGGGGATGTACGAACGGGATATCCGAAAGGGAAGAGGTACCTTTGGGACATCAATGCCTGCGAGACGGTACACGGCGGGACATGCCTCTTTGAGGTGTGTCCCCCGTGTTCAGTTCACCCCTCCTCGTTCGGTATTCGCTGTAAAACGCAGCAATGTATAGATCACGTCTCGGCGTTTGCTGAGAAGTGCACTGGTGTACAGGCCAGGCCCCCAAATCTGCTGCAAAGTGGAGCGGTGTATAGGAAAATCTGTGCATCGCTGCACTTCTCAGCAGATTTGGGCCTCTCATCTATGCACCAGTGCACTTTTCAGCAAATGCACTCGTCCCGTCTGCGCACCGCTGCAGTTTACAGCAGGTCTTTTTAGGCTGACGGGACGAGGGACGGGCCCGCAAGCGCAAAACTGAGAAAAGGGGTTTGGCCCCTTTTCTCACTTGCGCTACACTCTTGGGCAATCAAGCGAGAGGATGCGGGATGGCAAACGAAGAGAGTCCATTGACCAACGAGGAGCGTGCCGAACTCGAACGGCTTCGTGCCGAGAAGGTCGCGCGCGAGGAGCGCGCCGAGCTGGAGCGCCTGCGTGCGGAGCAGGCCCGCGAGCGCACCGCCCCGTCTGCAGACGAGCTGGCGGCAAAGGAGCGTGCGCGCAAGATTATGGAGCCGGGGGAGGACCTGTCCATGCCCATCGGTCAACGAATCGTGCTCATCGCGCTGGCCATTATCGTAATCGCGGTGATTGCCGTGTATCTTTTTGCTCGCCGCTAACGGCAAAAGAGGCACATGGTACCCTTACATCACTTGTTTGGCGTTTGAAGAAGGCGATAGTATGTCACTCACCGACCGCACGGTGCCCACCGACGTGGCACTCAACACCGACCTGTACGAGCTCACCATGGCGCAGGGCTTTTGGGAGTCCGGCCTCATGGAGGCTCAGGGCTGCTTTAACGTGTTCTTTAGAGAGAACCCCTTTAACGGTGGGTATGCGGTTGCCGCAGGCATTGGCCAGATTGCCGAGCTCGTGGAGAACCTGCGGTTCGACGAGGAGAGCATCGCCTACCTGGAGAGCATCCAGGCCCCGGGCGGCGGCCCCATGTTTAAGCCGGGCTTCTTGGACTACCTGCGCTCCTTCCAGATGCACGTGGACGTGTGGGCGATTCCCGAGGGCGACCTCGTGTTCCCCCGCGAGCCTCTTGCGCGCGTGCAGGGCACCATCATAGAGTGCCAGCTCTTGGAGACCGCGCTGCTCAACCTGGTGAACTTCCAAACGCTCGTTGCGACCAAGGCGTCGCGCGTGGTGCGCGCGGCAGAGGGACATCCCGTCTCCGACTTCGGCCTGCGTCGTGCCCAAGGCCCCGACGGTGGCCTTGCGGTGGCCCGCGCGTCATACATTGGTGGATGCACCTCCACGTCCAACGTGCTTGCCGGCAAGATCTACGGCATCCCGGTGTTTGGCACGCACGCGCACTCCTGGGTGATGGCGTTTCCCACGGAGCTGGAGGCGTTCCGCGCCTTTGCCAAGTCCAGCCCCAAGAACTGCTGCCTGCTGCTGGACACCTACGACGTGCGCCAGGGCATACAGAACGCCATCGTGGTGGCAAAGGAGATGGAGGAGGCCGGTGAGCGCCTCTCGGCCATCCGCATCGACTCGGGCGACCTGGCCAAGCTCTCCAAGGAGACGCGTGCGGCGTTCGACGCGGCCGGCCTGCCCTACGTAAAAATCGCGGTCTCCAACGACCTTGAGGAGTACACCATCCAGTCGCTCTTTGCCCAGGGTGCCCCCATCGACTCGTTTGGCGTGGGCACGAAGCTGGCCACGTGCGATCCCCAGCCGTCGCTGGGCGGCGTGTACAAGCTTTCGGCCACGCGCGCAAGCGATGCCGAGGACTGGCGTCCGGTGATGAAGCTCTCGGAGCAGGTGTTCAAGCGCACCATCCCCGGCATCCAGCAGATCCTGCGCTTTGAGGACGCCAGCGGGTGTCCCGTGGGCGACATGATCGTGAACGAGGCAGACGACGACGGCGACCGCACGACCATGGTGGACATCATCGATCCGGTGTGCGTGCATCGCCTGGGTAACAACACGCCGCGCGAGCTCTTGGTTCCCGTCGTGCGCGGTGGCCGTGCGGTTGGCGAGCCCGAGTCATTGGAGACCGCCAAGGCGCGCTGCAAGGACGCGCTCATGCGGCTCGACCCGGCCACCAAGCGCTTCCTCAACCCACAGACCTACCCGGTGGGGCTGCAGAGAAGCCTCTCCCAGCTCAGGCAGCGCCTGGCGTTTGAAGAGCTCGGCGCCTAACCACCTCGCGGGGTCCTACCCCATGCCCGAATCCAACCGCCTTGTGGGACGGCATGTCCCACGTGGCGGTTATCGACCATACGAACCTAAGGAGTGTTGTCATGCCCAAACAGCTCGAGAACCTCGTGCGCGACGCGCTTGCTGCCGCTCAGCAAGCCGGTGACCTGCCCAACTTTGAGGTGGAGGACCTTGGGTTCGAGCGACCCGCCGACACCTCGCACGGAAACTGGTCGTCCACGGTGGCGCTGCGCTCGGCAAAGCTGGCCCGGTGCGCCCCGAGGAAGGTTGCCGAGGCGATTGTGGCCCACATCGAGTCGTGTCCTGCAGTGGACCGCGTGGAAGTGGCTGGCCCCGGGTTTCTCAACTTCTATCTGAGCGTGGCAAGCGCCAACGACGTGTTTCGCCAGGTCCGCGAGCAGGGTGCAGACTTTGGTCGCTCCAATCTGGGCGGTGGCCAAAAGGTGCAGGTCGAGTTTATCTCGGCCAACCCCGTGGGTCCTATGCACATTGGTCACGGCAGGTGGGCCGCGCTGGGTGACTCGCTGTGCAACGTGATGGCGTTTGCCGGCTACGACGTGGAGCGCGAGTACTACATCAACGACCACGGCAGCCAGATGGACGTGTTTGGCCGCTCCATCGACAAGCGCTATGCGCAGATTTACGACCTCGTGCACAAAGGACAGACGCCCGACGAGGCATACCAGACCCTTATCGCCGATCGCAAGGCCTTCGTGGAGGACGAGCAGGACGAGCATCCCGAGACGTATCCGCTCACGCGTGACTTCCAGGAATCGCTCGGTGAGAACTCCTATGGCGGAGACTACATCATTGACCTGGCGCTTCACTTTGCGCACGAGGACGGGGACCGGTGGCTCGACTACCCCGACGACGACCGCATCGCGGAGTTTCGCGAGCGGGGATACCAACTCATGATGAAGTCCATCCGCGGCACCTGCCACGAGGCTCGCTGCGACTTCGACGAGTGGTTCTCGGAGCGCTCGCTCTATGTGGCGGGGGAGGACGGCCTGGACGCCGTGCACCGCGCGTTCAACCAGCTCGATCAGATGGGCCACACCTACACGACCGAGGACGGTGCGCTGTGGTTCCGCTCGACCACGTTTGGCGATGACAAGGACCGCGTGCTGGTAAAGTCCAACGGTGAGTACACCTACTTCGCCTCCGACGTGGCCTATCACTGGAACAAGTTCCAGCGCGTGGAGCACGTTATCGACATTTGGGGCGCCGACCACCACGGCTACATCAAGCGCGTGGACGCCGCCTGCGAGGCCCTGGGCTATCCCGGGCAATTCGAGGTGCTGCTTGGACAGCTGGTCAATCTGCTCCGCAACGGGAAGCCCGTGCGCATGTCCAAGCGCAAGGGCACCATGGTCACCTTCGACGAGCTGCTCGACATGGTGGGACCCGATGCCACCCGCTACATACTGGTGTCCAAGTCCGCCAACCAGATGATTGACTTCGACATCGAGGTGGCCCGTCGCCAGGACAACACCAACCCCGTGTACTACGTGCAATACGCGCACGCGCGCATCTGCTCCATCCTGCGCAGGGCGGCTGGGGTCGAGCTCGATAAGAGTGGCGCCCAGGACATGGATGCCATTGCCGCGGCTGCGATTGGTGCCAACGCGGACCTCTCGCTGCTCACCAATCCCAGCGAGCTGGCGCTGGCCCGCAAGCTCTCGGAGTTCTCGGGCCTGGTGGCCGGTTGCGCCCGCGACCGCGCGCCGTTTAGGCTCACGCACTACGCGGAGGACGTGGCCGGCCTCTTCCATGCGTTCTACACGCAGTGTCAGGTCCTTCCCAGCGAGGGACGTCCCGTGGAGGAGGGTCTGTCGCGCGCGCGTCTGTGCGTGTGCGATGCCGTGCGCATCGTGCTCGCCATCACGCTTTCTCTGGTGGGGGTGAGCGCGCCGCAGCACATGTGAAAGCAACGAATTGTTGAGTTACGTAAACATTTGTTTTCGTACCCACGATTTTAAGGGTGTGTAAGAAATGTTCGTTCGTACTATGAGGTATACACTCAAAGTATAATTGTGCATAAGAAGACAAAGTTGTATCCGCGCTGCCTAGTGAGGAGACCATTGTGGAGCTTAGGGAGTACATGTCGGTGCGCAGGGCTTACAACCTGGTGCGGCAGGAAACCGAAAGCGCGTATCGGTTGACGTTTGAGGAGTTTGCCATTCTCTGTCGGCTGGACGTGATGGAAACACCCATAAAGACCTCCGACATCGCAGAGTACCAAGGTGCCCTGCGACCCACCATGACGCATCGAACGAACCATCTGGCGAACCTGGGATACATCGAGCGTGTGGAAGGCACGGTCGACAGGCGCAACATCGTGTGCACCATCTCGCAGACGGGACATGCCTACGTTGCCAAGCTCGCCAAGCAAACGCGTTCCAAGATTCCCGTTGGCCAGCCGCTCGCCCGCACCTCTGCCGAGCGCATTTGCAAGTACGTGGACACCATGGGCTCGGTGTACTGCACCGCAGGCCAGCTGGTGATGCTTGCCCTGTATATGGACGAGACCGACCAGTCCACCATAACCAGCCTCGTGGAACGGCTTGGGCTGCTGCAGCCCACCGTGTCCATGTCGGTGGGGTCCTTGGTGGACAAGGGCCTTGTGGCGCGCCCGCGCATTGAGGGCTCCTCCGCACGGTCCACGTTCATCGTGCTCACGGAGGAGGGACGCGAGTCCATCCAGGTGCTCGTTGACAAGATCGTGAGGCTGGTGGTTCGTCGCCGCCCACGCATGTAGGGATTGCGCCATCGTTTAGTTGCCAATGCCTAACCGCATACCCCAAAAACGTTGCGCGTGCCCGCAAAACGCCGTATATTCTTATGCGTCGTGTTTGCGGGCAGCCAACGAGAGAGCATCATGGAAAAGTATGCGTTTAGCAGCGAAGAGCAAGCCGTAATGGAGCGCTCTCGCATGCCGTTTGCCATTTACCAATTTATTGACAAACGCGTATGCACCCTGGTTCTAAGCGATGGCTTTTGCAGCCTATTTGGCTACGAGGACCGAGCCCAGGCGTACTACGACATGGACCACGACATGTATCGCGACACGCATCCCGACGACGTGGCCCGCATCGCCAACGCCGCCTTTGCCTTTGCCACGCAGGGTGGCACCTACGAAGCGATCTATCGCACGAAGGACAAGGACGGCTCGGGCTACAAGATCGTGCATGCCATGGGCGAGCACGTGTACACCGGCACGGGCGTGCGCCTGGCGCACGTGTGGTACACCGACGAGGGCTCCTACGTGGAAAACGCCGTCACCCACAAGTCCAAACTCAACCAGCAGCTCAACCATGCCCTGCACGAGGAGAGCATCCTGCAGGCGAGCTACTACGACTACCTCACGGGCCTGCCCAGCATGACGTACTTCTTCGAGTTGGCTGAGGCAGGAATCCAGGCCATTCGCAGGGCCGGCGGTCGTCCCGCCATCCTGTACACCGACTTCTGCGGCATGAAGTTCTTCAACCGCAAGCACGGCTTCGCCGAGGGCGACGCGCTTCTCAAGGCCTTCTCAAAGGAACTGGCGAGCCAGTTTAGCAACGAGAACTGCAGTCGGTTTGGCAGGGACAACTTTGCCGTGTTCTGCGAGGCGAGCGAGCTGGACATGCGGCTGAGCGGGCTTCTTGACCGATGCAGGCTCATTAACCACGGCAAGAACCTGCCGGTGCGCGTGGGTGTGTACTTGGGTGAGGACGACGCGGTAACCATGAGCACCGCCTGCGATCGCGCGAAGTACGCCTGCGACGCGACGCGCAACGTGTATGCGTCACGCGTTACCTACTACGACCAGGGTATGCAAAAGGATGCCGAGTCGCACCAGTACATCATCGACAACCTGGACCGGGCGCTGGAGCAGGAGTGGGTAAAGGTGTACTACCAGCCCATCGTGCGTGCCGCGAGCGGAAAGGTGTGCGACGAGGAGGCCCTTGCGCGCTGGATCGATCCCCAGCGCGGTTTTCTCTCGCCCGCGGAGTTCATTCCCATCCTGGAGGAGTCCAAGCTCATCTATAAGCTCGACCTGTACGTGGTGGACCACGTCCTGCAAAAGATGCGCGACCAGCAGGCGCTGGGCCTGCACCTGGACTCCCAGTCCGTGAACCTCTCTCGCGCCGACTTCGAGGCCTGCGACATCGTGGAGGAGATTCGCGAGCGGGTGGACCGGGCCGGCATCGCACGCAACATGCTCAACATCGAGATTACCGAGAGCGCCATCGCCAGCGACTTCCACTTTATGCGCAAGCAGATCGAGCGTTTTCGCAGCCTGGGCTTTAACGTGTGGATGGATGACTTTGGCAGCGGCTACTCCTCGCTCGACGTCCTCAACAGCCTCCACTTTGACCTCATCAAGTTCGACATGCACTTCCTGCGCCGGTTCGACGAGGGCGACAAGGGCAAGATCATCCTTACCGAGCTCATAAAGATGGCGTTGGGTCTGGGCATCGACACGATCTGCGAGGGCGTGGAGCGCGAGGACCAGGCAAAGTTCCTCATGGAGGTGGGTTGCTCCAAGCTGCAGGGCTTCTACTACTGCAAGCCCATCTCGCTGGAGCAGATAGTGGAGCGCAACAGGCAGGGCATACAGATAGGGTATGAGAATCCCGCCGAATCCGGATACTACGGAACGCTGGGAAGCGTGAACCTCTACGACCTCTCGGCTGTCGCGCGAGATGACGTGAGTGGTCTGGACAACTATTTCAACACGCTGCCCACGGCGATCTTGGAACTGCAGGACGACCGTGCGTGCTACGTTCGCTACAACAAGAGCTACGAGGAGTTTGTGCAGAGGGCCTTTGGACAGGGGGCCGTAATCAACGGGATTGACTACGGCGACACCCAGGCGCAGTATGGTTCGGAATTCGTTAAGGCGCTCTTGCGCTGTGCGCACGACGGCAATCGCGTATTGGTGGATGAGCGCATATCGGCCACGTCCAAGGTCCACTCGCTCTTGCGCAGGCTTGCCGTCAACCCCGTCACGGGCACGGTGGCCATCGCCGTGGCGGTGCTTGCGGTTACCGAGGACGACCCGGCGTTGGGGACCACGTACGCGCACATCGCCAACGCACTGGCCGCAGACTACTTTAGCCTCTACTACGTGGACATGGAGGACGACGACTTTATTGAGTACGCCTCCGACGCGTCCCGGCAGAGCCTCGCCGCCGTGCGCCGTGGCAGGGACTTCTTTGGAACGGCGGTGCGAGAGGCCCAGTGGCACATCTATGAGGCGGATCGCGTGAGCTTTGCGCACGCCTTCTCCAAGAGGAGGGTGGCAAAGGCGCTGAACACCCAGGGCACGTTTACCCTTACCTATCGGCTCATCATGGACGGGAAGCCAAAGTACGTAAACCTCAAGGCTATTAGCATGGGGCCAGACGACAGCCACATCGTTATTGGCGTGAGCAACGTGGACGGGCAGATGCGCCATCAGGAGGCCTTGGAGCGCCTCCAGCGGGAGCGGGCCTCGTTCGCACGCATCAACGCGCTTTCGGATGACTTTATTTGCATCTATACCGTGGACCCGGTGACGGAGCGCTACACCGAGTGCAGCTCGACGCTGGAGTACGACAAGTTGGGCCTGCTCAAGGAGGGCGAGCGGTTCTTTGAGGAATCGCGCCAGAATGGTCTCACGGCAATCTTTGAGGAGGACCTGCCCCTGTTCTGCGAGCGGTTTACGTTGGAAAACGTCCTGCGCGACATTGAGCGAGACGGCATGTACGTGCTGCGCTATCGTCTGCTCATAAACAGCATGCCCACCCCGGTGTGCCTTAAGGCGGCCATCATCGAGGAGCAGGGAGAGCGGCGGATCATAATGGGCGTTATCTTGGAGGAGCACCGGCTGTTCAGCCGCTAAGCTGTACTCGGGGGACACACCTCCGCACTGGGGGGACAGTCCCCTGTGTTTAGGGGACTGTCCCCCCAGTGCGGAGGTGTGTCCCCTTTGTCCAACCCTTTGTCCAAGACGGCGTTTGGTTGATGGGGTTTTGGCGTTTGTCGCATGCAAATATGTGAGCACCATGCTACAATACGTACTTGGACACAGCATGGTCTGTGCTTACGTCGTTTAAATCTCGCTCATCACTTTTTTTGAGATAGTTTATGTGTTCGCGCCGTGCGACGTTGCAGGCGCATAATGCCAGAAAGGCAGGTTTCATGGCAGAGGAAGCCAATCAGCAAACTCTTGAGCAAAGCCAGCCCGAGGTACAGGCCGAGCTCCCGCTTGGCGATGCCGTGCAGGAGGAGGCAAAGCCGCGACGCAGGCGCCGTGCCTCCCGCAAGAGCGATGACACGCCCGAGACGGGCGCAGAGGAGACGCCTCAAGGTAACGAGCCGGCGGAGGGCAAGTCGTCCGATGCGGCTCCCGCACAGGAGGGCGCAAAGGGGGACAAGGCCGACGATGACGGCCAGCAGGATCAGGCCTCCGGGCAGCGCAAGCGCCGGCGCAACAACAACGCGAACAACCAGCGCGGCAAGGGTCAGGCACGCAACCAGAACGGGCAGAACCGTCGTCGCAACCGGCGCAACAACAACGCCGACCAGACGCTCGAGCCGTCCCTCAAGCGCGAGGAGCTCGAGAAGCTCAAGGTTGCCGACCTGCGCAACAAGGCTGCCGAACTGGACATCGACTACGCGGGCAAGCGCAAGGCCGAGCTCATCGACCTCGTGTACGAGGCGGCCGCACTGGCCGAGGGCTTTAAGCCCACTGAGGGCATCCTGGAGATTCAAAACGAGGGCTATGGCTTCCTGCGCACCGGCAACTACATGAAGGGCGACGGCGATGCCTTCGTGCACCAGCAGATCATCCGCCAATACGGCTTGCGCTCCGGCGACTGCGTGGTAGGCACGCTCTCTCCGGCCCGCTCGGGCAACAAGTACCCACCCCTGGGCAAGATCGACACGGTAAACGGGCTTCCTCCCGAGGCCATGAAGAAGCGCCCGCGCTTTAGGGACCTCACGCCCATCTATCCCAACGAGCGCCTGGTAATGGAGCACGGTCGCGACTCCATCACCGGTCGCGCCATCGACTTGGTGGCCCCCATCGGCAAGGGTCAGCGTGGCCTCATCGTGAGTCCGCCCAAGGCCGGCAAGACCACGGTGCTCAAGCGCATCTGTCAGTCCATCGCGGCAAACAACCCCGAGGTGCACCTGTTCTGCCTGCTGGTGGACGAGCGCCCGGAGGAAGTAACCGACATGGAGCGCTCGATTCGTGGCGAGGTGGTGGCATCCACCTTCGATATGCCTGCAGACAACCATACGGCCGTCTCGGAGCTGGTCATCGAGCGCGCCAAGCGCCTCGTGGAGCTGGGGGAGGACGTCGTGGTGGTACTGGACTCCATCACGCGCCTGGCACGTGCCTACAACCTGGCGCAACCGGCTAGCGGCCGCATCCTTTCGGGCGGTGTCGACTCTGCGGCGCTGTATCCCCCCAAGCGCTTCCTGGGCGCGGCACGCAACATCGAGAATGGCGGCTCGCTCACCATCCTTGCCTCGGCGCTCATCGACACGGGCTCAAAGATGGACGAGGTTATCTTTGAGGAGTTCAAGGGCACGGGCAACATGGAGCTCAAGCTGGACCGCGACTTGGCCGACAAGCGCATCTTCCCGGCCATCGACCCCGTGGCCTCGGGCACGCGCAACGAGGAGCTGCTCATCGACCCCGAGCTCCAGCCCTTCGTGTGGGGCATCCGCCGCGTGCTGGCAAACATGAACAACATAGAGCGCGCGGAGTCGGCGCTGGTAAAGGGCCTCAAGCAGACGGCTGACAACCAGGAGTTCCTCATCCGCTCCGCCAAGAAGGCCCAGCAGAACGAGTACATCTAGGCCAAAAGAGTCCCATGGATGTGGGACAAAGGGGACTGTCCCTCGAGTATGGCCCGCACGCGGGCTGTACTCGAGGGACTGTCCCCTTTGTCCCGCCCCCAGTTTTACTCTGCCTCCGCTTCGTCCTTCTTCCCAAGGCGGCCAAAGAACAGGTCCTCAACAAAGAAGATGCACTTGCGGGGGAGGAGCTTGGTTGCCAGAGCGGCCAGCTGCATGTCTAGGCAGCTAATGCTCATGGGGTAGCCAAGCACCGCGAGTCGCAAGGCAAGGCTCACCACGTGCTCCACCTCCTCAAACCCAATGCGGGTCATGGCGTCGGCGGCCTCGTTGTCGCCTGGCTTGTCCAGGAACTTGGTGTGCATGAACTTGGGGCACACGGCGATCACGTGGATGCCCGTTCCCCGCAGCTCGTGGTTGAGCATGCGCGAGAGTTCCTGCACAAAGGCCTTGCTCGCGGAGTAGGTGGCAAGGAAGGGCTGCGGAATGACCCCGGCAATGGACGCGAGGTTGACGATGCACGAGCCTGGCTGCATGTGCGGCAGGCACACGCTCATCATTTGCACCAGGGCCAGGCAGTTGAGACGAACCATGTTTGCGTTCGCCTTGGCACCCACATCGCCATAGGCGCCAAACACGCCAAAGCCCGCGCTGTTCACGAGCCACTGCACGCAGGGCTTCTCGTCTTCCAGCATGGCCTCCAGCGTGGCAAACGAGGCGTCGTCCATGAGGTCGAGCGGAATGGGACGGATGGTCACATTTGTGCTTGCGGCAGCCATCTCCTCGAGCGTGTCCTTGCTGCGCGCGATGATCCAGATCTCGTCGAGCGGGCCGCCTTTTCGATCGCAAAGCTGTGCCACGAACTCCCTGCCCACTCCCGAAGACGCTCCTGTGACCACGGCAATACTCTTCATGGAAAACCTCCTGCATCTTATCGAAAATTTGCCAACTATTGCCAGCAAGTGCTCCCGTTGCTGCCATTTTGTATTACTATAAACGTTGCGTGGCTTTCCATGCGTGTAGGCTGCATGCATACGTAGTTGAATCGGAGCAAATCATGCAACTTGGAGCACAAAATGCCCTGCTCGGCATCCCCAAGCTGGGGACCGTCGCCGCAGTATCGTCGGTGATACTGTTAACACCCACTCCCGCATACGCACTCTCCGTTGGCGAGGTGATCAACAACGTAACCTCGTCTCCATGGGGCATGTTTGGCGTTGGCTGTGCCGCGGGCGCCATCGTGGGCGGACTGGTGTTTGGCATCGCGGGCTCAAGCGCCAAGCACAGGCTGTATGATGAGCTCGAGGAGATCTCGGCGGAGGCTCAGCGCGCGCGGAACTCCGCGGAACTGTATCGTACCCGCTATGAGTCCCTCTCGGCCCAGCTCAAGCGCTCGTATGTTCCCACAGCAACCGTGCAGCAGCAGACTGCCCAGCATCAGGCAGCCTGGCAACCTCGCCAGGCGCATGTGCGCCAAACGTATGCGCAGCCCGCGGCGACGGGCTCGTTTGCCAGCCAGGCCACCACAGGTGCGCTGCCGCGCCAGCCCAGGCATCAGGCCACCGTACAGGACACCTCGCAGCTGCAGGCCCGTGCGCAGGCGCAACAAAGCGCACAGGTTACCAACGAGATCCCGCGGCAGGACAAGCCCACGGGATCGGTGCGCGACACCCTGCGCCGTCGTTTGGGTGCGGAGTCACTGGGCGACATGCCCACCATCAATCGTGGTCAGGCGGTACAGCGCCCCGTGACCATGGGCGAGCGCTTCCCAGGCCTGACCCACACGCAGAGTCTGTCGCAGACGCAGGGCCTCTCGCAGACGCAGGCCGGCGTGTCTCAGGTGCGCGTGGCGACCGCCGCACCCGCGGCGACTGGCGCGTCTCAGACGGCAACGCTCAACACTACCAACCGACTCAACATCACGCGTGCGAGCATTATCAACCGTCGCGTGCCCAGCATCGACGCAAGCCTGTTCCCCGACAACTCGCAGGTCTCGTATACTGAAACGGACATGTTTGAGGCCGCGCTCAGTGCCATGGACGAGAACATGCGCCGTGAACAGGAGTCGCAGCGCCAGGCCGCTGAGGTGGCCTCACTGCAGCGCGCGGCCGATGCGGCCTCGCAGCAACGCGCCGCGGCACACGTGGAGGACCTGGTACGCGAGGAGATGGAGCGCAACAAGCGGGCGGCTCAGGGCGACATGCACTCGCGCTTTACGGTGTACGAGGGTACGGGAGACCTTGCCGTGAGGCGTCAGGCCCCCGAGCCCGAGATGCCGCTGCCTGCGACCAAGGAGGCGTAAGCCTTGCTCAGGCGCAACGGTTGGCGCGAAGGCGGTGTGTCCCGGTTCATGTGGCTCGCCGCCCTCGTGCTGTGGATTGCCTTCATTTGGGGCCATTCGCTCATGCCGGGCGTGCGCTCCACGGCCGAGTCCTCCTCGGCCGTCTCGTTTTTACGACCCCTGCTGGACGCCCTGGGAATCGTCGATGAGGGCCTGGCCACACATGTGGTGCGCAAGAGCGCGCACTTTACCGAGTTCGCCGTGCTGGGCGTCCTTGCCGTTGGCACCATGCGTGCGTGGTTTGCGGGCTCAAGGCGTATGTGGGGGCTCGTGGCGCTCGTGTGGCTGGTGGTGCCCTGCGTGGACGAGACTATACAGCGGTTCGTTCCCGAGCGCGACGGCAAGTTTAGTGACGTGCTCATAGACCTGTGCGGCTGCGCGCTGGGTATTCTCATCTCCTGGCTGGTGTGCCGCTGGCTCGACAGACGTTCGCAACGAGCCGAGAAGTGAGCAACGTCGACGACGGGTAGACAAAGGGGACTGTCCCTCGTGTCTGCCTCCATGCGTGAGCTTACGGCTGTGTCGCGGTTGGTAGACGCGGGGGACTGTCCCCTTTGTCTGCTCTCTCATACGTCTGTCGCCGACCTACATCCCACCACGGTCTCCACGCTGGCGCCCTCCGGTGTCGCATGGAGTGTGTGGACCCATAGTCCCTCAACCGTGCCCCGCACGGCGTCTTCCACCTTTTTCGCGCCGGCGTCGCCCTCTACGATGGCGAGCATGGTGGAGCCCGAGCCAGAGATTACGAACGCACACGCTCCGGCCTGAAGGGCCTTGGTGCGCAGCATGTCGTAGTCGGGGATGAGCAACATGCGATGCGGCTCGTGCAGCTTGTCGTGACACGCCCTGGCAATGAGCTGGGTGTCTCCGCGCAACAGCGCGTCGGCCATCGCCACGCAGCGTCCCATCTGCCACACGGCCGTTTGCAGCGGGACCTGCTTGGGCAGGGCCTTGCGCGCCTCGTCGGTGCGCACCGTGTAGGGGGGAGCCATCGCCACAAAGCGCAGGTTGCCGCTCACGGGCATCACGGCGGCATAGGTGGTGCCCGCCTCCACAAACGAGCTGGTGAGGCCACCATACACGGCTGGGGCCACGTTGTCGGGGTGGCCCTCTATGGAGGTGGCCATGTTGAGCGTGAGCGCCTTGTTAAAAGCGCGTCCCGAGAGGAGCTGTGCGGCTATCACACCGGCTACCACGCAGGTAGAGCTGGACCCCAGGCCGCCCGAGAGGGGCAACGGGGCGTGAATGCCAATGGAGAGGGTGCGCGGAGACACGTCCAGCATCTCGCACGCGGTGAGGTAGGACGTCCACACCAGGTTGCGGTCGTTGCAGTATTTGGGCAGACACCCATGCACCTCCAGCTCAGGTGCCGTGGCAAAGGTGAACTCGGCCACGAGGTCCAGAGCCAGGCCCATCACATCGAACCCAACGCCCAGGTTGGCCGACGTTGCCGGTACGCGCACGCGCAGGAACGTGCCCGAGGCGGGCGTGCACCCCCAGGTACCGTCTGCTGGCGAGTAGGTGATTACCTCGCGTGCCATGACAGGTCTCACACAAAGATCCGCGCGCAGGCGTCCTCGACGAACGCGCTCATCTGGTCGCGGTCGCACACGTTGGGATGGAGCTCCTGGGCACTGCGCAGCGAGACCAGCGGCGCGGGCGCCGCGGTGTTGGTGAGGCGCTCGAGCTCGTCCATGCAGGCAAAGCCGTCCAGGGCGCTCGTGTCTTTGCCCAGGGCAGCAAGCACGTCGGCGGAGAACTTGTAGGGTGATGCCGTGGAAAGGCAGATGCGCTGTCTGCCCTCGCTCGCACGCTCGTCCAGCACCGCCTTCGCCACGGCCGTGTGCGTGTCGATGAGCACGCCCAGCTCACTCCAGGTGCTTGCGATGGTGGCACGGGTGGCGTCGTCGTCTGCAAAGCCACAGGCAAAGGTGGCGCGCAGGCGCTCCAGCATGGTGGCAGAGATGGTGTAGGAGCCCTTGTTGGAGAGATCGGCCATGTAGGAGGCCACCAGCTCGCAGTCGCCGTTGCACAGGTAGTACAGCAGGCGCTCCAGGTTGGAGGACACCAGGATGTCCATGGACGGCGAGATGGTCTTATGGAAGGGGCGGCGCCGATCGTAGGTGCCGGTGGTAATAAAGTCGGTGAGTACGTTGTTCGCATTGGAAGCAACGATGAGCTTGCCCACGGGAAGGCCCAGGAGCTTGGCGTAGTAGCCGGCCAGCACGTCGCCAAAGTTGCCGGTGGGTACGCAAAAGTCCACGGGGTCGCCCACGGCCACGGCACCGGCGCGCGTCAGCTGCGCGTATGCGTCGAAGTAGTAGGTAACCTGAGGCACCAAACGGCCCACGTTGATGGAGTTGGCGCTGCTCAGGACCGTGTTGGCGTCGAGCAGGCGCTGCTCCAGGTTCTTGTCGGCAAAGATGTGCTTTACCTGGGTCTGGGCATCGTCAAAGTTACCGCGGATGCCGCACACGGCCACGTTGTTGCCCTGCTGGGTAACCATCTGCAGGCGCTGGACGTCGGATACCTTGCCGTGGGGGTAGAACACCGTCACGCCGGTGCCCTCCACGTTGGCAAAGCCGTCAAGCGCCGCCTTGCCCGTGTCGCCGGAGGTGGCGGTAAGGATCATAACGTTGCGACCGCTGCCTGCCGTCTTGCGGGCCACGCTCATCAGGCGCGGCAGCATTTGCAGGGCGACGTCCTTAAACGCACACGTGGGTCCGTGATATAGCTCAAGGAGCCAGTCGCCGCCCAGCGGGGTAGTGGGCGTTATGGCGCGGGTGTCCCATTGGGAGCCGTAGGCGCCCTCCACGCAGGTGGCAATCTCGTCTGCGGTGTAGTCGGGCAGCAGGGTGCCCAGCACCAGACGGGCGTTGGCGTGGTAGTCGTTTGCGCACACGGTGGCAAGGTCCAGCGTCGCGTTGCCAATCTGGTCGCTCACGAACAGACCGCCGTCGGGTGCGATACCCGTAAGGATGGCCTCCTTGCTCAAGACCTGTACGTCGTTGCCACGAGTGCTGTGATAGCGCATCTCCACGGTTGGCCCCTCTCTGTGCGGTTCGTGCAAACGTAGTAAGTATAGCAAAGGGCAGGGAGGTGATATTGGGGGGAGTATCCCGCAGTTTTGCGCGGGCAGACAGAGGAGACTGACCTTCGCGTCTACCCCCACACGCGGCACTTCGACTGTGCCACGGTAGGCAGACAAGGGGGACTGTCCCCCTTGTCTGCCTCTCTGCGTCGGGGTTAATGATTCTTCTGGGTGCTCAAAGTGATACACCACTATTGGGCCCCAGAAGGACCCAGATGTGCCACTTTGGACCCCATTTCTGGTACATCTTGGGGCTTTGAGAGGGGCAAAGTGGTGAACCACTCTTAAGATGTACCACTCTTATGCTGACCGATTGGCCACGGGTCTTGAGTGACACCAGGGGAGTACCAACGCAGCTTTATCCCAGAAAAACGCCCCCTCGCGCTGTGCAAGGGGGCGTTCACGAGACGCTATGAGACGTGCCTAGTTCTTGCGATTGCGGGTAAAGCGAGCCGCGCCAAACGCCGCGATGCCGGAGGCGAGCAGCGCGCCGATGCCCGCAACGGACGTGGGATCGGCCGTGGAAGGCGTGCCTGAGCTGCTCGAGACGCCCGACGAAGTCGTGGAAGAAGAGCTCGAAGACGAGCTGGCGGACTTAATCTTAAAGGTGACCTTCTTCTCGCCGGTAAAGTTGCCCTTGCCCTTGATGGTGATGGTTGCCGTGCCAACCTGGGTGTTGTCGGCATAGGAGAGAGTGTAATCGGTGTCCTTGGTGAGCTGAGCAGAGCCGGACTTGGTGGTGCCATCCTCGGTGTAGGTGTAGCTCATAACCACCGTGGGCGTAGGCGTGATGGCCGAACCCGTGTAGGTGCGGTCGCTGACTGCCGACACGGTGGCGTTGGAGATGTCAGCGGCGGTAACCGTTAGCTTGCCATCGGTCTTCTCGCCAGCGGTGTAGTTGGAGGCGGGGTCGCTCTCGGCGGCCGTGTCGGTGCTCGTGGTCTTATTCTTAAAGGTGACATCGCCAACCTTGATGGTGTAGGTACCCACCTCGCGCTTCCACTCGCACGTGTACTTGGCGGAGAGGGAAACCTTGTCCTTGTCGGCCTCAATGATGTCGCCGGGGTCATAGGTCATGCTGGGCTTGAGGGGCGCCTGTGCGGCCTCCACCTTGTAACCGTCATACACCATGGTGATGTCCTTGGCGGTTACGTGTACCTTGCGCTGTTCGATGGTGAACTTGGCGTTGCCCTGAGGGTTCGCCTTGTTCCAGACGAGGTAACCATTTCCGTCGTGTGCGTCCTTCACGGTCGCGTATACAGTTGCCTCGCCGGCATTCACGTTGTTGCCGTAGGTGTACGCGATCGTGTAATCGGAGGCGGCCAGAGCCTCCTCTTCCTCATCGCTAATCTTTGCGGTTGCGGCTACGTAAGGCTGGGGTGTATGCTCGGTTCCGTCGTACGTAACGCTCTCGGGCTTATCAACGGTAACGGTGACGTCGACCTTCTTCTGCCACTTCCAGGTGTAGTCAGCCTCGGGCATATCTTTCTTTTCATCGGCAGCTGGATCAATGTAGAACTCTACAAGTTTGGCAGTCGTCTTGGCGTCGCTGCCGTTAGACCACTTCAATCCGTCCTTGGGATCGGGAAGCTCTGGATTACTGCCCTTGGTAAACCGAAAGCTCTTAGGGAGCGTAAGCTCCTCAAGCTTAGCGCAGTCCTTGAACATATCGTTACTATCTGCGGTGTCGCCAAGACTCATCTTGAGCTTAGTGAGGTCAGCCTTCTTAAGACTCGTAAAGCCCTCGAACAAGCTATGTGGGTTGGTGGTTTGAGCGCCATCGGAGGTGGCAATCTCTTCGACCTCGGCCTTTTTATCAAACTCATTCCAAGAGTCTTGGGGAATAGAGCCCGTAATCGTAAGCACTTTAGTCTTTTCGTCATATTCATAGGGATTCGCAGGCTCAGGATCGCCCTGCGTCTCAGCACTCGGCTCAGGAGCCTGCTGAGTTTGCTCGGGCGCCTGCTGCGTCTGAGTCTGGGGCTCCTGCTGCTCTTGGGGCTGCTCTTGCTCCGGCACCGACTGCTGCTCGACCGCAGGCGGGTTGTCCTGCGGAGCCTCTTCGGCCATGGCAACCAGCGGCGCTCCGGTCACCGCCAGGTTAGCGGCAAGGAAAGCTGTAATAACGAATGGGGTTCGGGTGAATGTGGTGCGTCTCGTTGTCATGTTTTTACTCCGAATCATTCTTCTGTGAGAGCCAATCACATGTAGCATACCTTAGCACAACCTCGCGCGAAGTTGCGCGAAATTGCAAGGTGAAATTGGTCTGCCCACAGATGTTTTATGCGAGTGGTTGTTGGGCGGATGCATTGTAGCACGTTTTGCGGGTTCGTTGGGCAAAGCTGTCTTGCCAAGGTTTGCAGCCAAGGGGTACCCCTTGGCTGCAAACCCCGCCTTCGCGGGCGCCTCCCTTGAGAGGGTTTGGCAAAAGAGGGTAAATACATAGCAGACGGCGAAGCCCGTTGGGCTAACCGGGCCGCGCCGTTTGGTAATTGCGAGGGGGCTGTATCAGAAGGTAACGGCCAAGTTTACAGGCCCTGCCGGCGGCGCCCCGCCGGCAGGGCCTGATTTCGGCGTTTGTGGGCAAGGAAAAGCCGGCCTACACCGACATGGCGATGGCAAGCTTCCTTATGTTGTGGCCCATCGCCACCATCCTCATCTCGTGGTCCACCTTCTCGAGGCCTCTCAGGAGGAATCTCCTGAACCCCCAGTTCCTCTTAATGTCCCCGAATATCGTCTCGACGTCGACCGACCTTTGTTTTCGGAGCGTGGATCCGCGCTCCGTGTGCAGCATCTCCGAGGCGCGTGCCTTGAACGCGTCGAGGGTGGGGTTCACGCGCAGGATCCTGACGGCGTCCTCCCTCTTCGACCTGAAGCACTTCTTCCTGTGCGGGCACTCGCCGCAGCCCGAGGCCTCGTAGATCCTGGTGAGCGACTCGTAGCCGAGCTCCGAGGTGGTTCGCGACTCCCTCCTGAACTTCAGCTTCCTTCCCCCAGGGCACGCGTACTCGTCGGCCTCCGCGTCGTACTCCCAGTTGGCCGGCCTCAGCGGGTCCTCCCTCCACTTCCTGTTCCTGCACTCTCGGAAGAACTCGTTGTGCTTCACGTAGGCGTCGCATCCCTGTTCCTCTAGCCAGGCGTAGTTCTGCTCGGAGCCGTATCCCGCGTCGGCGACGATCTCCTCGGGCAGGTGGCCCACGGTCTCGCTGGCGTGCTCGAGGTGCTCGATCATGCACGCGGTGTCGCCGGGGCGTCGGTGGCAGGTGACGTCCAGTATGAACTGGCCCTCGGTCCCGGCCTGCACGTTGTACGCCGGCTTGGTCGCGTTGGTCATGGTGTCCTCCTTCATGCGCATGAAGGTGGCGTCGTGGTCGGTCTTCGAGTAGCTCCCGCGCCCGTCCAGGATCCTCTCCTGCTCCTCATAGCGGGACATGCGCTCGGCCCAGTCGCCCTCGAGCTCGCGCTTGGCCTTCCTCAGCGCCTTGCCCTCGGCGTCCCTGGGCCTCTTCCCGACCTTCTTCCTCTCGATCCTCTCGCTGACCTTGCGGGCGGCCTCGGCGATTGCTATCGAGTCGACCTCGGCGGGACTCTCCGGCGCCAGCGCCTCCTCGGCCTCGTCCATCTCGTCGATCGCCGCGAGGTGGGCGTGGACCCTCTCCCTGAGCTGCTCCTTGTACCTCTTGGTCGACTTCGCCCACACGAAGGTGAACTTGTTGGCGTTGGCCTCCATCTTGGTGCCGTCGAGGAAGTAGGTGTCCAGCGTCACGAGCCCCATGTCGGCGATCATGGAGACGAACTCGGCGAATATCTCCTCGAACACGGGGCGGACGCGCTCGCTCCGGAACCTGTTTATCGTGCAGTGGTCCAAGGGGCGCATGCCGCAGATCCAGAGGAAGCCCACGTTCTCCATCGTCGCCCTCTCCATGCCCCTGCTGGTGTAGATCCCGCTCGAGTAGGAGAGCAGCAGCACCTTGAGCATCATCAGCGGGTCGTGGGCTGGCGCGCCTCCGCCCGGGTAGAGCGAGGTCAGGACGGACCGGTCGATGGACCTCACGAACTCGTCCACCACGCGCGCCAGGGAGCCCTCCGGAACGAGGTCGCCTATGTCGGGCGGCAGCAGCATCAGCTGGTCCTGCATGCACGGCTTGAACCTCGGCTCCGACATCTCGCGCCCCTCTCCCTCGACTGACATAATTATACATCCTAATGCGATATATGTGCAGGTAGATGTGCTATTATTACATAAAATATATGCATTTTTGGAGCACGCTCAGCCATAAAAAATTCAACGGAGCCTGGTGCGCTCCGTCGAATTCATTAGGTACCTTATGTTACAGCCCCCTCTTGCTTATCCTTGCGGTCATCCGACCCACTCGTTTTGGACGTGAAAGTGATGATGGCCGTCGCGAGCGCCACGAGGGCGGCCGCGAGCTTTATGACCTCGATGAGCACTTCCATGGGACCTCACCTCCTTCCGGAGGCGCGGCCCAGCGAACGGGGCTTACACGCCGCCTGCCGTGGGAGGGGTTATTGCACCGGACGGCGCGCTGGCGACGCGAAGCGGGCCCGCCCCTGACGGTTTTCTCGCAGGTCTGTTTTTTCAAACATTCACCCCAATCCCGCGAAGGGCAGGGTCCCTGCACGACTGCCCGGGGCCGTGCGGCTGGGCAAAGGCGTCCCATTCTGCACCACGTCCAGGGCGTGGTGCAGAATGGGACGTTCGTAACGCATCACGGGCTGGCCAGATTCGCGTCTGTGCCGGTGGGGTTTCCAGCCAAGGGGTACCCCTTGGCTGGAAACCCTGGCAAGGTCGTGAAGAGTTCCCTCATCCCAAACGGCCATCATCACGTTGGCCCTTGGCCCCCTAATGGCGTATTATGGCTAGGCGTGCACCAACTGATAGGAGTCACATGCCCATTAACGTAGCCGACGGACTGCCCGCCAAAAAGATTCTGCAGGCCGAGCGCATCTTTGCGCTTGAGGACGAGGTGGCGCGCAACCAGCAGATCAGGCCGCTCAAGGTGGTTATTCTCAACCTCATGCCCACCAAGATCGAGACCGAGACACAGCTGTTGCGCCTTATCTCCAAGTCGCCGCTTCAGGTGGACTGTGACTTTATGCGCGTGTCCAGCCATGAGTCAAAGAACGTGAGCGCCGACCACCTTATTAAGTTCTACGACACCTTTGACAACCTCTCGTCCAAGAACTACGACGGACTCATTATTACCGGGGCTCCCGTCGAGCACCTGCCCTTTGAGGCGGTTGACTATTGGGACGAGTTCTGCGCCATAATCGACTGGAGTCAGGACCACGTGTTCTCCACCATAAGCCTGTGTTGGGGCGCGTTGGGCATGCTCAACCACCTGTATGGCATTCGCAAGCGCGACCTGCCCGCCAAGCTCTTTGGTGTGTTTCCCCAGCGCCTGTGCGACGAGTACTGCTTCCTCACCAACGGGTTCGACGAAGTGCACAACATGCCGCACTCGCGTCATGCTGCCATCGAGACGGCGGACCTGGCGATGCATCCCGAGCTGCAGGTGCTCAGCGAGGGATTTGCCACGGGTCCGGCGCTCATTGCCACACGCGACTTTCACGAGGTGTACGTTACGGGTCACTTTGAGTACGGTCGAGACACGCTGGCAAACGAGTTTTGGCGCGACTTCCACCGCGGCATGCCCATTCGGGTGCCGCAAAACTACTTCCCAGACGACAATCCGGAGCATGCGCCCATCTTTACATGGCGAGCGCACGCCAACTTGCTGTACCGCAACTGGCTCAACTGGGTGTATCAGATGACGCCGTACCGGCTGGAAGACATTCCCGCAGAGGTCGCGCGCCTGCGTGCCGAGGCCGCCCAGGACCACGTGGTGCAAAAGTTCTAGCGCTGGCGGGTGAGACGAATGGGGCTCGTGCGTTGCGCGGGCCTACATGCTGGCTACGACCTGCGCAAAGTTGATTGAGAAGTCCGGGAGCACCTTGGAGGGCACGGCATCGGTAAAGGCGTAGAGCGCCATAACCGACTCAGAGCCAAAGTCATACACGAGTGTTCGCTCGGTTAGGGGATCGCAGATCCAGTACTCGCGTACCCCTGCCTCGCGATACAGGTTGAGTTTGGAGACATAGTCCATCTCGGGGTTAGAGGGCGAGACGACCTCGATCACGAGGTCGGGCGCACCTTCGCAACCACGCTCGGAGAGCTTGTTGCGGTCGCAGACAACCGATACGTCTGGCTCCACAAAAGTCGTGTCGTCACGGAAGAGGTTGACGGCAAAGGGGGCGGGGTACACCTTGCAGGTGCCCTTATGTGCGGTAATGTGGCTCAGCAGGCCTGCACTGAGCGCCAGCACGATCTCTTGGTGCTCCCTGCTCGGCGAGGCAAGATTCCACAACTCGCCGTCTATGAGTTCGGCGCGCGTGCCCTCGGGAAGTGCCCAGTAGTCCTTGGCGGTGTAGTTGGCCTTTGGCTGTGGCATGGCGGTTCCTCTCGACCGAAGCTATCTTTCTCAGTATACCCTCCGAGACAGGCTGCAATTCATAACGCATAAGGCGGTAGGGGTGGATTCACTCGACGTCCTGGCCGTTTGCGAATCACTCAGTGTCATTTTGCAACAAGGGCGATACGCTCTCCAGCGTCATGACTAAGCTATCTGAATAGATGTTGGGGCATAAACGCAGCTAAAGTGGCAAAAGTGCAGGATTTGAGCGATTTGGGTCGACTTGTGCCCCACTGGCTGTTTTATGCAGTGGGGCACAAAACTTGGCCAAAACACAAAGGCGCAGGATGTGTCTGGAAACTCAAGCGTTGTGCCCCACTAAGGGCTATAGATAACTTAAAACGTCAGGAGCCTTCTCCCTTCAAGGGGCGGTGTGCGAGCACCGGACCGGTTTCGCGCGCCACTAAACGTGCGCACGGGGCGCGGGGCCATTCCATGCTGTTTCTGCCCGTTAACAGTAATGCAACCGCTTGTGCGCTATACTAGTTCGCCGTGTTCGTTTTAGAGGAGGCAACGTGATAGTTCCCGATATGCTGCGACTCAATGCAGCCAAGTATCCCAACGAGGTCGCGCTCGTTGAGATTAACCCCGAGCGTCAGGACGACCGACACATTACGTGGCGCGAGTACGACTTGGTGGAGACCACCGACGACGAGCC
>JAUMWN010000090.1:0-2740 GCA_030529625.1 Coriobacteriales bacterium
GGGGGTGGGGTTTTGGTGCGTTTGGACCCCGCCGCCACTACCCCCCCGCCAACATCTACCCAACGGCACACCGCCATCGGCCTAGGTGTATTACGTATCAATACGTGTCATAATGGATACGAGGACCCATAACCCCCAACGCAGAGGGAGGCCCCATGTTTGGTAATCAGTTTGCGCTCAACGAGGAAAGCTTTGCGATTATCGAGCAGTTTGGCGAGCTCATGCCCGGCGGCTTCTTCATCTACCGGGCCGACCAGGACGAGGAGCTGCTGTACGCCAACCAGGCCGTATACAGGATCTTTGGCTGCGAGGACCTGGAGGAGTTCAAGGAACTCACGGGGTTCACGTTTAGGGGGATGGTCCATCCCGAGGATTACGAGCAGGTCTGCGCCCTTATTCAGAGCCAAGTGGACGAAAGCCGCTACGACAATGACCACGTGGAGTACCGCATCGTGCGCAAGGACGGCGAGGTGCGCTGGATAGACGACTACGGTCACTACGTGGAGTCTGCAGTCTATGATGGCCTGTACTACGTGTTCGTCTCGGACGTCACCGCCAAGTACCGGCAGGAGGAGTCCGACAAGGCCCTGCGCTCAGCCGTCATCGAGGCCCTCACCCGGGTCTACGACTCGGTGTGGCTCATCGACGACGTGGAGACCCAGCGGTTCGAGCTGTACCGCATCGACGAGAAGATGGTTCATCTCCTGCCCGCCAACGTGGCCGTAAAGCTCACCAAGTTCTACGACGCCTTCACCTTCTACTCCAACCTGGTCCTGGAGGAGGACCGCGAGCAGTTCCTGCAGGCAGTCACCCCGCAAAGCATCGTGGAGAACACGCAGAACAAGCTCATGTACTCCGTCCCGTTTAGGCGGGTCTTCGAGGATGGCATCCGATACTACCGCGTGGAATTTGCCAAGCTCGACCTGGGTACCGGCAACATCAACGTCGTGGTGGGATTCAAGGATGTGGACGAGGAGGTGCGCAAGGAGCAGCAGATCCAGCAGGCGCTGAGAAACGCCATCGACGCCGCGAACGCCTCGAACCAGGCCAAGAGCGACTTCCTGTCCAGCATGAGCCACGACATGCGCACGCCCATGAACGGCATCATTGGCATGACCGCGATCGCCGCCAACAACCTGGATGACCGCGAGCGGGTGGCGGACTGCCTGCACAAGATTACCGAGTCCTCCAACCATCTTCTCTCGCTGATCAACGAGGTCCTGGACATGAACAAGATCGAGTCAGGCAAGGTTGAGCTGCAGGAGGAGGAATTCAGCCTCGCCGAGCTCATCGACGGGATGTTGGCCATGACCCGCTCGCAGATGCAGGCCCACGAGCACTCGTTCCAGGTGAACATCATCGACGTGGAGCACGAGCAGGTTATTGGCGACATGCGCAGGCTGCAGCAGGTTTGCGTGAACATTCTGGGCAACGCCATAAAGTACACCCCCAACGGCGGGAGGATCTCGCTCAAGGTACGCGAGCGTCCCATCGCCGCCCATGGCTTCGGCAACTACCAGTTCGTGTTCGAGGACAACGGCTACGGCATGACTGAGGAGTTCCTGCAGCGCCTGTTCGAGCCCTTCGCACGGGCCGACGACAAGCGGACGGCCAGCATCCAAGGCACGGGACTAGGCATGGCCATCACGCGCAACATCGTTCGCATGATGGGCGGCGACATCACCGTAAGGAGCACGTATGGCGAGGGATCCACGTTTACGGTAAGCGTGTATCTTAAGCTGCAGAACACCGACGCCATTGACTGCCAGAGCTTCGCCAACCTGCGCGTGCTGGTTGCCGACGACGACCCGGTGTGCTGCGAGTCCACCTGCGAGCTGCTCAACGACATGGGCATGAACAGCGAGTGGGTGCTCACCGGCAAGTCGGCCGTGGACCGCATTCGCACGCGCCACGAGCAGGGTCGCGACTTCTTTGCCACCTTCGTCGACTGGAAGCTGCCCGACCAGGGCGGCGTCCAGACGGTCCGGCAGATTCGACAGCTGGCGGGGCCCGAGATGCCCATCATCGTGTTCTCGGCCTACGACTGGACGGTTATCGAGCAGGAGGCACGCGAGGCGGGGGCAACCACCTTTATGAGCAAGCCCCTGTTCCGCACGAAGCTGTCCTCCCTGTTCGGCGCGCTAGTAGAGAGCCAATCCGACGAGACCGAGGAGGACGCACCCCTACACGAGCTGGAGGAGCTGGACCTCACCGGCCAGCGCGCGCTCCTGGCCGAGGACCAGGAGATAAACGCCGAGATTGCCATCGAGTTCCTGCAGATGACGGGCCTCGAGGTGGACTGGGCAAGAGATGGCGCCGAGGCGGTGAGGATGTTTGAGTCCTCGCCCGACGACTACTACGCCATCTTTATAACCGACATCCAAATGCCCGTTATGGACGGCTACGAGGCCGCGAAGACCATTCGCGCCATGGAGCGCCCCTACGCGCAGCGCATCCCCATCGTCGCCATGTCGGCAAACGCCTTTGCCGATGACGTGCTGAGGAGCAAGTCGGTTGGCATGAACGACCACATTGCCAAGCCCATAGACATTGACGTCCTCATCCGGATGCTGAGCGCGTACCTGTAACGCGGAGCCGCCACCCGAAGCGGGAGGCGGGACAGCTTGCCGGGACACGGGGAACCCACCTCGAAGAGGCGCGTCCCCCGAGTCACGTCTAGCAGGCATTGATGTCCCATAGGGAAGAGTTCCCTTTTGGACACCCCCGTGCACGGTAAACG
>JAUMWN010000090.1:2840-11136 GCA_030529625.1 Coriobacteriales bacterium
ACGGGAAGAGGAAAGCTGTACTCGGGGGACATACCTCGAAGAGGTGTGTCCCCCGTGTCACGTCTAGCAGGCATTGACGTCCCAGGGGGAAGAGTTCCCTTTTGGACACCCCCGTGCACGGTAAACGACGGGAAGAGGAAAGCTGTACTCGGGGGACATACCTCGAAGAGGTGTGTCCCCCGAGTACAGCTTGGCCTTTGCGTCGGTCCTACTTCTTAACGAACGCCTTCGCGTACTGCTGCGTCACGCCCTTGTAGGTGGCTTCGGGGGCAGGCGCGTCCTTCTTCACGAGCACGACCTGAATCGCCTCGGCGCGGCGGCTCATGCCCTGGGTTCCGGCCTCCTCTCCGTTCTTTGCCCACGCCATCCAGCCAATGCGCTGGACGTGCACGCGGTAGTAGACATCGTAGGCCTTCTCGGCCTCACCGGTCAGGCGCACCTGCACGGCCTCAACGCGGCGGGACTTGCCCGTGGTGCCGCTCTGCGCGCCGTCTGCCACCCACGCCTCCTCCCAGCCTGAGCGCTGCACGTGGCCGCGGTACTCGATGCCGCCGGCAACGCCGTCGGGCAGCCTGAGGGCGAGCGCCTCCATGCGGCGGGACTTGCCCGTGGTGCCGGCGGCTGTGCCGTCGGTGACGGGGTCCATCCAGCCAATCCGCTGCACGTGGGCGGTGACGGAGGCGTCGGGGACGACCAACGGTATAGGCTCGGGCTCGGGCTTGGCCTTGACGGTCACGGCGCAGCTCGCGGACTTGCCGCTGCCGTCGTTCGCCGTGGCGGTGATGGTGGCGGTACCTGCGCCCACGGCGGTGACCTCACCGGTCTTCTCATCGACTGTGGCGACGCCGGTGTCGCTGCTCGTCCACGTGACGGTCTTGTCGACGGCATGGTCGGGCGCGATGGCCGCCGTCAGCACCTTCGTCTCGCCCACGGTGAGGGTCGCCGACGTCGGGGCGACCGTCACGCCCGTGACGGGGACGGTGGTTTGCGCCCACTTCGCCGTACCCCACTCCGCATAATCTTTGCCCGTGACGTCTACAGCGCTTCCTTCGTTCCCGCCCGCCTTGACGGAAACGCCGTCGCCAATCGTCAACGTTCCGTCAATCGTCGACGTTCCATCACCCTTCGTGCCGATGGCGCTTTTGTCACCTCCGCCGGAGGCGGTCACGGTGCCACCATTTATTGTCACATTGGCGTGGCTCCCATTTTGAGTGACACAAGCCCAAATACCGTAATCATTACCATAACCTTCAGCGATTACCGTGCCGCCGTTGATCGTCAGGCTAGATTCTGCCCCATTATGTGCAGAGACCTTAATTCCGCCAACGGCTGTTACCTCACCGCCGTTGATGGTCATGCTGGCATACCTTTGTGAATCAACTCCCTCGCCGTTTATATGGATGCCATAAGTGTTTATGCCGGTGAACGATACCTTACCACCGTTGATCGTTAGACTCTGGCCTAGGAAACCTCTGTGACCACCAGGCTCCTGTTGTGGGGGGATGACAACCAGTTTGCCCATGCGATCCTTATCTGTACTCTGGGCGTAGATTGTCAGTCTGCCATTATTTGAAGCGGTTATGATAGTCCCACGGACAGTCAAAGTCGCATTGTCAGCCAGGATCAGGCGCGTGTCGCCGTAGGCAGTGATGCTTTTTTGTTCGATTATTCGGTTACCCGTGGCTACGTACCAAGTTTCAGCATTATCGGTGCCCCATGGACTCTGATTCGGTATGGCCTCGGCTTTTGCCGTCTTCACACTGCCGTCCACGTCCAGGTAGTCAACGTCAATTGTTTGGGCTGAAAGATCCTGTGCGATGACCTCGACGTCGTTGACAGGCAGGCCCTCGGGCTCGGACACGGAATCCTCGCCCTGCACGACGACCACCGGCTCCTCGGTCCCCTCCGGCTCGACCTCGACGTCCTCGGCCAGGGCGATCGCTGGGCACAGCCCCAACACCACGACGATGGCCGTGGCCAAGCTCAGCGCGAGCATCGGCCACCTCGCCTCGCGCGTCCGTTCCGTATTCGCCATGAGATTCCCCTTCCCACGGGCCCCACCCGCGTAGGTTACTTGCATGCAGAAACACTACCACTTCCCCGTCATATCCCGCAACGGGAACCTGAGACATTCCAGAGCGCCGTGCCACATGGCTGCTGAGCCGCAGGCGGGGACGGTAGCGAATGGGGACGCATGCGGGGCCAAGAAGGCCAACATGCGTCCCCATTCGCTACCAATGTCGTTGCGGGCGATATCCGCGTGCTAGGCTGGACACGGGGGACACACCTCTTCGAGGTATGTCCCCCGTGTCCAGCCTAGCGCAATTGCTGTTCTGCACTACTGTATGTACACGATCTCGGTTGGCTTGAGGGCGGTGGCGACGCGCACGCCCGCGCGGTAGAACAGGATCGCGCAGATAATCCACACGATCACGTGCTCGGAGCCCGCGAACACGATGCAAGCAATGGCTAGCGCAAGGCAGATCACGCCGTGGGCCATGGTGGCCTTCCAGTGCGACTGGAACTTGCGCGCTTCCATGGCGCGCATGATGGCCAGGGCGGCGGACAGCACGTTGTAGCCAACGAGGTACAGCACGATGGCGGTTTTGGGCTGGTTTATGAGAGAGAGCACGAAGGTCCCGGCATCGATGGCGATGATGCCCACAAACAGCATGGACAGGCCGCCCACCATGTGCCGCGCCATCGTGAAGTAGTACACGAGCCTTCCCATGCCATACACCACAAGCGCAATGCCCAGGGCAAACGTCACGAGGATGAGGCCGGCTTTGGGATTGAACAGAAGCAGGATGGCGCTGGCAACCATCAGCACGCTCAGGACAATGCTTGCGACCCGTCTTGTCCTACTCATGGTTCTCCGCCTTCCCAAAGTAGCCCACAAGCGGCAGGAAGTCCCGTATGCCCGCAAAGCCTCGCTCGTTGTAGTCGATCGAGCGGCCCGCAAGCGGGTTGCCCGAGGAATATATCCGGTTGACGACCATGCCCTTTTGGGCGAGCGCGGCCAGGATGAACCTTCCCAGGAAGGTCTCGTCCTTGTCGCCCGCAGGTACGTCCTGGTACTGCCGCACGTGGGCCTCCAGGTCGAAGGGCTCGATGTCGTGCCCCGAGAGCCTACGGCCAAGCGCGCACCAGTCCTCGCAGGCGCCGGCATCGAGCTGGCGCTTTTGCAGGATGTGCCGAATGGCCTGCTCGTGGGGCGCCACCCTGTCCCGGTCGTAGGTGTTGGTGGCAAAGGGCTCTCCCGTGCGCAGGCAGCCCAGCGCATAGACCATCTGACAAAACGCCTGGTAGAACTCGGCGGGATTGTCCTTGGTAATCTCCTCGTAGTCTGCCCAGGCCGGCACGTAGCGATAGCGGATGAAGCTGTAGTCGGGCAGATGGCCCGCACGGCCATGCCCCAGGTTCATCACCGACTGCTCCCCCGCCTGGTAGATGGTGTTGGTGTAGATGCCCTGCTCCGGGTCGTCTGGTGCCGCGGGATTGTGTCCAAACCGCACGGGCCTCTCCGCGAGGCCGGCATGCGCGGCGCGCGAACCTGCGTCCGGCCCGCACACGTTGGGCGGAAGCAGCTCCACGAAGTAGCGGTTGGTGTTGTTGATAACCAGCGACGGAGTGCCTGCAAAATAGCGGTGCGCCCAGGTGTCGGCCAGCACGTGCAGGGCCACGCCCGCTGCCTGTGTGCCCTTGCCCTGCGCCAGCGCCACGGTGTCGGCCACGAGGCTGCCGTTGGGTCCACAGATCATGCGGTACTTGTTGCGATAGCGCCTGCCGCCCTTGTTTACCGGCGCATACAGGTCGTAGGGCAAAAAGTGAAACGAGGCCCAGATGCGCGTGATGTTGGCGAGTCCCACGATGTCGGTTCGGGCCTGCGCCATCTCGGCCGTAAGCTGCGTCGTAGCAGCCGACAGCGGACCCTCTATCCGTTGCAGGAACGTCTTGGAGCACAAGTCCACAAGCTGAGCGCTGTAGCCAATCTCCAGGCTCTGCTGGTGAGAGTACCCGGCCAGGATGGCCGCGCAGTAGGTGCCGTAGTAGTGAAAGCTCTTCTCCATGCGACCACCTATTCCGTAGCGCTCAGGCGACGCAGGCATATGGCGCTTGCCAGGAGCAGGACCAGCGTTGCGAGCGAGGTCACGTCAATGGTGAGCGCAACCACCATGTCCAGGGGCGACGCAAGGTAGGTGAGCACATCTATGTACACGGACATGGCCGTGCCCAGAATGGTAAGCGCCACGACCACCAAATAGACAGGGCCCTTGTGCCTGCCATGACCCTCGGCCCACGCCGAGAGCCCAATGTACAGGCGCAGAGCCAGGTCCACGACGGTAACAATGGCCAGCCCGAGGACGACCACCGGCCACGAAAATTCCAATTCCATTTGGAACATCTCGCGAATCGCCTGCTCGCTTTGCAGCACGAACAGCAGAACCATCTTTACGAGCGTCCACGCCCCAAACGCGATTACGCCGCCGCCCACAATAACCAGGTTGTCCATCAGGCGGCGTGAGTGCGCCTCCCGCGTCATGCTTGTGTCCATAGGCATGTCACCACCAAACACTATAGCGTGACCCACTCGCTGGGGACGCGCCCCAAGCCCACGCCCGAAACTTAGCTCATCATAACACCTAGCCCGCCGGCATGTACGCTGGCCGCATGGCGTCCCAGGACGCACGCACGAAGACAACGCTAAGGTGCTGGGGCGCTTCCGGTGAGGTATTCGAGAGTGTCCGCCTACCCCAGCTTCCCAGATGCCAGCAGGTCGCGTACCTCCAACAGGTCGTTGCAGATGCACGCGGCATGCTCGCGAGCAAAGTCGTCGGGAGCCACGAGGTCGGGCACCATCACGGTAACGAAGCCGCCCGCAACGCCGGCACGCACGCCCGAGAGACTGTCCTCCAGCACCAGCGTATTCGCGGGTTCGATGCCCATGGCCTGTGCCGTGTCCAGGAAGATATCGGGCTCGGGCTTGGGGTGTGCCATGCCCGCACCCGAGAAGAGCTTACCAAAGTACTCGCGCACGCCGCCGTTGGCAAGGTTCATCTCTATAACCTCCAACGCGCTGGATGACGCGACGCCCATGGGCACGCCCTGCTCAGCGAGGTAGGCCAGCAGCTCGTTCAGGCCGGGCTTCTTGGGAGCACCCTTGCGCAGCTCCTCGTGCACCAGGGCATAGGCCGTCTCGCGAACGCGCGTGACGTCGGCACCCGGCACGAAGCGGCTGAGCACCGCCTCCATGCTCTTGCCCGACGTGCCGCGCACGGCATTGGCAAGGCCATGCGGATACTCGCGGCCAACGGTCGCCAACGCCGGCTCCCATGTCCGTGTCCAGATGGGCTCGGTGTCGAACATCAAGCCGTCCATGTCAAAGATAACGCCAGCAATCATGGTGCTGCCCTCCTCCGCTCGCCTATCGCACGAAGTTGGTAGAGACGCCGGGCTCGCGCTCAGGCAGGCCGTATGCGTCCCTGGCCAGTGCGATACCCTTGATGAGAAACGCCATGTTGCGGGCCAACGTGCGCATCTGCTGCAGGCCCTCCTCGTCCTGGCTCGCTTCTCCCGGCAGGCGCCCATGTACGCCGTTCCAGTACTGACCCGTGGCAATGGGCATCCCCGAGATGCCAAAGTACTTGTTGATCTCGTCCCAAGTCGCGGTAAGGCCCCCGCGGCGCGCGACGCTCACGGCGGCGCCCACCTTCATGGTCTTGTCAAATTTTGCGCTGTAGAACAGGCGGTCGAGCACGGCGATGAGCGTGGCGTTTGCCGAGGCATAGTACACTGGCGCCGCGGCCACCAGGCCATCGGCTTCCTGGAACTTGGGTGCAAGCTCGTTGACCACGTCGTCGAAGACGCACTTGCCCGTCTTTGCGCACGAGTTGCAGGCAATGCAACCACGGACCGCGTCGCTTCCCACGCGCACGATCTCGCTCTGGATGCCCTCGGCCTCAAGGACGCGCGCCATCTCGTTGAGCGCCAAGGTGGTGTTTCCCTTTGGGCGGGGACTTCCGTTGATCATGAGCACCTTCATGGCTCTCTCCCTTCATGAGGCGTTGTGGCACTGCGCCGCGGCGCGTTACGGAAACGCCGCGGATGCAGGCTTATGCATATGATACAAGACCTATGGCTACCAGGTTATGCGCATGCCGTCGGCGGCCAGCACAAAGCCACGTGACTGCGCGATACAGGCCACGTGGTCGCGCTCGGCCTTGTCCCATGCGGGATTTTGGTGGATGAGCAGCACGCGCCCAAACTGCTCGGTTGGCAGGCCTTCGGCAAGCGACTCGATGCTGGTGTGCCGAGGATCGCCGGAACCTGCCTGCCAGCACTCGTGCAAGAGCACTTTCGCCGGGACAACGTTGGTCCATGCGCTGGCGTCAAAGCTCGTGTCCGTGGCATAGACCAGCTCGCCTTTTAGGCGCAACTCGAAGGACGCGGAAGAATGACGCTGCGGTCGCACGCCCACCGGCACCTGACCTACCACAAAGTCCCTCCCGCCGTAGTCGTGGTAGTGCACCTCGCGCGCAAACCCGTGGGCACCCGAGGAGTACACGGCCGGCTGCAGCACGTCCAGCAGATAGTCTGCAGTGGTGCGCTCGTACACCGGCCTGCCCGGGCCATACACGTCCACGTGCATGTGCGACGCGAAGCGCTTGAGGTACATGAGGCCGGCGATGTGGTCCAGGTGATAGTGCGAGAGCAGCACGTGCATGCGGTCGTGTCGAGCCAAAACCTGAGGCACCAACGAGAGATTCGCCACGCCTGTGCCGGCATCCAGCAGCACGAGCTCGTCTGCAACCTCCACCAAAAAGCAGCAGGTCTGACGCCCGTCGCTGGGCATCCAGCCATTGCTGCCCAGGACCCACAGGGTCGTTTGGCCGTGGTAGTTGGTGGGCATGCGGACCTCCCCAGGTGGTAGCGGTTGGTTCGTTGCCATTGTACATGGGAGCGGGTGACACTGGGGGATACTCCCCTTAGTGTCACCGATGTTGGCGGTATAGTAGGGGGCAGTGCCCTCGACCTTGGGAGTGATCGCATGCCTTTGCAAATCGTGCGCAACGACATCACGCACATGCACGTGGACGCCATCGTGAATGCCGCCAACGAGCACCTGCGCCACGGCGGCGGGGTGTGCGGCGCCATCTTTGCCGCCGCCGGACCACGTGAGCTGCAGCGGGCGTGTGACGAGATCGGCCACTGCGACACGGGCAGCGCAGTGGCAACGCCCGCCTTCGCGCTCCACGCACGTCACATCATCCATACCGTGGGACCCGTGTGGTATGGCGGCGGCGCCGGAGAGGAACAGGCGCTGCGCTCGTGCTATCGCTCGTCCCTGGCGCTTGCCCACGAGCTGGGTGACGAGTCCATCGCCTTCCCGCTCATCTCGTCAGGCATCTATGGCTATCCCAAGGACCAGGCCATAGATGTCGCGATTGGCGAGATTCGCGCGTTTCTGGCCCAACACGAGATGGACGTGTACCTCATCCTCTTTGACACCGCGGCCATGCGCGCGACCGCTGGGCGATTCTCTCACATAACCGAGTACATCAATGACCTCTACGTGCGCGAGCACCCCTACTCGCGCCGGGCTAGATGGGAGTCCGCAGACGGCGGCTACGCCTCGAACCTGCCGTACTACGAGAGCCTCCCGATCGACGAGGCGTCGGCCGATGCGGCCGAGACGGCCTTTGGGGACTTTGGTGGCTTTGGGGACACGATGTCCATGCCCTCGGCTCCCGCCGCGGCGCCTCAGGCGGCTCCCGATTCGGCGCGGCGCATGGCCTCCTCGGCATCTGCCAAGGGGTCACGCAAGAGGGCGCACGACAAGCGGGAGGACCAGCCCGGGCTGCTCAAGCGGCTGCTGCAAAAGCTCGACGCGCCATTTTCCACCACGCTCATGCGCATGATAGACGACCGAGGACTCAAGGACAGCGACGTGTACAAGCGCGCCAACCTCAGCCGCCAGCACTTCTCAAAGATCCGCAGCAACCCTGGGTACAAGCCCAAGAAGCAGACGGTACTGGCGCTGGCCGTGGCGCTGGAGCTGAGTGCCGACGAGACACGGCTGCTGTTGGAGCGCGCCGGTTTTGCGCTCACCCATGCCGACCAGCGCGACATAATCGTTGAGTACTACATCGAGCACGGCAACTACGACATCTACGAGATAAACCTCGCGCTCTACGCCTTCGATCAGCCGCTTTTGGGCTGAGGGGGTGTAGCGGCCACAGGCAGGCAGACTAAGGGGACAGTCCCCCGAGTACAGCCCGCAAGCGGGCCATACTCG
>JAUMWN010000091.1:0-10277 GCA_030529625.1 Coriobacteriales bacterium
ACGGACTCGATGGGCGTGCCGTAGATGGAGTAGTCGATGTTCTCGATGGCCTTCCACTCGGCGCAGCGGTCGTTCATGTGCTGCATGACGGAGAGCGCGAAGTCGGTGGCGTGCGGGTCGGTGTGCGAGTAGCCCGTCATGTACTTGACGCACTCGTAGAGGCCGGCGTAGCCCAGGCTGATGGTGGAGTAGCCGCCGTAGAGCAGCGGGTCGATGGCCTCGCCTTTGTTGAGACGAGCCAGCGCGCCGTGCTGCCACAGGATGGGGGCGGCGTCGGAGAGCGTGCCCAGAAGGCGCTCGTGGCGGGCGCGCAGCGCGCGGTGGCACAGGTCCAGGCGCTCGTCGAACACCTCCCAGAACTTGTCCATGTCGCGACCTGCCGTGAGGGCCACGTCGGGAAGGTTGATGGTCACGACGCCCTGGTTAAAGCGACCGTAGTACTTGGGCTTGCCCGGCTCGTAGTTGCCGGCGCGTGCCACGTTGCCATAGCCGTTGCCCGAGCGGTCCGGCGTGAGGAAGGAGCGGCAGCCCATGCAGGTGTAGCAGTCGCCCTCGCCGTTGCCGTTGATCTTGAGCTTGAGCATCATCTTCTCGGAGATGTAGTCGGGCACCATGCGCTTGGCCGTGCACTTGGCGGCCATCTGCGTGAGGTAGAAGTAGGGGCTGCCCTCGTAGACGTTGTCCTCCTCCAGCACGTAGATGAGCTTGGGGAACGCCGGGGTGATCCACACGCCCTTCTCGTTCTTCACGCCCTGGTGGCGCTGCTTGAGCATCTCCTCGATGATGAGCGCGAGGTCGGCCTTCTCCTGCGCGTTGCGTGCCTCGTTAAGGTACATGAGCACGGTGATGAAGGGCGCCTGACCGTTGGTGGTCATGAGGGTGACCACCTGGTACTGGATGGTCTGCACGCCGCGTGCGACCTCCTCGTGCAGGCGCTTCTCGACCATGGTGGCAATCTGGTCGGGCGTGGCGTGGTAGCCGATGGCCTCCATCTCGGCGTATACCGAGCGGCGGATCTTCTTGCGGCTCACGTCCACGAAGGGCGCGAGGTGCGTGAGGCTTATGGACTGGCCGCCGTACTGGCAGCTAGCTACCTGCGCGATGATCTGCGTGGCGATGTTGCAGGCCGTGGAGAACGAGTGCGGGCGCTCGATGAGCGTGCCGGAGATGACGGTGCCGTTTTGCAGCATGTCGTCCAGGTTGATGAGGTCGCAGTTGTGCATGTGCTGCGCGAAGTAGTCGGAGTCGTGGAAGTGGAGGATGCCCTCGTTGTGGGCCTTCACCACGTCCTCGGGCAGCAGCTCGCGCATGGTGAGGTCCTTGGAGACCTCGCCGGCCATGTAGTCGCGCTGTACCGACACGACGGTGGGGTTCTTGTTGGAGTTCTCCTGCTTGACTTCCTCGTTGTTGGACTCGATCAGCGTGAGAATCTTGTCGTCGGTCGTGTTCTTGTGGCGCTTCTGGTTTTGGAGGTAGCGGTAGATGATGTAGCGGCGGGCCACCTCAAAGTGGTCGAGTGCCATGAGCTGGTCCTCGACCAGGTCCTGGACCTCCTCCACCGTAACGGTGTGGCCGGCCTCGGCGCACTGGTCCTCGACGTTGAGTGCCGCAAACTGAATCTCGCGCTCGGTGAGGCGTGCCTCTTCGGGAGTCTCGCCGTTCGCGCCAGTGATGGCGTTTACGATTTTGCTCGTGTCGAAGTTCTCTTCCGATCCGTTGCGCTTGATGATTTTCATGCCCGCTCCTCGGTTCGTTGGTGTAGAATGCACGAGTTCCAAGTCTTTTGTGCTGCCGTTTGGCGATGTCCTGCTGCGTTGTGGTGTGCACTCATTTTTTCACTACATCTTGTGTTGGCCCCTACTATGCCACAACTTCTTGTGTTGAAAGTCGCTAAAAACCACAACATGTTGTTGAGAAGTCCGTTGATTGGCTGTCGATAACCCGCGTTGGTGCAGGTTGGGTTGGCGGCGCATATTAAATCTCGAACCTAAACTTTTTTGGGAAAATTTTTTCAGCCCGCATTCTCTCCATCTACCGATTTTGGGCTTGCAAACGCGGCGATTGTGGGGCATACGCGCGAAACCCGTGCTCGGGGGACTGTCACCCGTGTACAGGGGACAGTCCCCCGAGCACAGCAAACGGGTAGAATGGAGCATGGGTGCCTGCGCATGCAGGCGCGCGGACGAAACGTGGAGGTGCGATGCGCACGGAGGGTCGACAGGGTTTTTGCGTGGTGCTTGGCGTGTGCCTGTGCCTGCTGCTGGCGCTTGTCGCGGGTCGTGCGGGCATCGCCGAGGAGGCGTCGGCCGCCCCTGGCGCGCCCGTAACGGTGAGCGTGAGCTTTGTGGGTCCCGACGGCGATGAGTGGGATCGCGTGGACGGCCTGTCGCTTGCCTCTGGTGCCACGGCATGGAACGCGACCACCACGGCCCTGGTCAACTCGCACCTGTACTACACCACCGGTCTGCCCTCCTCGAGGGAGGTGCTCGTCTCGCTCATGCGCAACCTGGACGAGACGCCCTGCGCCTTCGATCCCGCAACCGGGAGCGGTTGGCACCTGTACGTGAACGACGAGCGCTACGCGGGCGTGGCCTCCAGGCTCGAGCTGCAGGACGGCGACCAGGTGTCGTGGCGCTACGAGGTGGGGACCTTTGTGGTGACCGTCTCGGTCGTGGGTCCGGGCGGTACGAGCGAGTCGTACTGGATCGCGCCCACCAACGTGCGCATGTCCTATGGTCAAAGCGCCTGGGATGCCTCGGTACAGGCGTTCGAGAAGAGCGGCTATCAGCAGGGACGAATGCTGTCGTTTGCACAGGACGAGGATGGGTCGGTGCAGCTGGAGTCGCTGGCCGCGCTGGGTGAGAACGGCATTACCGGCGAGACCTGGCACGTCTATGTGAACGGCTCGCTTGAGGAGGACGTCGCGCACGTGGAGGTGCGGCCGGGCGACAACATCTGCTGGTACTACTCGGGCATGGGCGAGCGCTCGCTTCCGGAGTTCGTAATGCGGGACGTGGAGGCGGCGCAGGCGGTGGCGGATCTGGCGCGCGTGGAGGGCAGTGTGTGGCTGCTGTGGTCCAAGCCCGTCGCGAATGACGGCGTGCTTGCGGGGTTGGGCAGGGAGTCGGGCCTCAGGCTGAGTGGGAGCGAGTCCCTTGCGGAGGTACTCTCGTGTGACGTGATCCTGCCCGGCAACCTTGCCGACATCGCGTCGCAGGGCGTATGGCAAAACAGCCTTGCGCGCGTGCTCGACGACGTGACGTATGCGGGCCAGGGTGGGCGCGCGTCAAAGAGCCGAGACGGCGGCCTGTGCTACCTGGACGGCTCGGGCGGCGTGCTCAAGCTCAGCGAGTGACGGGGCGACCCGTGCGTGGGTCGCAGACCCGGGGAGGGCATATGACAAGGACGACCGGAAGCCACATGGGGCCGACGCGACGGCGTTCGCGCTGGCCGCTGGCAATCGCAGGGGCGCTCGTGGTTGCAGGCGTCATAGTGGGGCTGCTGGTATGGCGTCCCTGGGACCGTGGCGCGACGCAGGCACCTGCCACGCAGGCGCAGACCACGTCCGCGTCCGCTCCCGCAGAGCAGACGGAGCAAACGGAGCAGGCAGAGCAGGAGAAGCAAGGGGAGACACCCATGGAGCAAGAGAGCGCAAAGACGTCGCTGGCAGCCGACTTTGCCGCAGGCAAGGTCCGCTCGGTTCGCCTGGTGGGCGACAGCATCACCGCCGGCTATGGCACCGACGGCTACGAGGACCCCAACTTTGGCGTCGGGGGCAACGTGATCTACGACAACGGGTGGGGCACGGTCTTCTACGAGACGCCCGAGTCTGCGGATTGCTGGGCAAACGCGTTTAGGGCCTATGCCGCCGAGCACGGCGTGAGCGACTTCGTGAACGCAGGCATAAACGGGGCGTTTATGACCGAGCTCGCGCAGGACCCGCAGGCGTGGGTGGGCGAGGGCGCCGATGTGGTGTTTGTGGCACTGGGGACCAACGACGCCGGCTACTACGGCCCTGGCGAGTATGCGGATGCGGCTCGCACGGCGCTCGACTACGTCGAGCAGCATGCCTCCACCGTGGTGGTGGTCTCTCCGGTAAGCGACCTTCGGCCGGAGTACCAGCTGGTGGAGCCGGCCGCGTCGCTGGGCGACGTGCTGCGTGAGATATGCGACGAGCGCGGCTACCTGTTTGTGGACGCGCGCGACGCGGTGTCGCCCGACCAGTTTTGCGACGACGGTCTGCATCCCAACTCGCAAGGTTCGCTTGCCATCTGGGACTGCATTTGCCAGACGCTGGGGCTGTGACCGGGCGGACAAAGGTGACGGGGACGTTTGTCCCACTTGCTAGGACGCAGGCGGTCATTCCCCACTTGGGACAAACGTCCCCGTCACCTTTGTCCGTGTCCGTGGGTCCGGGTTCTGGGACAAACGTCCCCGTCACCTTTGTCCCGTCTCACCCACAAAACGTCTTAAAAATCAAGGCTGTTATCGGCGTCTGTCTTTGTTACCATGGTGCAGCCGGTCCGCACGTAGCAACCTCAAACCCATTCGCCGTGGCAAACCGCTACTCACGTTCCCCAACGCACGATGGACCGCGTGTCACTCGCAATCCGCTATCATAGGATTCTCTTATCATGTTGCGACCAGGGGGATGCGCATATGACAAAGCCACGCGTGTACATTGACGGCCAGAGCGGGACGACCGGACTTCAGATCTTTGAGCGCATTGGCAACCGAGACGACCTCGAGCTGTTGCGCATTGACGAGGACAAGCGCCACGACCTGGATGAGCGTCGCAGGTTTATAAACGCGGCAGACGTCGTGTTCCTGTGCCTGCCCGACGAGGGCGCGCGAGAGGCCGTCTCGCTCGTTGAGAACCCCCATGTGCGCGTGATAGACGCCTCCACGGCGCATCGTACGGCACCGGGCTGGACCTATGGCTTTCCAGAGCTCAATGCCGGCCAGCGCCAGGCCATCGCCTCCAGCAGGCGCATCGCCAATCCCGGCTGCCACGCCACAGGGTTTATCTCGGTGGTGGCGCCGCTCGTGCAGGCCGGGGTGGTTCCTGCCGACTACCCGCTCACGTGCTTCTCGCTCACGGGATACTCCGGTGGCGGCAAGCAGATGATTGCCTCCTACGAGGCGCACCAGCGTCCGCGCGAGCTGGACGCACCAGGCGTCTACGGCCTTACGCTCGCGCACAAGCACCTGCCCGAGATGCAGGTGGTGTGCGGCCTTGCCACGGCCCCGGTGTTTTTGCCCGTGGTGGACGACTACTACAAGGGCATGGCGACGTCGGTGATGCTGCACAACCGACTGCTTGCAGGCGTGCGCAGCGCGCAGGACGTCCATCGCTGCCTTGCTGCGCACTATGCGCACGAGCGCCTGGTGAGCGTCGCGCCCTTTAACCCGGCACAGCCCACGCTGTACGCGAACGAGCTCGCCGGGACCAACGAGCTACGCATCGTGGTGTGCGGCAACGACGAGCGTACCACCGTCACGGCGCTCTTCGACAACCTGGGCAAGGGTGCCTCGGGTGCGGCCGTGCAAAACATGAACATCGTGCTTGGCCTGGACGAGACGCGCGGGCTTGTGTAGCGTGCCGGCCAACGGCCAATGCCCATGGCGCCAGAGAGAGGAGCTGCCATGATTCGACTGAACGAGCCCATGAGCCGGCACACCACGTTTGAGGTGGGCGGCCCTGCCGATGTGTTCGTGGTGCCCCAGAGCACCCAGGAGCTCATCGCCTGCGTGGGTGGCTGCCGCAAGCTGCAGGTGCCATACTTCGTGCTGGGCAAGGGATCCGACCTGCTCGTGAGCGACGAGGGGTACCGGGGCGTGATGATAGCGCTGGATGACCTGTGTGACATCGCGCAGGACGGCAACGTGCTGGTGTGCGACGCCGGCGCGGCGCTTGTTGACGTCGCCGAGCGGGCGTGCGAGCTGGGGCTCGCGGGCTTCGAGTTCGCCTGCGGCATCCCCGGCAGCGTTGGTGGCGCCTGCTTTATGAACGCGGGCGCCTACGACGGATGCATGGCAGACGTGCTGGAGTCCGTGGACGTGCTCGATGCCGACGGAGCGGTGCGCACGCTGGCCGTCGACGAGCTGGACCTGGGGTATCGCAGGAGCCGCGTGCGCACGGAAGGTCTGGTGGTGCTGCGTGCACGCATCGCGCTGAGCCCACAGGACGCGGCACAGATCCGCGCCAAGATGGACGACTTCACGCGCAGGCGCGAGGAGAAGCAGCCCCTCGAGTACGGCAGCGCCGGCTCCACGTTCAAGCGCCCCGAGGGCTACTTCGCCGGCAAGCTCATCATGGACTCGGGCCTCAAGGGCTATCGCGTGGGCAACGCCTGCGTGTCCACCAAGCATGCGGGCTTCGTGGTCAACCTGGGCGGGGCGACGGCTGCCGACGTGCGTGCCGTCATCACACACGTGCAGGACGAGGTGGAGCGCCAGTTTGGCGTTCGCCTGGAGCCCGAGGTCCGCTTCCTGGGGTTTTGAGAAAAGGGGCCAAACCCCTTTTCCCAGTTGTGCCACAGAGTGAGAAAAGGGGTTTGGCCCCTTTTCTCAGTTGCGCAGAGAGTTGAGCGGGGCGGGGAAGCGGCCGCCGCGGTGGGCGAACACGCTGCCGGCAAACGGGTTTACGGGCATCACGGGTGCCGAGCCAAACAGGCCGCCAAACTCCAGCAGGTCGCCCTCGGCGTGCCCGATGGCAGGAATCAGGCGCACGGCGGTGGTCTTGCCGTTTATTACGCCGATGGCCATCTCGTCGGCGATGATGCCCGCAATGGCCTCCACGCTCGTGTCGCCCGGGATGGCGATCATGTCCAGCCCCACCGAGCACACGCAGGTCATGGCCTCGAGCTTCTCCAGCGAGAGCGCGCCGTCTTGGGCGGCGGCAATCATGCCGGCGTCCTCGCTCACGGGGATAAAGGCGCCCGAGAGCCCGCCCACGCTGGAGCTCGCCATCACGCCGCCCTTCTTTACCGCGTCGTTGAGCAGGGCCAGCGCGCAGGTGGTGCCGGGACCGCCGCACTCGCCCACGCCAATTATCTCCAGGATGCGCGCCACTGAGTCCCCCGCGGCGGGGGTGGGTGCCAGCGACAGGTCCACGATGCCCTTCTCGGCGCCCAGGCGCCGGGCCGCCTCGCGGCTCATGAGCTCGCCGGCACGCGTGATCTTAAAGGCGGTCTGCTTTATGCGCTCGGCCACATCCATGAGGCTGGCTGTGGAGGGCAGCTCCTGAAGAGCCGCGGCCATAACGCCGGGACCCGACACGCCCACGTTTATTACCGCGTCGCACTCGCCTGAGCCGTGGATGGCGCCGGCCATAAAGGGCGAGTCCTCCACCATGTTGGAGAACACCACCAGCTTGGCCGCGCCATAGCAGTCTATGCTGGTGGTGAGCTCGGCGGCCTCGCGTATCTTGTGTGCCATCAGCAGCACGGCGTCCATGTTTATGCCCGCACGCACGCTGGCCACGTTCACGCTCGAGCACACGCGCTCGGTGGTGGCCAGCGCATGTGGTATGGACTCGATCAGCCTGCGGTCCGCATCGCCCATGCCCTTGTGCACGAGCGCCGAGAAGCCCCCCATAAAGTCTATGCCCAGCGTTTGCGCGGCGCGGTTCATGGCGTGCGCGACCGGCGAGAGGTCGGCGTCTGCGCAGCCAGCCGCGATCTGGGCGATGGGCGTCACCGACACGCGCTTGTTGGCGATGGGGATGCCGTACTCGCGCTCGAGCTCGTCGGCCACGGGCACCAGGCGCTCGGCCGTGCGGGTGATGCGGTCGTACACCTTGGTGCACAGACGGTCCATCGACTCGTCGGCGCAGCCAAACAGCGATATGCCCATGGTTATGGTTCGCAGGTCCAGGTTTTGCTGAGAGACCATGCTCAGTGTCTCGGCGACTTCCTCTGGTGTGATGGCCACGGGTGCTCCTCTCGTCGTGGCGCATGGTGCCACGAGGGGATGCCCCCTGTGGCACCATGCGCGTAGGCTATGCGTTGCGTGTTGCGAGTTTCCCTAGTATCTAAACAGGTCCTTGCGCTTGTTGAGGTAGACCCGGTTGATCACAATGTAGATGGCGGTGAACACCAGGGTCAGGAAGCCCACGAACAGGTCCGACTTCGTGGCCGTGATGGTGGCGGAGACGGCGACGTAGAGCATGGAGATGATGCCGCCCGCGATGAGGAAGATAAGGTAGAGCTTGGGCCCGTCCTGCTTGAATGCCGCCAGGCGCTTGCGCACGTACAGGTGTGCCACCACAAGCCCAAGACCTACGAGCCCGTAGATCACGTTGAGGCCGGTCAGGGCCGGATAGTACCGGTACACGAGTGCGGCGTTGCTGCCGTAGACGAGGCCCGTGAGGTACTGTATGGACGTGAACGCGCCCAGGAAGAGTCCAAACGTGAGGTCGAACCAAATGATCACGTGGTACCACTTCATGCCAATGCCCTGTTCCTTTGCGTACGCCAGCACCTCCTTGTTGGGCACCGCAAAGGGATTCCACGTATCGGTGGTGGAGGCGGGCATGGCCGCCGGTTGCGCGTCGGGTCCGCTTGCGACGGCGGGCGCCGCGGGTGCGGCGGGCGCTGCGGGTGCCGCAGGCGCGATTGGTGCCGCGGGTGCGGGAGAGACGGACGCTACTGGCTCGGGCGTCTCGACCGCGGCTGGCTCGGGCGCTGGAGCGACGGGCGCCTCGGCTGCGAGCTGCTCAGGAGCGGGCGTCTGGGCTGTTGCCGCGGGCACCTCTGGCGCAGGCGTCACAGGTGCGGAAGGCTCCTGCTTCGGGGCGCCTTGGTTGGCCAGCTGCGCCCCGCAGTTTGGGCAGAACTTCGTGCCGTCGGGTATCTGGGTGCCGCAGTTGCTGCAAAACATGTCGGTCCTTTCTGGTTGCGTCTGCACCGTGTGAGCATGGTACTACATTTGTGCGATGGCTGACTCGTCTTCCTCGTCCTGCTGGGGCCATAGGTGCCTGTGCATCTTGCGTGCGGCCTTGCGCGTTGCCGTGCTCTTGGAGTCCTTGAGGCACTCCAGCAGCGACTTTACCACCTCGTGCGTGAGCTCGTCGGTCTCGTTGAGCGCGCGTATCACGACGGACAGGTCCTTGGGGGTGGCGATGATCTGGGGGAGCTCCTTGGCCCCTCCGGCCTGGAGCGCGCTGAAGATTTGGTCGGTAATCCGCGCGCGCTCCTCGAGCGAGAGCCGCTCCATCCACGTGGCGATGGCGTTGTTGAGCACGCTGCTGTCGTGAAGGAGGCCCTTCACCTCGTCTATCCCCGTTGGCTGCATGAGCCAGGTGGTGAGGTCGTGCTGCATGATGCCGGTCACGCTGCTCGCCACGATGCTGCGCTTGTCGTCGGGCTGCGCAAAGAGCATGCCCACCACGCTGCACGAGGGCACGATGCAGCGCAGGGTGCTGCCAAGCTCCCCGCCCGGTGCCTCGGGCATGACCTCGGGCGCAATGCCCGGGCCGTCGTTGGAGTACACGCACACCAGGCGTTCGCGCAGATCCGCGGGGCAGCGCAGGCCGGCGTACTCTGCCAGGTTGCCACCCTTGGAGTGACCTCCCACGCGCACCACGGGACCGCCGTCTGCCTCTGCGGTTCTTTGCATGGCGCGCTGCAGGTAGCGCGCTGCCTCATGCTGGGACTCGGTAATGGTAAAGCTCAGCATAAAGTCCTCACGCCAGCCCACGATGGCGCTGTCGGTGCCGCGGTACGCCACATATATGCTGCCATCGTCCAGCTTGGCCGTGAATGCCGCAAACTGCAGATTCCTCTGCACGTCCACCTCGTCCACGTAGGCGGAAAGCACTATGTTGCAGAATCGGGGGGACTTGGACAGGAGCAGAATGAACTCGGCGTCTATCTTGCCAAGGAAGCACACGCGTGCCTTGAGGTCCTCGCTGGGTATGGTGAGAAGCGCCTTGCAGGCATCGCCGAGCGTCATGCTGCCGCCTTGCTCCTCGGTGGGCACGATGTCCCACAGGCCCACGTAGGCAAACGCCGAGAGGATGATGTTGTCGGCGTCGTTGAAGGGACGCTCCACGAACGACAGGTCCCCGCGCCATCGCAGGTAGTCGACTAGGCTTGCCATAGGTGCCTCCCGTCTGGCATGCAAGGGACCGTCCCCTTGCCAAGGATTCCACTTGCCTCAGTATAATCCTTCCAACAACCCAAAACCAATGCCGCGCGCAGCGGGCGAACACCTCAGGGACTTCCCGTTTGGGAAGAGGTGCCTGTGGGACATGGCGCGCCAGGTCCCACAGG
>JAUMWN010000091.1:10287-11123 GCA_030529625.1 Coriobacteriales bacterium
CCCCCCTCGGCCCCCCGGGGGGGGTGGGGGGGGGTGGGGGCAGGGGCGCCCACACATTCGCGCGCCACCTCTTCCCAAACGGACAGCTAATCAAGGTGCTGCAGGGCGAGTGAGAGGACCATGGGTGCCCAGACGCAAAACTGCCGAGGTTCGCGTGCCAGCGCCAACGCAAGTTCGTCTACCCCCACCCAGCGGGTGTCGCTTACCTCCTGGGGATCTGGCGCGAGCGTTCCGGCAAAGTCGCCAACCAGCACGTGGTCGTACTCGTGCTCGCTCAGCCCGTTGGCAAACTCGGCGCGGTAGGCGAACGAGGCCACCTCGCGCAGCCCCGTGGCTTCGCATCCCAGCTCCTCGCGTACGCGACGGTATGCGGCGTCGATGGTGCGCTCGCCCGCGCGGGGATGGGAGCAGCACGAGTTGGCCCACAGGCCCCCCGAGTGGTACTTGCCCAACGCTCGCTGGGAGAGCAACAGCTCCAGTCCACGTTCGCCCTCGCGCACGAGCACTACCGAGAACGCGCGGTGCAACAGACCGTCTGTGTGCGCCTGCCACTTGGTGGCCGTGCCCACCTGCCGGTCGAGGCCGTCCACCAGGATGAGCTCGTTGTCGCGGTTCTTGTCGGTTGCCATGGTGGCGTGCATGCGCGCTCCTCTCGAACGTGTCAAAGACCATGCGGCGCGATGATGGCTACACGAGCCCCAGATGCCTGAAGGCGTTGAGCAGGCCGTCTGCGTTGACGTCGTTGGTAACGTAGTCGGCCGCCGCCTTGATCTCGGGGCCGCCGTTGCCCATGGCCACGTTGTAGGCGCACAGCTCGAACATGGAGAGGTCGATCT
>JAUMWN010000092.1 GCA_030529625.1 Coriobacteriales bacterium
GGTCGTCGAGATATACAACGCCCACGTGGCGGGGCTGTTCCCCAGGGACACCTCCGCCTCCTACTTCGACTGCGCCAACTTCTACTTCGAGACCGACCGCGGGGACGACTTCCGGAGGAAGGGCCCCTCCAAGGAGAGGAGGCCCGAGCCGATCGTCTCCATGGGGCTGCTGCTCGACGCCGACTACGTGCCCATCGGCATGAGCGTCTTCCCCGGCAACGAGAGCGAGAGGCCGCAGCCCAGGCGCGTGGTGGCGCAGCTCAAGGAGCGCAACGCGATGGCCGGGCGCACGGTGAGGGTGGCCGACAAGGGACTCAACTGCGCCGACAACGTCGCCGACGCCGCGCTCGCCGGCGACGGCTACATATTCTCCAGGTCCGTCAGGACGCTGTCGGAGAGGGACCGCGCGTGGGCGCTCGCCGAGGACGGGTGGACCGACGTCGCCGACAGGTCCGGCAAGGTCGCCTGGAGCCACAAGGAGGTGACCGGCGACTTCGAGTACAAGGTGACGTGCGAGGACGGGCGGAAGAGGGTCGTCCGCCTCCCCGAGAAGCGCGTGGTCACCTACAGCCCCCGGCTCGCGAGGAAGCAGGCCCACGAGATAAACAGGCAGGTGGAGAAGGCGCGTCGCCTGAGGCTCGCCGCCGCAAGGAGGTCCGAGTACGGCGACTCGGCCAAGTACGTCACCTTCGCCCCCGTCGACGGCGAGGGCGAGGTGCGCGACGACGCGAAGGTCGTGGCCACCCTCAACCGCGAGGCGATACGCAAGGCCAGGTCGGTCGCGGGACACAACATGGTCGTGACGTCGGAGACGGGCATGTCCGCCAAGGAGATATGCGACACCTACCACCGGCTCCGGCGGATCGAGGAGAGCTTCAAGGTGATGAAGTCCGAGCTCGACGCCCGCCCCGTCTACCCGCAGAGGGAAAGCACGATCACCGGCCACTTCCTCGTCTGCTATCTCGCCGTGCTGCTCGTGAGGCTGCTGCAGGTCAAGGTGCTCGGCGACGAGTACTGCTCGGAGGAGGTCATGGGCCTCATCCGCGGGCTGGACGTCTGCCAGGCGTCGGAGAGGAAGTACGTGAACGTCTCGAGGCGCACGCCGATTATCGAGGGGCTGGCGACCAGAACGGGCCTGCCGCTTTTGCACTTCAACCTGATCAAGGGCGAGGTCGGGGCGATTGCGGGCTGTTCGCTCGAGACCCTGCAGGGAAAGGGAAAAGGCCCCTCCGCCGGCAAAAAGGCGACGAAGGGGACCTCATAGCACCATAAATGGGGGTCAAATACCAAAGTCAGGTTCCATTGACCTTCGTGAAATGATACGGGCACCGAAGGACGCTGACGTTCCAGGCCCCAGAACGGCGAGGTTCGTACCACGCCATTTCCCTTTTGGAAGAATACTTACAAAAGCGATCAATCAGCATATCAACGATGCAGGTGACCAGAATCCTTCGAAAGAGCTGTACCTTTTCGTCATAACCCTACACGAGCATGCCGATGAATTATCGTCGAGCAGGTCAAAGTTCGTACCAGTTCGCGACGCGGTGAGTACGAGAATAGCCTTAAGCTCGCTCATGTCTAACCCACGCCTTTTCGCCCTCTTGTAATCCCTCTTGAACTGCGATGTAGGGACAAGCTTTAACGCCATGGCGTGCTCTATTCGTCCAACGCGGCAAACATATCCTCAGCGGAATCATAAGAAACCGCCTTGACCTTGCCGCTCATGATATCCCGCGCCTCACGCATGGCAGCTTCCGTCTCGGCGTTGTAGCGGGGCTGGCGCACATCAAAGGGCAAGCCGCCCTCCATGACCGACTTGTGCAGAAAAATGTTAATGGCTTCGGTGAGCGTCATCCCCAGACTCGCGAAAATCGATTCGGCATCGGATTTTATCTCTGGGCTGACGCGCATGTTAATCGTTGCGGTCTTTGCCATTGTAGGCCTCCTTGTAAATGCATTGTATATGCAACGCATCACATTTATACCTGTGATACAAGAGAGGCTGCAGTCAGCACCTATGTCGGCAAAGGTGACCTTTGTTCCGCAATCCATGTTCAATCCACGCGCCGCGCTACCCCTTACGCTTTTGTATGGGCAGCCACACCTGGCTCTTGTAGTCTTCCGCCGTCATGTTGGGACCGAAGTACAGCTCTAAGTCCGACTTCGACGCCCACTCGTAGCCCGAGCTCGGCAGCCACTCGGCCAGGATGCGATGCTGCAGCGCCTGCATGGCGTCGGGCATGGGACCCGTGCAGTCAAACACGGCGTACGTGGCCGCCGGAACGACGCGCTCCTCCATGCCGTCAGGACACGGGGCGCTTGTCGCAACGCCAACAAGGTAGCCGCTAAACTCCCCATCGTCACAAAACGACACCCCGAGCAGGGCCTGGGGCTCGCTACCGTCCATGAGCGCAAGCACGTCGTGGATTCTCTTGCCGCCATCCTCGTTGAGGTACGCCCAGAACTCAGTTGCCTTCTGCCCAGCGTTTTCCAGCGTCCATTCGCTTTTCGCCGCATGACCGACCACGCGGAACTCGTCGCGCTCCTCTATACGACACTCCATTGCCTCTTCTCCTCTCACCTGCATCGTAAAGGTGAGACGCGGATGCTGGGTAAACCTCGCCACTCCCCGCTGCACTTCCGAAGGCGCCACGCCGTGCACGTCGCGAAACGCGCGGGAGAACGACGTGGGACTCTCGTAGCCGTAACGAAGGGCCACGTCGATCACCTTGCTGCCCGCAGCCAAGTCGAGTGCGGCCAGGGACATCCTGCGGCGCCGAATGTAATCCGCAAGCGTCATGCCACAGATATACGGGAACATGCGCTGCAGGTGGAACTGCGAGCACGCAGCTCGGCGGGCCACCTCGGCGACGTCAATCTCGCCTTGCAGGTTCTCCTCGATGTAGTCCATGGCACGGTTGAGGTCCTCGATCCATTCCATGCGCCTCACCCCTTCCAATACTGGTGATTCTGAGGCTTCAAACACTATACGTCCTCGCATTGGGCGTGCACATGCTGCGAGCATGCTGCGGTGGGCCATCCGGCAACGTCACAGAATCCGGGCAATCGGTTTCAAGCGAAAAAGTGGACAATCGTTTTAGCACGATTTTCGGCCAACTGGCCTTTTTCATGTTTGATGTAACGATTGTCCACTCGCTATTTTATTGAGTGGACAATCGTTACATCAAAATCGGTAAAACACCAGTTGGCGCTCAATTAATCACAAACGATTGTCCACTTTTTGGACCAGGAGGAGTGCCTCACCGCCAGCCAGGGCAAAACATCGCGCGTATCGAGGCAACAAACGCGTTCCGACCGACGCCAAGCGCGTCCCAACGGTTCATTGAGGCTTGTGCCTTAGGCACAACAAGCGAACGGCCGTTAGACATGCTCGCCGATCAGCTTCTCCATCCAGACCGTGTTGTACCAGTGGCCGAACTTGTAGCCGCACTTGTGGAACTCGCCGACCTTCCTAAACCCCAGTCTTGCGTGGAACTCCTCGCTGTCCCGCGTGAGGTACTCATCCGCCTCGACCGGAACTGCTATGCAGGCATACAGGTTGAGGATGCCCATCTTGGCCAGGCGCCTCTGCAGCTCGTCGTACAGGGCACGGCCATAGCCCTTCCTCCTCGCATCGGAGTCGATGTAGATGGAGAGCTCGCAAGAGTGGTTATAGGCGGCACGATGATGGAAGGGAGCGGCGTAGGCGTAGCCTTTGATTGCGCCGTCTTCCTCCGCAACAAGATAGGGATACCGCTCCAATGTCTTCGCTATGCGTGCGGAAAATTCCTCAATCGTGGGGACCTCGTACTCGAACGAGACCGCAGTGTTCTTGACGTAGGGAGCATATATGGCAAGTATCGCAGCGGCATCCCCCACGCTCGCCGTTCGTATCCGCATCTTCTCCTCCTCAGTCCGTTGCTCCGGAGCATACCATCTGAGGAAGACAACAGGCGCGTACGACTAGGCAATGCGTAGCAGAACCCCCGAGCAGGCGGGAAGATCGACGAGGACAGCCCCCTTCGCGCACGTCACTTCCGCGCCGTCGGCGTCGGGCGAGGCGCCGCCAAAGCGCTGCCAATCGGTGTCGAGCAGGACAGTAGCAGACTCCACGTTGGGCACCTCGATGCGCCGACCCTCCAACGCACGCTTCGAGAGGTTCAGCACGCACAGCAGCCGCTCGCCCGCATCTGAGGTGCGCTCGAAGGCATAGACCACGTCCTTCTCACCACTCACCTCGCGCCAGGCAAAGCCAAAGTCTTCCGCGTAGTCGCGCTCCCACAGCGCCGGCTCTGCGCGATAGAGGTGCCCCAGCTCGCAGAAGAAACGGAAGAAATCATCATGCACGGGATACTCGCGCATAAACCAGTCCTGCTCGCGGCGCTCGTCCCACTCGCGCAGCTGGGCGATCTCGTTTCCCATAAAGTTGAGCTTCTTGCCGGGGTGGCAGAACATGTATAGGTAGAGCGCGCGGGCCTGGCCGAACTTCTGGTCGTAGCCGCCAAACATCTTGTTTGCGATGGTCCCCTTGCCGTGCACCACCTCGTCGTGCGAGAGCGGCAGCAGGTAGTGCTCGCCACCGTAGTACGCCATGGAGAACGTGAGCTTGTGGTAGCTCTCCTCGCGCTCCTCGGCGGGCGTGGAGAACTGGTCCAGGGTGTCGTGCATCCAGCCCATGTCCCACTTGTAGTCGAATCCCAGACCACCCTCCTCAACGGCCTTCGTGGTGCCGGGCACGTCAGTGGAGTCCTCGGCCACGGTGAGCGTGCCGGGGTTGAGCGACTTGCACCCCGCGTTGAAGGTCTTCACAAAGTCCATGGCCATGCCGTTGATGCCGCGTGCGGCGTCGCCCTGCCAGTAGATGATGCGGCTGATGGCGTCCAGGCGCAGACCGTCAAAGTGATACGCTCCCAGCCAGAAGTTCGCCGCACTCTGCAAGAACGAGCAGGTCTCGCCACGCGAGTGCATGAAGTTGCGACTTCCCCACTCGCTCACGCCCACGGCGTCGTTGGGATACTCAAAGAGCGCGGTGCCGTCGTAGTTGGCAAGTCCGTACGCGTCGGTGGCAAAGTGCACGGGCACAAAGTCCAGAATCGCACCGATGCCCGCCTGGTGAAGCGTGTCGATGAGGTGCATGAGTTGCCGGGGCGTCCCAAAGCGGCTGGTGGCCGCAAAGAACCCCGTGGGCTGATAACCCCAGGATCCGTCGAAGGGATACTCGTTGAGCGGCATAAACTCCACGTGCGTGCAACCCAGCTCGCGCACGTGCGCCACCAGCGGCTCGGCGATCTCCTCGTAGGAGTACCAGTCCGCAGGGTCGTCGGACGGCTCCTCTCCCGAGCGCTTTCGCCAGCTGCCCAGGTTGAGCTCATAGACGTTCATCGGGGCCTTGTGGCAGTCGTTGCGGGAGGCCATCCACTCGGCATCGTGCCATTCGTACGCAAGGTCGGTCACGATGGAGCGGTGCGCCGGGCGCAGCTCCATCTGCATGCCATAGGGGTCGCAGTGGTCCACGTAGGATCCGCCGTGCCAGATGCGGTACTCGTAGGGCGTGCCCGTCCTAACTCCCTCCACGCGCACCTCCCAGAAGTTGCCGTCCGCGACCTTTGCCATGGGATGAGACTCCCCATCGAGCAGCAGCTCGATGCCGTCGGCCGCAGGCGCGAAGGTACGGAAGGTAACGCCGCCCTCATCGCGCAAGGCGCCAAGCATCATGTGGGCATGGAATTCCTCGCCTGCATAAAAGTTCTTTGTTTCCATGGTGTACCTCTTCTCGAGATGAGAGCATTTTGTTCCATGCTACGGGCTCGTGCCCCAACAGTCCATCGGCAGCAGGCGGTGTGGAGACCCCGCAAAGGCGGGCGGCATGCGATACTGTCGCCGACGGCAATCTTTGCAACAAGGGGGAGAGACGATGACCACCAGCAAGCGCATGGCCGCAGCGCAGATGATCGCGCGGACCAAGGGGCGCCTGTACGACGCCAACTTCGACCGCACGATCCTCGAGGCGCTTGACGAGTGCAAGGAGCTCTGCTACGACTACAACCAGATGCGGCCCACGGCGCGCGAGGAGCGCGGCGAGTTCCTGCGCACCATCGTGGGCTCGATGGGCTCACACGCAACCATCGTCTCGCCCTTCTGGTGCGACTACGGCGCCAACATCCACCTGGGCGAGAACTTCTATGCCAACCACGGGCTCGTCATCCTCGACGGGGCGCCCGTGACCTTTGGCGACAACGTCTTTATTGCCCCCAACTGCGTCTTTTCCACGGCGGGGCATCCCATCGACGCCCCACGCCGAAACGAGGGCCTGGAGTACGCGCTGCCCATTTCCGTGGGCGACGACGTGTGGTTTGGCATGGGCGTGCTGGTGTGTCCCGGCGTGACCATTGGCTCCAACGTGGTCGTTGGCGCAGGCAGCGTAGTTACGCGCGACATCCCCTCGGGCGTCGTCGCCGTGGGCAACCCCTGCCACGTGCTGCGCCCCATCACCATCGAGGACGCACAGCGCTACGAGCGCTGGGCCCGCGACTGAGGGGCTTTCCCAACCAGCCACGAGAGAGCGGTCCTTCGCGCACCCCCTACGCTGTTACAATCAGGACATGCTCGTTTGCTGGAATCAAGGGAGAAGGGAAAGAAGATGAGACGTAGCAAGGAGATGACCGCGGTCATATTGGCATTGGTGCTGGCCTTTGTGCTCACGGCATGCGGGGGCAACGCAAATGGCCCGTCGGGCCAAGACGCAGGTGCAAACGCAGCGCAGTCGGCGGAACTCGTCGGCAAGCCATGGGTCACATCCGTCCTGCAGGGCAACCTGCCGGCAGAGGTGCCCGAGGCAAAGAACGACCTGTACACGAACGCCGCGTACGACTACCTTGCCTCGCACCAGACCGAGACGGGCGGCAACGCGATGACGGACCATTCAACCGAGCTGCGCGATTCGGTTATAAGCGCCATCGGCGACGAATCGAAGACCGGTCACGACCTGGAACAGCTGCGCATCTTCTACAACCAGGCGGCTGACACCAACACACTTAAGGAAATCGGTACCTCCGAGATACAGCCCTACCTCGACCGCATCGACGCCGTAACGTCGCTCGACGAGATGAACGAGCTGCTTTCCGACGAGGACTTCCCATTTAGCCCGTTCATCGTCGCCACGATCCGCACAAACGACACGCAGGCAAACAACATCGTGGGCATCAATCCCAACTTCCTGTTTAGCGACGCCGCACTTGTGGGCGGAACGTTCTACCAAGAGACCGACGACCCCATCGCCCAAAAGGCCGCGCAGGCCCAGATCGGCAGTATGTCGATGTTCGTGGGCTACGACTTCCAGGCGCTGGGCATGGACCCGGAGGCCATGGGAGAACTGATTTCCAAGCTCTCCGAGTTCGAGACGAAGCATGGCAAGTATCTGGAGGGCGCCGGCACGTTCGTAAAGCAGGAGTTCGGCGCCATGGCAGAGACCGCACGCGACAGCATCTTTACGCTCGACGAGGCATGCGAGACGTGTGCCAACTATCCCCTGAGGGAGACGCTGGCCAAGATGAAGAAGGACGGGGCCGAACACTACTACATATCGCGCGCCTGGCTCAAGGGCTTCAACGACGTGTGGACCGAAGACAACCTCGAAGCCATAAAGCTCATGGCAAAGGCCAAGGTGCTCGCCGAGACCCGCCTCTACTTTGACCATTCGGCCGTGGGCGAGGACGCCGAGCAGCTTGACATGCTCATAGGCGGCACAGACTTCAAGCCCTACAAGGCATGCGACAGCCTCAATACGTTTGCGCAGGTTATGGCCAAGATCTACGTCGAGGACTACCTGCCCGCCAACGCGAAGGAGCGCCTGACCGACCTCTCCCAACAGCTCGTCAACACCTACAAGGACCTTGTTGGCAACACCGCATGGCTCAGCGACGAGTCGAGGCAGCGCGTTACCAAGAAGCTCGACAACCTTACGCTCAACGTGCTCGAACCCGATGGCGGCTACTTCGACTATAGCGAGCTAGAGCTTGTGCCCACCAACGAGGGCGGCACGTTGTTCTCTAACTACCTGCTCTGCAAGCAGTATCGCTACGACTGCGAGGCGCAGCTTATCGGCCAGCCAGCCACCAAGGCGGCCCCATGGTTCTACATCGAGCCCACCACCCTAAACGCATTCTACGAGCCCGAGAGCAACTCCATCAACCTCATACCCGGCTTCATGTCGAGCTTGGTCTATACCGACGGGATGTCGGACGAAGACCTGCTCGCCGGCATTGGGTTTACCATTGCGCACGAGATCAGCCACGGCTTTGACTATCAGGGCGCGCAGATGGATGCCTACGGCCGACCCAACCCCATCTTCGCCGAGGAGGACGTGGAGAAGTTTACGGCCAAGACCACGGCGCTCGCCGACTACTACTCGTCCATCGTGCTACAGCCTGGCGTGATGGCCGACGGCCAGAACCTCGTTGCCGAGACCTGCGCCGACCTGTGCGGCATGCAGGCCGTCTTGGAAATCGCAGGTAAGTCCCAGAGCTTTGACTACGCCAAGCTCTATAAGACCATGGGCAACATTTGGGCCAGTGTAATACCGGCGCCCATGTTTGCAACGTACGCCGCCGACACCCACCCGCTGGCCAACCTACGCATAAACGTGAACGCGCAGATGTTCGACCCGCTTTACAGCAAGCTGGGCGTCGTGGAGGGGGACGGCATGTACCTCGCGCCCGACAAGCGCATTGCCGTTTGGGGCCCAACTGCGTAGGCGCACAGATATAGGTAGGTTGCAAGCGGGGGACATGCCTCAACGAGGTGTGTCCCCCGTCTGCCCACGGCGCACGATTTCGTGACAAAGGCGACCCCTGCCGCGTACAATAATCGGCCCAAATCGTGCGCGGTAGGGGCCCTGTTTGCACGGAAATTGTACGCGCCGTCCCGAGGGCACCTCCAAATCGTGCGCGGTAGGAACCCTTTTGGGACGGAAATCGTGCGCGGTAGGCAGGCACCATGCCGGCGAGGGGCCTGAGCCCCTTTCTCAGTCGGGACCGTTCGCCATGCCTTTGCGTCGCTCGCGGCGGCGGATTCGGTCGAAGCTTTGACCATATGGAAACTCCCGGGGATCCCTCGATACCGCGAAACGCAGGAATGATATTATACCTCGGATGTTCATGTTGTTCTCCATGCGGGCATGATGCCCCACGGGAGGGAGTGACTCATGAGGCGAGAAAAACATTTGTTCGGTGGGATGCCTAGGCTCACGCTGGGTCTGCTCGCGACTCTCGTGTTGGCGCTGTGGCTGTGTCCGGCGACGGGCTTCGCCGAGGAGCCCGTGGACGTGGGACCAGGCGGCGAGCCAGTAATGGTGGCGCAGGACGAGGGGCCTGCGCTCGAGACGCAGGTCGTCACGCACGCCCACGATGGCGTAGAGTTCAAGGCGTGGGACGACGACGACAGACTGCCCGATGCGGGCAACTACTACCTCACGAAGGACGTGACGCTGGGCAGTAGCTGGGTGCTTAACGGTAACATCATACTGTGTCTCAACGGGAAGAAAATCACATACAACGGCAGCGACAAAAAAGCTGTTTGGGTTGTACAAGGAAAGCTGGACCTGTATGACGAGGCTAGCGATCAGGGCTCGATCGCGAGCGGGGTAAATAATGTCATTTACATATCCACAAACGCCACGTTCAACATGCACGGCGGAACCATCACCGGCAACAACGCAGACTCCAATCGCAGTGGAGTGTCCATTGCAGGTGGCGCGTTCATCATGAGCGGCGGCACCATCACCGAGAGCGGCGGGGTGTACGCCCACGAGGAATCCACGTTCAACATGAGCGGCGGCACCATAACCGGCAACAGCGCAAAGAAAGGCGGCGGGGTGTACCTCGAACATGACACCACGTTCAACATGAGCGGCGGCACCATAACCGGAAACAGCGCAGAGGAAGGCGGCGGGGTGTACCTTGTATCAGAGGAAGGCGACGGGGTGAACCTTGCCGCCACGTTTATCATGAGCGGCGGCACCATAACCAAGAACAGCGCGACAAACGGCGGCGGGGTGTACGTCTCTGGCGGAATCAATCACACGCTATATTCATTCCCGGCCGCGATCATGGCCATCTCCGGCGTCGCGTCCGTCTCCGGCAACACCGACGCGGACGGGACGCATGCGTCCAACGTGTTCGTAGGCCAGGGCGAAAATGGAAATGAACGGTCCCATTACCCGGCCTACGACGCCAAGATAACCGTCGCGGGCGCGCTCTCCGACGGTGCGAGCTTCGGCGTGACGATGCCGAAACCCGTCGGCACGTTCACCGCCGGCTTCAAGGAGAAGACGGACGGCGCCGACCCGGCAACGTACTTCGCCAGCGACGACGACACGTACGCAGTCACCGCCGACGGCAACGGCGAGGGAATGCTCGCCGTCGTGTACCCCGTAACCGTCGCCGAGGGCATCGAGCACGGCACCGTGGAGGTCAACAAGGCCAAGGCCGCCGAGGGTGCCTCCATAAAGATCACGGCCAAGGCAGACGACGACTACGAGCTCGACACCGTCACCGTCAAGGCCGCCGACGGTACGCAGATTGAGACCAAGGACGGCTCGTTCACCATGCCCGCCAAGGCCGTAACCGTCTCTGCAACGTTCACGAGGAGGGCCGAGCCCCAGCCCAAGCCGGAGCCGGAGCCCGAACCTCAGCCCACGCCCGCCGAGGTCCCACCCGTGAGCGTGACCGCCCACGTGCAGCGCAGGGGCACCCTCGCGGCCGTCTCCGGCGGCAAGGTCGCCGGCACCACCGGCAGGTCCCTGCGCATGGAGTCCATCCGGCTCACCGTACCCGGCGCCAGCGCCTCGGGCGGCATCGAGTACCGAGGCCACGTGCAGCACAAGGGCTGGGAGAAGTCTTTCGTGCGCGACGGCAAGCTCTCGGGCACCGAGGGCAGGAGCCGCCGGCTCGAGGCCGTGCAGGTCCGGCTCTGGGGCGACATGGCCGGCAAGTACGACGTGTGGTACCGCGTGCACAGCCAGCGCTACGGCTGGATGGCGTGGGCCAAGAACGGCGAGTCGGCCGGCACTCAG
>JAUMWN010000162.1 GCA_030529625.1 Coriobacteriales bacterium
TCAAAAGTGGCACACCACTCTTGGGCCTCCTAACCCCCAGATGTACCAGAATCTAGGCCTCTTTTGGCACATCTTGGGGGTTTTCGCAATCCAAAGTGGTGTACCACTTTGGGCGCGCTCAATGATAGTGGGCAGAGGGCATGGAGACACACATGCGCGTTGCTCAAGTATGATAAGTTCCATCGCATCCCACCGTGGACGGAAGGACGGAACATGCGATACCGCGAGACGATAACACTCAAAGACGGCAGGACGTGTCTGCTGCGCAACGGCACCGAACAAGACGGCGCATCTGTGAGGGAGCTATTCGCGTGTTCGCAAGAACAAACGGACAACCTGCGCACCTATCCAGACGAGGTCGGCATGGACGACGCGCAGGAGGGACGCTACCTGCAGGAGAAAGCCGAGAGTTCCGACGAGATCGAGATTGTGGCCGAGATCGACGGCGTCGTTGTGGGCTCTGGCGGTATTGAGCGTGTGGGATCGTTCGAGAAGGTGCGCCACCGGGCGGAGTTTGGCGTCAGCGTCCTTAAAGAGTACTGGGGCCTGGGGATAGGACGAGCGATGACGCAGGCCTGCATCACCTGCGCCAGGAAGGCGGGATACGCGCAGCTGGAGCTCGACGTGGTCGCAGACAACGAACGCGCCATCGCCTTGTACCGTGACTTGGGCTTTGTGGAGTACGGCCGCAACCCCTATGGCTTCCGCTCGCGCATGAGCGGCTGGCAGGAGCTGGTACTCATGCGCCTTGAGCTGGACGTGTCGTAATCTATCGCCAGGGAAAAGGCTCTACGTTAAAATTACAAACATACGTAGTGCATGGGCTTGGCGATGTTTGGCGACAAGCGTTTACTTGATGGGACAAAAGCGCAAGAGTGGAATGGGCATGGTTGGACGCAACGCAGAAGACAACAAGAAAGAAGGCTGGCTCAAACGAACTCTTCGCCGCCTTAGCAGCGATGACCTGTTCCTGGAATCCTGCTTCACGAGCTTCGGTGCCATTGTCAACCTCGTGCTTGCAGTCCTCAACTGCTACAACGGCCTTGTGGACCATAGTCAATGGTCGCTTACGATGGCGTTGTATTTCCTGATTCTCGGCCTGATTACCCTCTATTTGGCATTCTGTCTGGGCAGACCCGCGGGCCGTTCGGCGTGTACCGTGTTACGACAATGTGGTGTCTGCCTCATATTGCTCGGTATCGCCCTGGCAGCGTTCATGTACCTGTACGTCATTGGACGTGAACTCATGCAGCTTTCCGTGGGGCTTGCATGGGCACTCACGATTCTCGTCGTTGTCTTGGCGGTGCTGGCTATATATAACACCTACCGGTTTCGTAAGAGCGACCCCGTGCGCCATGCGATACAGCGCGTGACGCTTTCGTCGTCTATCGGCGGCATAGTGACGCTGGAGATTCAGCTGCTGGCCACCTTTGGGCTGGAGCTGGACCCAGCACTCGTGTTTGCAATCGAAACCATTACTGCGATTGTCGCCGTTGCGGTTTTGGTCATCTTTGGCGTTTCTCTGCTCGTAAAGTCGAACAGCGTTGGAAACGTTGCCATGTGAGCTTTGCCCTTGCACACCGTTCCCTCGATGGCCAACTTACGGGATTCTCCGGATTGCATTAACTCATGGTACATACACGTCGACAAATCGCGCACCATCTATGATTTCAGGAATATAATTCCTTTATAGATGAAGACGTGGCAACAGAAGGGATAGTCGCGTGGAACGGTACTACCTTGCAGAGCACGAAAAGGCCGTCTACGAAGGTCTGCAACAAGCCTTTGCCATATATCAGTTTGTAAACAAGCGCGTGGTAACCCTGGTTCTCTCGGACGGCTTTCGCGAGCTGTTTGGCTTTGAGGACAAGGCAGAGGCGTACTACGTGATGGACAACAACATGTACCGAGACGCCCACCCAGACGACGTGGCGCGCATCGCGGACGCAGCGTTTCGCTTCGCGACCGAGGGCGGAACCTACGAGGTCGTGTACCGAAACCGCGCGAAGGACGGTTCGGGGTACAGGATCGTGCACGCCCAAGGGCGTCACGTGTACACGGAGGAAGGCGTCCAGCTGGCCCACGTATGGTATACGGACGAGGGTGCCTATGACTCGGACGCCACTGACACCGGATCGGCGCTCAAGCGTGCAATGCGCAACGCGCTGCGCGAGGAAAGCATGGTGATGGCCAGCGTGTACGACTACCTTACGGGCTTGCCAAACATGACCTTTTTCTTTGAGCTCGCGGAGACGGGAAAAGAGACTATCCTTGAGGCGGATGGACACCCCGTGCTGCTGTACATAGATTTTTGCGGCATGAAGTTCTTTAACACGCGTCATGGCTTCGCGGAAGGCAACAGGATGCTCAAGGTATTCGCCAAGCTGCTGGCCCACACGTTTGGCACCGAAAACTGCTGTCGCATCGGAGCCGATCACTTTGCCGTCATGGCAGACGAAGCGGGGTTGGAAGACAAGCTCAAAAGCGTGTTTTGCGAGTTTGGCGAACAATACGACGGCAGGACACCGCCCGTGCATGTGGGCATCTATCCCCACCGGATTGAGGACGTACCCGTAAGCTCGGCCTGCGACAGGGCGAAGCTAGCCTGTACCACGTTGCGGGGCACGTACGCCTCCGCGTTCCGTTACTACAACACCGACCTGCGCGACGACGCCCTGCAAAGACGCTACTTTGTGGAAAACCTTGACACCGCCATTCGCGAGGGATGGATTAAGCTCTATCTGCAACCAATCATTCGAGCCACCAGCGGAATGGTATGCGACGCGGAGGCGTTGGCCCGCTGGGACGATCCCAAACGGGGCATCGTGTCTCCCGCAAGCTTCATTCCGGCACTAGAGGAATCCGGACTAAATCCCCTCTTGCAGTGAGTTGATGATTCTCTGACCTGCCACTCATTCTATCTG
>JAUMWN010000093.1 GCA_030529625.1 Coriobacteriales bacterium
AAACACGGGGGACTGTCCCCTGAGTACAAGTGGTACTACCACGGACAGTTGGCAGGGGTGACCACCCTGAGTGCCAGCGGCACCACGCAGATGTGATACTCACGCGCCACGAGCTTCTCGCCGTCTGCCTGGCAGGGGGGAACGTCATCGCTTTGGAACCGCACGGTGAGCTCGCGCATTCTTCTCATGGCTATGCTGCTGGACTTGGTGTGCTTTCCTGTTCGGATGAGGCCAAATAGCTTAAGCGACTGCGGTACGGACAGATCGTCAACGGTAAGGCACAGGTCGAGTTGGCCGTCGTTGGGCACTGCATCGGGGCAAATGCGGAACCCGCCACCGTAGGTCGGCCCATTTTGGACGGCGAAGGCGAAGTCCATGCCCTCGATGATCTCCCCATCCACGACCGCCTGGTATGGCCAGCCCCTCAAGCCCGACACGATGATCTTGATCCCGGACGTCACAAACAGGTGCGAGCCCGCCTGCTTGTTCTTTGAGGCGCGGTCGGTCGAGTCGATGGCGATGGCAGCGTCTATGCCAAACGAGAGGGTCTGCACAAAGTACACGTCGTTCACACGGCCGAGGTCGATGCGCCGCTCCTCTCCGTGCAGAAGCTCCGAGATGGCGTTGGCGGGATCGTTTCGGGGCATGCCCAGGGTGCGCGCGAAGTCGTTGCTCGATCCCATGGGAATAATGCCCAGGCGCGGTCTGTTCTGTTCGTCCAGCCTCATCAGGCCATTCACGATCTCATGGATGGTCCGGTCGCCGCCCAGGGCAATGACGCTCTGATACCCGTGGGTGTCCGATGCCATGCGCTGCGCGTCGTCTGGACCTTCGATGAGCCGCACCTCGCAGGAGCTTGCCGTGGAATAGAACGACGAGAAGTAGCGCGTCGCAAACAAGACCGCATTCTCGCCCTTGCCGCTGTAAGCAGCGGGATTGGCAATGATGAGCGTGCGACCCAGCGTCTGCGGTGACATTTCGTTCCTCTTACGTTCCACATGGTTGTTTTTTAGTACATTCTAGTGACACGAAGCCATACGGTATGTGACCTAGCGGTGAGAGGACTCATTTGCCCAGCTAAGGATGCTCCAGAGAAGCAACTCTCCACGTTGTGTGATCCGTGCAGAATGTTGCGCAACGTTTTGCGCCGTCTGGGTCCTATGATGCCCTTAGTTAAGGAAAGCCCCAACAGGTGGGGCCCGGCGAGGCAGGAGAGATCATGAACGGCAAGACCTTTATTGACATCAACTACGACAGCCAATGGCTCAACAACTCACTCGCAGGCGTACAGAGCTTTTCCTGGCTCTTTGAGTGGGGCCTCTACCTCTTTATTCTCGTTACGCTCGCAACCATGATCTGGATCTTCTTTGACTCCACCAACAAGCACAAGGACCGTCAGGCACTCGTGCCGCGCATCCTGTCGCTGGTGGGCGTCTTTGCAATCATTCCCTCGTTCATCTTCCGCTTTACGGGAAACGCCAACGGCGCGACGCACTTTGTGCGGCTCATGGCCGAGCCGGGTGCCCCATTCTATCCTGGGCCCATCTACTACAACGTGCGCTGGCTCGTGATGGGATTTGGCCCCATCGTCGCCATCTTCGCGCTGTTTGGCATGACCATGTCCATCGTGGCCATGGTGATCTACGCGAGTACGCTTCATCGCTCCCGGCCGTCCACCGAGTTCGTGCAGGCGTTTAACGGCCGCATCGCCAACCTGGAGAACCGGGTGAGCGAATCCCAGCGCGGATCTGCAGAGCCAGGACCTGCGCACGGTGCGGTGTCCATAGCGAACGGAAGCCAGGTTGGAGGAAGCATGAGGTCGCATGGCGCGGCAACCGTGGTAGACCGTGCCCCGCAGGCGGCAACCATCATCGACGCGCCGCGCTCGGACGCCTCCATCACCATTCGCTCGGGCAGGGACTGTGGCCGCGTGTTCAACCTTCCCGCCCGAGACGTGACCGTTGGCCGCAACGATTCGTGCAACGTGGTCGTGGACGACGGCAAGGTGTCCAGGGTGCATCTCAGGCTCCTGTACAATGCTGGGGTATGGTCCGCACTCGACTCCGGAAGCGCAAACGGGACGTTCGTCAACGGCAACCGGCTCCTGGGCAAGCAGCCGCTCTTTGACGGAGACCAAATATCCATGGGCGATACGGCCCTCGCGTTCAACTGCCGCTAGAAAAAGGTGATCAAGATGACCAACGCAAGAATCCATTGGGCCCACCTCGCTCGCTCGCTGGCATGCATGCTCGTGCTCGTCGTGCTCGTCGCCTTCGCCAACTCGGTCGTTCGCGCTGGTCGGATTGCGTTTGCGGCAGAGCGGGAAGCGTCTCCCAGCGTGCTGATCGTTGACTCAAACCTGGGTGACTACGACCGACTGATGCTCACGTGGCTTGGGGAGCGCCACGACGTGGTGGATGCGAACGACGGAATCACGCTCGCAACCGCAACGGAGCCCACGTGGTGGGCGACCGGCGGCGGAGAGGGGGAGGCGCCGAGCACCTTCGTGCTGAGTGCTGCCCCGGGCAATTCCATTGACGCCAACGACGTGGCCTGGGCACTCGATGCCATAGCGGACTTCGGTGCAGAGGGAAGGACGTTCGTGATTGGTGCTGGGACCTGTGGGCTGCGCGTGCGGGAGTATGCGGAGAACCTGGCCGCGACAAAGCAGAGCGATCGAGCGAACATCGCGGGCCTTGCCTTTTTGGGGACGCCGCACAACGGCTACGAGGCGCAGGCGACCTACCCGCTCCTCAACCACTGGAAGAGCTTGGCAAACGCTTCGGGGTTTGCTGGCGAGGACCTGCTGCCGGAGAGCTCCTTCCTCAACGCACTCAACGCCAAGACGTTCCCGGCGGTGAGCAAGTCCCTGGTCGTCCTTGGCAACGTGGGTGACCTTGGTTTTGGCGTCTGCGACGGCGCGGGCACGATGGAGGACCTCACTTTGGGCGCATCTGTCACGGACCAGATCGTTGTGACGCAGGCGACCGCAACCGTGAGCTGCGAGGTTAACCTCAGCGGGTCGTGGCTGCCTGCCACAAGTGCCATAGACTACCCGGGAAAGAGCGTCGACACCAATCTTGCCAGTCGCCTGTCCGCTATGCAGTGCTACGAGAACTCTCCTGAGGTCCTGGCGCAGGTCGTCGAGTTCTACCAGTCGTGGTTCTCCCAGGGTGCGCCCGTCACCCACAACGCGAGCGTGCTCGCGCTCGACCTCTCGGGCAGCATGCTCGAGGACGACAATGACGGCATGCCAAAGATAGACGGCGCTCGCGAGGCCACCGAGCAGTACCTCCGCGTGGTAAAGGCCTGTTCGAGGCTTCCCCATGCGGCTCCAACCGATGTGACCGTCCTGGGATTTGAGGAGTCGGTGCGCAAGGTCTGCGCGGGCTACGACGACGATGCCCTGGCTGCGGTGGCGCGAACCGACGCTCGCCGTCTGGCCGAGACCAACATTGGCCAGGTGCTCGAGGAGGCAGTGTCAAACCTCGCGGCATCTCCCCGCTGCGCCAAGCGGCATATCACGCTTCTCTCGGACGGAGCGAGCACGATGGGCCCGAGCAACGAGGCCATGCTCAACGGCGTGGTGAGCGAGGCGAGGCGTAACCACATCGTGATTGACACGGTGGGCTTTGGGAATGCCGGCGAGTCCAACGCCAGCTTCCTCAAGGAGGTCTCCAAGGCAACCGGTGGCACGTACTACCAGGCGAGCAACGCCTACGAGCTTAAGGTGGACTTCCTCAAGTCGTACTACGGATCGCTCGGCATGGAGCTCAAGGACGAGGAGGTGCGCCTAGACAAGGAGCAGGTCATTGCGCTGGGCAAGGCCGACGAGCGCACCAGCGCCCTGCAGGTTGGCGTGGTCACCGACGGCTCCAAGGTGCAAGTGATGCTTGAGCACGAGGGAAAGCCCCTGGACGGGTCCACCCTGGAGGTGGTCGAGGCCGCCGGTCTTACGTCCATCCTGTGCGAGGCGCCGGAGGCCGGCGAGTACAGCATTCGCCTGAGCGGGGGCAGCGGCCAGGCGCATGTCTTCGCCGTAAAGGAGCTGGGCATCGCCAGCAGGCGAGAGGTGAATGGGGAGCAGGCCGACTTTAGCTTCGTGATGCTCGCGGCCGTTGCCGTGGGTCTGGTGGCGTGCATCGTGGCACTCGTAATAATTACTCGCAGGCGTTCCTAGGGCATGCGCCATCGTGTGAGTCCGTGTCGCATCGACGTTGAGAGGAGGGGACGGGTCCATGTTGTTGGGTGGGTATTCTCAGACGGGTCCGCGTGACGCAAACGAGGACAGCTACTTCGCGCAGTCTCTGCTGCACCAGGGGTCCATCGCCAATGGCGTCGACACGTTCCTTATGGTGTCCGACGGCATGGGCGGATACAAAGGCGGCGACGTGGCTAGCGGCATGGTCGTGCGTAGCGCCGAGCATTACCTGGGCAACGTGCTGGAGCTGGCAAAGGACAACAGGATCTCGTTCGATCCAGCCCTGGCGTTGGAGGAGATCGTGTGCAACGCACACGACGCGATCGTGCTGGAGGCGCAGGCGCGTGGCAACGCCAACATGGGGGCGACCTTCGTGGGCGTCTTTATGAGTCCCACCCATGCGTGGATTGGCCATGTGGGAGACAGTCGGGCATACCTGTGGAGGGACGGTTGCCTCCAGAGACTCACGCAGGACCACTCCCTGGTGGGAAGGTTGCTCAGCCAGCACGTGATAAGCGAACAGGAGTCACAAACGCACCCCGACCGCCATCGCATTGAGCGAGCCGTTGGGTTTTCCAACCACGAGGTCGAGATAACCGAGGTCGACCTGCTGCCTGGTGATGGGATGGTGCTGTGCACCGATGGGGTGTACACCACGCTGGATGCGCGAGGAATGGCCGCGTGCGCCAGACGCTCGAGCGGCCCGGACGCCGTGGCGCGCGCTATGGTTCGCAAGGCCCTGTCCAACGGGTCGGACGACAACGCCACCGCAGTGGTCGCCCTCAGCGACGTGCCGCCGCGGGCACCTGGTCGCCAAGGCGAAGCCAAGACGCAGCGGATGGTGCCGCTTGGGCAGAGCGAACCGGCCTCCATGCGGGGTGGAGCCACCGAACGGATGGACCGAACGCCAAGGACTAGGCGCAAGGCACCGGTGGAACGCGAGAGGATACGCGAAGGGAGAGCGAGTGGGGAGGGGAGTGCCTCCCGCAAGGCCACCGCGCTCGTGGCGTTCTCGGCAATCATCGTCATTCTTACCATCGTCGTGCTGTTGGCCTGCAAGGTGATGGGGCCTGTAGGTGGTGCGACCGGAGCCTCGCCGCACGCAGGAGGCGAACCGTCAGGAATGGTCGCCCATGCTCCGAATGATCCGGACAACGATAGCGCCAACACAGACGAGTCGGAGCAGCAGGGCGAGAACCAAGATCCGGCGCCTGGCGAGGACCCCGCGCACATGGCCGAATACCTGGTGGGAGCCGGCGCTGTGCTACGCTATGTGGACATCGGCGGCATGGCGTATCGCCTGCAGGACAACCCTGGCATCTCGCTGGACGTATTGCTGGATGAGGGATCGCTGGTGGTTGCGAGCACGCAGACCGATGGCTTTGGCCGAGAGGGTCGCGAGTACCGCCAGCTCAGCGACGACTACCTGCAGGGGGTGCTCAGGGACTTGGATAGACATGCGCAGGGCTCGACCGCCTACACCTCGAGCCTATGCGGCATGGTCGATCGCGACGCCTATGCCACGCTGATCGAGGAGCTCTCGGCGATGGATGCCGCACAGGTTCGCGATGCCCTCGCGCACCTTGCGCTGGACGCCGGGGACCTGACTGCCGTGGAGTAGGACGACGTGGAACGGAGGTGGCGTCATGCGATGCGCGCATTGTGGATACCAGAGCTCGCCGGGTGCGTCGTTTTGCGCTCGGTGCGGCAGGGCGCTTGGGACGGCAGAGGCCGACCAGGCTGTGGCAGGACCTGCCGCGCAGCCGCCTTCTGGTAATGCGTTGGACCACATCGGCCCCTATCGGCTGCTTGAGGAGATCGGCCGCGGCGCCATGGCTCGCGTGTGGCGTGCATGGGACACACAGGCGTCGCGCGAGGTAGCCATAAAGGAGCCGCTGTTTGGGGCATGCCTTCCTCCCCAGGTCGCACAGGAGATGGAGCGCAGGTTCGTGCGCGAGGGCTACATGGCCTCGCGCCTGACGCACCCCAACATCGTTGCGGTGTATGAGGCAGGCGCCTACGACGGCAGGCTGGTTATCGTTATGGAGCTGGTTGACGGAATCACGCTGGGCACGCTCCTGGAGCGCGGACCCCTGGCGCCCACCGCTGCCATGGACGTGCTCGACCAGCTTATCGATGCCGTGTCCTATGCCCACTACATGGGCATCGTGCATCGTGACATCAAGCCGGACAACGTGTTTGTCACCCGCGACGGATCCGCAAAGCTGGCGGACTTTGGCATCGCGCACCTCGCGAGCGCGGGTACCGACGACCTATCGTCGGGCATGGCCCTGGGGACGCCAGGATACATGTCGCCCGAGCAGGTGTTGGGCCAGGAGGTGGACGAGCGCAGCGACGTGTTCTCCATTGGGGTGGTTGCCTATGAGATGCTGTCCGGTCACAATCCGTTTGGCGTGAGCCAGGGGTTGGATTCGACGGCAATCATGAGCCGCACGGTGCATGACGAGGTTCCCGAGCTGCGCGCCTGTGGCGTGCCGGCGGCGACCTGTCACGCCATTATGATGGCCCTCCAAAAGGACGCATGCGACCGCCCCCAGAGTGTGAAGGCGTTTAAGACCCTCCTGCACGGAATGACCCGGGTGCCTGCCACCAGCGCGCGCAGCGACAGCATCCAGGCGACGGTGTCCGGCGGCCAGCCAGGCGGGCAGATGCGCATCGTGTGCGCGATTGCGGTCGTAGTCGTCCTGTTCCTCTTGGTCCTCATGCTTTCCAGCGCGATCGCGTAGCGCTCACACGAATCGACCTCGTGCGGGCAACGGGGGATTACTCCGCCATGTTTGTGAGCGCCGTTAGGAAGCGACGGTAGTCCTGCTCGTTTTGGTCGGCGTATGCGTTGGCAAACGAGACCAGCGACTGCTCGAACAGGTCCGACTTGCCCAGGTAGGACGCGATGGCAAAGCGATCGCCGGTGCGTGCGTGTGCGTGGGCAAGGGTGCCCCCGCATGCCATGGCAAGGCGTTTGAGCTGCTTGGGCTCCACGACACCCAGATCGATTGACCCCTTGCCGTCCCACAGCTGACGCACATAGTAGTCGTGCCGCCTGCCATCCTCGCCCACGGGCATGCTCGTCCAACCCAGGAACAGATCGCTCACCGTTTGCATGGCATGCTGCCCCTCAACGACGCGCTGTCCATGGTTGGCCTGTGGCGCCCTGCCCACGAACCGCTCCAGCACCGAGTCGCTGGCCTCCTTAACCTGCAGCACCAGGCAGTCGCTCTCGTCGGCACCCTGCAGCACCACGATCCAGGCGCGCGTGCCCACGCTGCCAACGCCCACGACCTTGCGGGCGATGTCCACGCCCCGGTATCGGTCAATCAGCGTGGAGCGCTCTGGGGGGAGGGTCTTTCGGTAGCTCTTGAGCACTCTCGCCACGAGCTGTGCCATGTCCAGGTCCTTGGGCACCTCTCTTCCCGACTGCTCGACCAGGTCGCGCAGTGGCACGATCGTGGGCGGGTCGCTCTTTATGCGCAGCTCGCCGTCAACCACTTCGGTGAGCTTTGCCACGGCCCGGGCGCTGTTCTTGGACTTTGCCTTCTTGAGGGTCTTGTCGGCGCGCTTGCGCTTTTTCTTGTCCAGCTTGTCGTCAAAGGCCTTTCGCAGCCCGTCGATGTCCAAATGCGCGTACCACACGTCCAGGTTGCCCATCTCCGCAAACGAGCGCATGGCCTTGCGGTAGCCTTGGCCGGCGGCCAGCACGGCCTCCTTGCGTTGCTTGTCGCTAAAGCCTCGGTCCCTGCCGCAAATCTCAACGCTGGCGGCCAGGCGCGCCACGTCCCATTCCCAAGGGCCGCGCGTCGTCTCGTCGAAGTCGTTGATGTCGAATACCGTGTGACGCTCCGGCGAGAAGAACAGTCCAAAGTTGGAGATGTGCGCGTCCCCACACACCTGGACCTCGATGCCTGTGGCGGGAACCATGGACAGATCGGATGCCATTATCAGCGCCGCACCGCGGTAGAACGTGAACGCGGAAACCGACATGCGCTCGTGCCGGATGGGCACCAGATCCTTTAGGCGTGTCTTGTCCTGCTCAAAGATGAGCTCGGCGGGGTCTGGACGCGCTGAAGACGCGGTCCATGTGGCGAGTACGTCGCGCGGCACGGCCTTGCGCAGAGACTTGCCGTACTTTTTGCTTTCGCTGGCGCTTCGCTGCTCGTTATCCGACAAGAGTGTGGAAATCGCGGTTGGGCGATTACGTTTTAGCGATTTAAAGTGTTTGCTCACGTCATTCCCCTTCGTAACGTGCAAAGAGCATACCACTTGTGGAGGTCATTGGATGGTTGGGACGGTCCAGTTAGGTTTGGCGGCACGGCAGGCGGCTGAGTGGGGTATGGATACGGTGCTGGCGTTTGCTAAGAACTGCAACGGTATGCGCGTTACCTCCACATATGCATTCTGTCTCTTGTAAGTTGGCGTAACTCTGCTACCATTACTTCTCGTTAGCTTTGCAAGCGGGTGTAGTTCAATGGTAGAACCAGAGCCTTCCAAGCTCTTGACGCGGGTTCGATTCCCGTCACCCGCTCCATAGATTCCAAATGCCTCCCTCGGGAGGCTTTTTTGTTGACCAGAGCCATACGTGCGTGCCGCTTGCCCTATAGTGGTGTCCATTGACGCAGCAACGAATCGAGGAATCGAGGAACCCATGTCCACATCCCTTACGCGTCGGTCGTTCTTGTCGGCTGCTGCTGGGCTTGCCGCACTTTCGGGAACGGCATGCGCCTCTCCTGCGACGAGTGGCAGCGAGAGCGATTCTGCAAAGACCTCCGCCTCGGCGGACCAGATTATGGGCTCCCTCTCGCTCGAGCAAAAGATTGCGCAGATGATTGTGCCGGCGATTCGCACGTGGGACGGCAAGGACAACAACGTTACGGACCTCTCGGCGGCTCCGCAGGTCGCAGAGGCCCTGCGACGCCACCAGTATGGCGGCATCATCCTGTTTGGCCAAAACATCTCCAGTGTCGAGCAAACGGTTCGCTTGATCGCCGACCTGCAGGCCAACAGCATGCAAGGCACCGATGCCAAAGCCTCGTACGCCATTCCATATCTGATTGCTGCAGACCAGGAGGGAGGGTCTGTGGCCCGCATCACCATGGGTACGCGCGGTACGGGCAGCATGGCCATCGGTGCAACGGCAGACGCTGCCTCACAGAACGCCCTCAAGACGGGCCAGGTGTTTGGCAAGGAGCTCTCTTCGCTGGGCATAAACGTGAATCTCGCCCCCTGTGCCGACATCATCGCCAACCTGGCGGACCCGGGCATGAGCACTCGGGTGTTATCAAACGACACCGACACGGTACAGGAGCTGTGCAAGTCGTTTTGGGCAGGAGTGGGGGACAACGGTGTAATCACCACCTTTAAACACTTCCCCGGGGCGGGAGACGGTGCTGACCAGCCCACAGCCGTTCATATCTCCCTGGATGAGCTGAGCGAGCAGGGGCTTGCGGTGTTTGGTGACCTCGTCTCACAGGGTGCCGACATGATAATGACCGCGGCGACGACCTTCCCCGAGTTCGACGACCAATACGTGCTTGCCGACGGCAAGACCAAGGGATACTATCCGGCAACCATGTCACCCAAGATCGTGACCAACATGCTCAGGGAGGAGCTGGGCTTTGGCGGTGTGGTCGTTACTGACGCCTTGGAGATGGACCAGTTCTTTGAGGAGCCCAACACGGGCGATGCCATCGTCGCGGGCGGCAAGGATGACGTGGAATGTTGCGTGAGCGTGGCCCAGAAGTGCATCCAGGCTGGATGCGACATCCTGCTGATCCCCGTGGACCTCAACAGTCCAAAGGCCGCCTCCTTCTACGACGACTACATCGCAGGTATTGCTGCCAAGGTACAGGATGGGACCATCGACCCCACGCGGATTGACGAGTCGGTGAGGCGCATCCTGGACCTCAAGGAGAAGTACGAGTTGCTCGAGCCCAAGAAGACAGACGGCGTGGACGCCGACGTGGCCGCAGCCCAGGACGTGGTGGGCTGCGAGGAGCACCATGCCATAGAGCGCTCCATAGCCGAGCAGGCCATAACCCTGCTCAAGGGAGATGGCGTGCTGCCCATTGCCGCTGCGGGCAAGCGTCTGGTTATCGTGGGTCGCACGAAGACAGACGCCAACCCAATAGGCGCTGCGCTCGACGAGCTCATGGAGCAGGGCGTGATCGACCAGGACGTCTTCGTGGACAACCGCCTCACCGGCAAGGTGAAAGGGATAGCGGAGGCTGCTACGAGCATCTATGTGGACTGCTACTTTGACGAGGCAGACGGTGGCAAGCTTGCGTACTCCAAGGATCTCTCCGCGGCAATCGCCAAGGCGGACTACGTGGTGTGCCTGAGCGCGGTGCCAGCAGGCCTTGACGCCCTGCAGGACAGCGACGCATGCATGCAGGGCATAACCCGTGCGCTCAAGGAGTCGAGTGCGGCCAAGGCCAAGTTCGTGCTGCTCAGCGACAACCTACCCGTGGATGCGGCTCGCTTTGCCGATTCGGACGCCATCGTGTGCGCGTATCTCTCGGCCGGGTTTGGCATCGGCGCCACCTCGCAAGGAGACGCAAAGAGCGCAGGGGCCTACAACGCCAACGTGCCGGCGGCGATACGCGCCATCTTTGGCGTGGGCAAGATGGCCGGCACGCTTCCCATAGACATTCCACGGCTGGTGAAGGGAAAAGACGGCAGGTACACGTACTCGGACGAGGTTATGTACAAGCGGGGGAGCGGCAACGGGGAGGACTAGCACGGCCATTGTCTGTTGAAGTGGCAGCCAAAATGGCCTATACTCATTCCACGCAAAACGGGGCGTGGCGCAGCTTGGTAGCGCATCTGCTTTGGGAGCAGAGGGTCGCTGGT
>JAUMWN010000094.1 GCA_030529625.1 Coriobacteriales bacterium
GCTTCGAGTTCCTCAACCTGGGCAAGTTCATGGACGACGTCAAGGCTGGCAAGGACGCCAACGAGGCCATCAAGGCCAACACCGGCCGCTACGGCCAGTGGGATGCTCCCGCCAAGACCATCGATCCGCGCAAAGAGTAAATACAGGAAGGGAGTGAGATAGATGGCAGTTTCGTTCGAAGGCTATGAGCGCCGCATCGACAAGATCAACAAGACGCTTGCTGAGTATGGCATCGCCGACCTTGAGGAAGCCCTCAAGATCTGCACCGATCTGGGATTCAACCCCTACGACATTACCGAGGACATCCAGTCCATCGCATTCGAGAACGCCAAGTGGGCCTACACCCTTGGTTGCGCCATCGCCATCAAGAAGGGTGCCGCGAACGCCTCCGCAGCCGCATCCGACATCGGCATCGGCCTGCAGGCCTTCTGCGTACCCGGCTCCGTCGCCGAGGACCGCAAGGTCGGTCTGGGCCACGGCAACCTGGGCGGCATGCTGCTTGGTGAGGACACCGAGTGCTTCGCGTTCCTGGCTGGCCACGAGTCCTTCGCAGCCGCTGAGGGCGCCATTGGCATCGCCAACAACGCCAACAAGGCTCGCAAGAAGCCGCTGCGCGTCATCCTGAACGGCCTCGGCAAGGACGCCGCCCAGATCATCGCCCGCATCAACGGCTTCACCTACGTCCAGACCAAGTTCGACTACTTCACGGGCGAGCTTGAGGTCGTGCAGACCATCCCCTACTCCGATGGCCCGCGCTCCAAGGTTAACTGCTACGGCGCCGACGACGTCCGCGAGGGCGTAGCCATCATGTGGCACGAGAACGCCGACATCTCCATCACCGGCAACTCCACCAACCCCACGCGCTTCCAGCACCCCGTGGCGGGCACCTACTTCAAGGAGCGCACGCTTGCCGGCAAGAAGTACTTCTCCGTCGCCTCCGGTGGCGGCACCGGCCGTACGCTGCATCCCGACAACATGCACGCCGGCCCCGCCTCCTACGGCATGACCGACACCATGGGCCGCATGCACAGCTCCGCCCAGTTCGCCGGCTCCTCCTCCGTGCCCGCTCACGTGGACATGATGGGCCTCATCGGCATGGGCAACAACCCCATGGTTGGCTGCACCGTCGCTTGCGCCGTTGCCGTCGAGCAGGCACTCAAGGCCTAGTTCTCGCACGCTCTGGCCAAAGATTGGCACAGGACCGTCACCTGTTGGTGGCGGTCCTTTTTTTATGCCCGACTCGTGACAAGACGCATTATCTGCTACACTAGCGACTCAGCGAAACCAAGGAGTGAGGTATGAGTCTCTACACACTAAGCTGCTGTTCCACCGCCGACGTGTCGCCGCAATGGCTGGCCGAGCGCGACATTGAGTGCGTCTACTTTAACTTTAGGCTGGGCGAGACGTGGTACAAGGACGACTTTGGCAAGTCCGTCGCGCCCAAGGAGCTCTATACGCGCATGCTTGCCGGCGAGCCCGCAACCACCTCGCAAGTGAGCACGGGCGACTACATTGACTTCTTTAGGGGCTTCCTGCAGGACGGCAAGGACATCGTGCACGTAACGCTGTCCTCGGGCATCTCCAACACATACAACTCTGCCGTGCTTGCCGCCAAGCAGCTGCAGGACGAGTTCCCTAACCGCACCATCCGCATCGTGGACTCGCTGGCTGCCTCCGCTGGATACGGCCTGCTCATGGATCGCCTGGCGGAGCTTCGCCGCGAGGGGCTTGGTGCCAACGAGCTTGCCGACTGGGCGGAGGAGCACCGTCTTGAGGTAAACCACCTGTTCCTCTCATCCGACCTCACGTTCTTCGTGCGCGGCGGCCGCATCTCCAAGGCGGCCGGTCTTGTGGGTGGCATGCTCAAGGTTTGCCCGCTCATGCGCGTGGCCCCCGACGGGTCGCTTGAGGTTATGGAGAAGATTCGCACCAAGAATCGATCCGAGATGCGCATGCTGCAACGCATGCACGAGCTCGCGCAGGATGGCACGAACTACTCCGGTCGCGTGCTCATCTCGCAATCCGATTGCCTGGCAGACGCCCAGAACGTTGCCCGTGGCATCGAGCAGGACTTTGGCTCCATCGCCGGCGGCAAGGTAGAGATATTCCCCATTGGCGCGACCATTGGCTGCCACACCGGCCCTGGCACCGTCGCGCTGTTCTTCTGGGGCACTCCCGAGCGCTGGTAGCCCAACTCCCAACTGTACTCAGGGGACTCCTCCCCCGTGTTCAAGGGACTGTCCCCTGAACACGGGGGAGGAGTCCCCTGAGTACCGATGACGTTATGCCAGCTCGAAGAACGAGCGGTAGAGCTCGAGCTCGGCGGGATCGTCTTGGCTGGAGGAGAAGAACCGAACCTTGCCGCCTGAGGTACGCTCGGACAGCAGATGGCTCTGAGCGAGCCTTCTGCGCAACTGTCGGGCAGTGCCATCGGCACTGTCAAAGAAGGGCACGTCCCCCAGAATCTGCTCGAGCTGTTCACGCACGAACGGATAGTGTGTGCATCCCAGCACCACGGCATCGACCGAGCCCGCATACGGGCCGACGAGCCGCTCCAGGAGCTCGTACAGGTCGGGCGCATGGAGGTCACCCCGCTCTATGCGCGCGGCAAGCCCCTCGCACGGCACCGCAATAACGTGGGACTCACCCTCCCAGGTGCGCAGCAGGCGCTGGAACTTGTCCAGGCGCACCGTAAGCGGCGTGGCGAGCACCAGCACGCGACCGTTCGGCTGCGACAGGGCCGCCGGCTTGAGGGCGGGCTCCACGCCAATGATGGGCGTCTTTGGGTAATCCTCGCGCAGCCGTGCCGCAGCCGCGGAGGTCGCCGTGTTGCAGGCAATGACCACCGCCTTGCACCCAGAGTCCAGCAGTCCGCCAACGATGTCCTGCGAGAGTGCCAGGACCTCTTCGGGGCGCTTCTCGCCATACGGATTGTGTGCGCTGTCACCATAGAACGCGAAGTCCTCACCGGGCAGCTCGCGCACCAGCGCCTTGAGCACGCTGATGCCGCCCACGCCGGAGTCGAACACACCCACGCTTCCCTTGCAACCCTCGAGCCTCACCACATCACCTCCCAATGCCTGCGCTCTATGCTACCCCAAATCCCGTCCATGGGGTACACTAGCCCACAATGTCGCGGCAACAGAAAGGAACGACATGAGCAACGAAGGCAAGCAGGTTAAGGTGCACTACGTGGGCACGCTCGACGACGGTAGCAAGTTCGACTCCTCGCGCGACCGCGGCGAGCCGCTGGCGTTTACCTGCATGGCCGGACAGATGATCCCCGGCTTTGACGCGGCCGTGCGCAACATGCAGGTTGGCGAGACCGTCACCATTCGCCTTGAGCCCCAGGACACCTACGGCCCCCGCAGGATGGACCTGGTACAGACCATTCCCATCGCCCAGCTTCCCGGATCCCAGAACCTCTCGATTGGCCAACGCGTTATGCTGCAGTCCGTTACCGGCCAGCCCCTCCAGGCGACGGTGACCGACAAGGATGACAAGACCGTGACCTTTGACATGAACCACGAGATGGCGGGCAAGGCCCTCACGTTCGAGATTGAGCTCCTGGAGGCCAAATAGTCAGTATTGACGCCGCTTCGCACTAGCCCACGCCCACCCCTCGCGTTGTTGCGCAACAGGAGGGGTGGGCAAACGTGCTAGGATGAGACCAACAGTTGGTCACCGGAAGGGAGGACTCATGTTCTGCGAGAACTGTGGGGCCCAGATCACGAACGGACAGCAGTTTTGCTCACGTTGCGGCACCCCCGTAACGGGTGCGGGCTCGGGACTCACGGGTGCGACAGGCACCACGCCCGTTCCTACCTCCCAGCCGCATCGTGAAACATCCAGCGTCGTTCTTCCCGTCCTTGCGGCCCTCTGTGCGGTGCTGGTTATGGTCCTCGTTGCGTTTGGCCTCATGGCCGGTGGCGTGGTAAACGTTGGCGGAGGTCAGGCACCGGCCGTGTCGCAAGCCGCGCAGCCTGTCCCCACAACGCAAACCACGACCGCCCAAGAGGAGATCGAGGAGGCGAAGAAGGCCAAGGAGGAGGCTGAGGCGGCAAAGCGTGAGGCCGAGAAGGCCAAGGAGGAGGCCGAGCAGAAGGCAAAGGAACAGAGCTCGGAGTCGGCCATCACCAACAACATCACCATCAACTCCGCTCCCGGCACGACGCGCGTGACGACGTCTGCCCCCTCAAGCTCCTCTTCTGCGGGCTCCTCGGCATACGTGCTTCCCGACAGCACCACGCACTATTACTCCACCTCCGAGCTTTCCTCCCTCTCGGACTGGGATCTCTACATCGCCCGCAACGAGATCTATGCGCGCCACGGCAGGGGGTTCGTGCGACAGGACCTGCGCAATTACTTCTCAAACTGCAGCTGGTACACGGAGCGCTACGACCCGGACTACTTTGACGACGTGATCGCGCCCAACATGAGCGACTGCGAGTGGCACAACATCCAGACGATCCTGGACTACGAGCACTACCGCGGGTCCCCGTATCCCTAACCATACCCTAGGCTCGCTTTCCAGCGTTCGGGTAGAAGCTGCGCGTTGGGTAACGAGTCCTGCTAGTCGCGTCCCTGCATCTCCACGTCTATGCCCTCGCACAACGCGGAAAGCGTTATGTTGAGGGCATGGGCTATTCGTATGAGATTATTTGCCGAAACGTTTCGACTCCCCGTCTCAACCGTTGCCAGATAGGCCCGGTGCACGCCAGACTCCTCTGCGAGCATCTGTTGGCTCATCCCCTGTTGCGTGCGAAGACGCCGTATGCGAATGCCCAGTTCTCGACGAATCGCGGCATTGTCGTCTCTGTTAACCATTTGCCAAGCGTACGAACGTCATTCGCCCACGCTGTTGGCTATGTGTAACACTTGACGACCAGCGTCACGTCGTGTCCGCATACGAAAGACCCGTGCCCCTGCTCATTCTCCGCTTGTTGCAATTGAATAATCAATGGCTGGTCTCGCCGCGCAATCGCACGTATTGTCGTACCATTACGTGCTATGCATCTGTACAGGCGACAAAGCGAGGTAACAGCATGTCACACAACCAAGAGGCGAGCATCGATACGCGATGCGTCCAGGCTGGCTACACACCCGGCAACGGTGAGCCACGCCAGATTCCCATCGTGCAGAGCACGACGTTTAAATATGCCACGGGTCCTGCCATGGGAGCCCTGTTCGACCTAGAGGCATCGGGATACTTTTACACTCGGCTGCAGAACCCCACCAACGACTACGTTGCTGCAAAGATCGCGGCTCTGGAGGGCGGCACGGCTGGCATGCTCACAAGCTCCGGCCAGGCGGCCAACTTCTTCTCGGTCTTTAACATCTGCGAGTGTGGCGGCCATGTGGTAGCCAGCTCGGCCATCTACGGCGGCACCTTCAACCTGCTGGCGCACACTCTGGCCAAGATGGGGATCCAAACCACCTTTGTGGCCCCCGACTGCAGCGATGAGGAGCTAGAGGCTGCGTTTAGGGAGAACACCAAGTGCGTGCTGGGCGAGACCATCGCAAATCCCGCACTTGCCGTGCTCGATATCGAGCGCTTTGCCAAGGCGGCGCATGACCACGGTGTGCCCCTTATCGTGGACAACACCTTCCCCACGCCCGTCAACTGTCGACCCATCGAGTGGGGCGCCGACATCGTGACGCACTCCACCACCAAGTACATGGACGGTCACGGCTGCGCCGTGGGTGGCGCCATCGTGGACTCGGGCAAGTTTGACTGGATGGCCCATGCCGACAAGTACCCGGGCCTCACCACCCCAGACGAGAGCTACCACGGCATCGTGTACGCCCAGAAGTTTGGCTTGGAGGGCGCGTTCATTACCAAGGCCACCTCGCAGCTCATGCGTGACTTTGGGTCCATCCAAGGTCCGCAAAACGCCTTCTACCTCAACATGGGCCTGGAGAGCCTACACGTGCGCATGCCGCGCCACTGCGCAAACGGCCAGGCAATGGCAGAGTTCCTGTCGAATCACCCCAAGGTTGAGTCGGTGTCCTATCCCCACCTGCCCGGCGACCCCTACTACGAGCTCGCCCAAAAGTACCTGCCCAACGGCGGTTGCGGCGTGGTGAGCTTTAACGTTGCGGGCGGGCGTGCCGCTGCCGAGCGACTTATGGCTGCGCTCAAGATTGCGGCAATCGAGACGCACGTTGCCGACGCACGCACTTGCTGTTTGCACCCCGCAAGCACGACGCATCGCCAGATGAGCGACGAGGAGCTCATCGCGGCCGGCGTGGCACCCAACATGATTCGCCTGAGCTGCGGCCTGGAGGGCACCGAGGACCTCATCGCCGACGTGAGCCAGGCGCTCGACCAGGTATAGCCCCAAAGCTGCACTGAGGGGACAGTCCCCTGTGTTTAGGGGACTGTCCCCTCAGTGCAAGAAGGGGGCACGGTGCGTGACACCGTGCCCCCTCACGTTACGATAGCAATGCGCTGTTAGGCCTTCGCCCAGGGAAGCCAGCTGAGGAAGTCAGGCCAACGACCGGCTTGGATTGCCTCGATGGTCGAGCCCAAAAGACCCGTAAAGAACAGGACGGCAACCAGGACCAAGACCAGGAGCAGCATGCAAAAGTACGAGCGCGCGTAATTGCGGCGGTTGATGTTCGCATCCGAGAACGAGAACACGATGAGGCAGATGAGTCCCACGATGGGTATCGAAAAGAGAATGCTCAGGCCAAAATACGTCCAGGCGCCAAGGGGCTTTAGCTCGGGAACAATGTTGAACTCGTCGAATTCGCTAAAGTGCTTTGCCATGGTGGCTCCTTTCGAGAACAGTCTGCTGCGAATGCGTTGCGAATGGTGCTAGTGTAGCATTACTTCTTGCCGTATGGGTCAACAACTCGGCATATACTCTACCAATGGACCACAACGGTCTCCCCCACCGAAACCATGGAGAACAGCGATGCCGCCGCGTCGTATGGCAGGTTCACACACCCATGGCTGCCCGCATAGCTGTAGATGCTGCCGCCAAACGAGTCGCGCCACGTGGCGTCATGCAATCCATAGCCGCCAGAGAAGGGCATCCAGTAGTTCACGAAGCTACGGTAGTCGGGCAGCCCGTCGTTGTTGTAGTCCATGCCAACGAGCTCCCGATTGGTCTCCTTGGCATAGATCGAGAACGTGCCCACCGGGGTGCCCCGTCCCACGCCAGTGTCGCCGGACACCACGTAGGACTCCCAAATCACCGAGCCGCTCGCGTCGTACAGCCGTGCGTACTGGTTGGCCAGGTCGACGTCGATGTAGCGCCCACGGCTCTTGTCCCAGGACGCGGAGGGTGTCTTGGTCGTCTCCTTCTCCTCCACCTTCTTGGTGGCCGTAACCTCGACTTCCACCGCATCGCTGGAGCCATCCTCTAGGTTTTGCATGAGCGCCGCAGCAGTCGCATTGGCGTTGAGCGTGTAGTCGTAGTCGTCATCCGACCTGTTTGTCTCGCTCGCCAGCGTCTCGTCCGCCCATGCTGCGATGGCCTCCTCGTCCACCTGCACGTTGAGTTCGTCGTCAATCTCCACCCACTGGGCAATCTGCTCACGGGAGACGAGCGTCTGCTCGTCGTCTCCCACCACCAGCGGAATCTCCAGCTCCAACATGTCGTTGGCGCGGTCAACCGTCTCGTTGAGCTGGGGATCGTCCGCACCACGCTGAGGCTCCACGAGCACCTCGGCATCGGCTGGGTGCGTGGTGCTGTGCTGCGTGGCGACGCTCGCCCTCACCGCCGAGACGACCGCGTCGGCCTTGAGCTTGGTTCCCGGCTCGCCCTGCTTTACGTAGAAGGAGGTGTTGTCATCGTCGTAAGCGGCCTCGGCATCCTCGGGATCGCTCGCCTGCTTGTTGTACTCTGCCACGACTTGCTCCACCGCACTCTGTAGGGCCTTCTCGTCGAATTCGATGCCCGTCTCGACCTCGATGTCGCTGTCACCAACCAAGCGCAGCGGCCAAGGCGCCGACTGGTTTTGCTCCATGGCGTCGTGGGCACACGCCTCGCCATCACTCGAAAAGCCGATGTCGGATGCCTGCAGACTAAACTCCAGCTCGCCAGCCGTTACGTCGTTGCTGTAGGAGTCCGTCTCCCCGTTTATGAGCTGGGCTGCTTGGGCCTCGGTGAGCCACGAAACGTCCTTGCCGTTGAGCGTGGTACCGGGCACAAAGTGCGTGGAGAAGTAGGAATTCCCTCCCGCATAGACCAATCCGTAGGCCGCAAGCGCGACACCGCCTGCAAACAGGCCCTTGGCGAGCTTGTGGCGCGTGGGTTTGCGAACTATGCGGATGGATGGTTCTGCATCGTCCTGCTTAGCTTCGTGTTTTGCCACGGGATGCCTCGATTCGTGCTACGTGTGTGGAGTGGGGACATGATTGTAGCGCGAAATAGAACGCACGGCATGCGACAATCCCCCTGCGAAACACTTTTGCCACGAACGGCATATCGCAGCTGAGGGGATGCTCCCCCGGTTGCACTCGTGCGATTCTGGACGACTGAATCTGGCGAATTGCTACACGCAAATAAGCTCGCTGGGGCCAAGGCCCTCGAACACGTCCCCATCGTCGAACACGATGTCGTATGTGGTTTTTGGCACCTCTCCTGCGACGGCACATACGGTTGCCTCGTAGTGAGGATCGGACTCGCAGCCTGGAACCAGATAGCGAACGCGAGAGCTCAAGGCATGGGTCGAGCTCACGGGAAGCTCGTCAATGTCGCAAAGGTCCTGCTCGGTGGCCACCACGTATGTGCCAAATACGTCCAGCTCAAAGGCCAGACCGTCGGAGCGAGAACGCATGCCCACCACGCTACCCAGCCTCCATGCTGACCCATCTTGCCAGGCCACCTGCGAGCCCAGCCCAAACCGCGCAGGCACGTCCGAATCGTGGGTACCTGCCACATGGGCAAGCGCCTCTTGGAGGCACATCGCAAAGCGAGACCGCACACACTGACTGCGCTCCTCTTTGCGGCCAGGCGGCTCCGGCGTCTGCGGCCCTCCTGGCATGACCGTCTGCGAAAGCAAGGCCTCCAGCGCCTGGCGCACGTCGTCGGACGTGGCCGGCAGCAGCTCCTCCTCCAGCAGCCCCTTGTGTATGTATGCCTGAAGCTCCACGTCGTAGAGCACGCCCATGGGCGTTTGCAGCACGCCAGCCACGACGCCCACCGTTGATTGTCCCTCGCACGCAACGACGACCGGCTGGCCCAGACCGTAGTCCCCCACGCTAGAACGTCGATCCGTTCCAACCCCAGCGCGTACGCAGCATGGGATGGTAGGTCACGTACACTTGGTCTCCGGGAATGCCCAGCTCGTCGCCGAGCAAATCGCACAGCCGTGCCGTAAATTCGCCGCACGCCTCATCCGGCGTCTCGCCAATCAGGCTCACCGAGACAAACGCGCCCTTGTCGAGCTTCCTTCCGCCCAGCCACAGGGCATAGTCGTCGTCGATGCCCACCATGAGCCACGCCTCGCCCTTGCCAAACACCGACACGGCCTCGCCAAGCCCACTCTTTATGGCGTCACGCTTGTGCTCGCTCACAGGAACCGTAATCTTTGCGTCCACGAACGGCATGGTACTTCCTTTCTCGTGCGAGAGTATCTTGTTGATGATGTATTCTATTTCGATTTTTTTAGGACTACTAGAATATAGCAGTTTCTTTTTCGTATTTTCTCTAAATACATTACAATCTTGCTAAATGATTCTTCAACTGCAGTACAAACGAAGCCCAAACGACGGAGCACACCATGATTAATAGGCCCCATTACCTCACGAGGCTTGATCGCCATAGGGACACGGGACTGGTAAAGGTTCTCGTGGGCATGAGACGAACGGGAAAGTCTGCCATCCTTCGGTCGTATCGCGACAAGCTCCAGCAGGAGGGCGTCGACAAGGAGCGTCTGGTGTCGCTCAACCTGGAGATTGCCGAGCACGCAGGACTGCGCGACGCCAACAACCTCCTTGCCTACGTGCGGGAAAGGCGTGACCCCACACGCACCACCTACGTGTTCATTGACGAGGCCCAGGAGGCCGTCGGCATTGGCAAGGTGGTCTACACGCTGGCCGAGGAGGGTTGCTACGACCTGTACCTCACCGGCTCCCACACGCGCCTCATCGAGCGGGAGCTCTCGGGTGTTCTTGCGGGAAGGTTTGTTGAAATACCCGTGTTCTCCCTGTCGTTTGTGGAATACCTGGAGCTGGCAAACGCCAACGGCCAGGCTGCGGACCGCGGCAGACTCTTTAACCAATACCTGCAATGCGGTGGCCTGCCCAGCGCCATGGCCTTCTCATCCAACCCCTACGCGCTCCACGAGTACTTGGACGGCGTGTATCACACCGTGTTGCGGCGCGACGTGGCCGCATCGCTGGGCAAGGAGGACCCGGTGCTCCTTGACGCAATCATTCGCCTGCTCACGAACAGCCTGGGACAGCCGGTCTCGGCAAACGGCATCTCCAAGACACTGGTCCAGGTGGGACACCAGTGCTCCGACGACACCGTTTCCCGCTACCTCGACGCCCTGGTGGACGCGCATGCGTTCTATCGCGTGCGCCGGTTCGACCTCAAGTCCAAGACGCTGCTCAAGACCCAGGAACGCTACTACCTCGCCGACCTCGGATTTAGGAACCTGGCCCTTGGCACGCAGCAGGCGCAGCTTGCAGGCCTGCTGGAGAACGTGGTGTACCTTGAGCTGCGCAGACGCCACAGCGAGGTCCATGTGGGCAAGCACTACGCACGCCACATATGCTTTGTGACGCACGACGCGCAAGGCACCGCCTACTACCAAGTGGCAACAAGCGTCTTGGATCCAGCCGCGCTCGATCGTGCGCTGGCGCCCTTGCGTGCGGAGCGCGACAACTATCCCAAGACGCTCCTTACGCTCGACGAGGTGGGCATGGCCTCACACGAGGGCATAGCGCAACGCAACGTTATCGACTGGCTGGTAGCGTAAGGCAAGGCATGGTGTCCGATTGGGAAGAGGTACCTTTGGGACATGCGATCGTGCATGTCCCAAAGGTACCTCTGCACTAAGCCGCTTCGCGGCAGCCTTCCCATCGTCCC
>JAUMWN010000095.1 GCA_030529625.1 Coriobacteriales bacterium
TCGTAGACGAACCTCAACGGCTCGGTCGCCCACTTGGCCCAATCGACGATCAGCTCCGCGGACGGACAGTCCGCGAGCCTCCCGCCCCTCGTCTCGCCCGTCGCGAGGTCTAGCGCCGCGAGCGTCACCGACCTCGCGTGCTGGTCCAGCGCTATAGTGGTTGCGTGCTCGGATCTCAAGGTATACTCTTGCATCGAAGGCCCCTTTCCCTGTTTGCGGTAGGTACGTCCGCTCTTGCATGGCAGCACAAGCGTAACGCCTCCGAGCCCGCGAAGTAACAGGTCAGGGGCTTTGTTCTAGGCGAACGTCAACCGCTTGGGTGCGGGACATATCGTCTACATAGGAATAGACAACTCCACTTATACCAGCACGCGGGAGAATCTTCAGCGTGCTGGCTGTTCTTTCTGTCTCCTGTTTTGCTCATTTACACCGTAGAGGCAATCCCCAATTCCGAAGTATCAGCAACAAAGACACCCATAATCACGCAAAACAGTAACGAAGCAATTGGTATGCGTAGACTAAGTAGTGGTTCCATTGCTCCATAGAGCAAAAATGCAACAAATAGTACGCCAAGTATGCGCCAGCTCTGCGTTATCTGATTGTGCGAGCTTGTAAACACGCGCACAATGCGATAGATTAGCAGCGCGAGTAGCACTACATATAGCAATAATCCAGGTATACCTGCGATAACAAGCTGCTCAAGCCAGAGATTATGCATGTGAGAGATGATAACCACAGGGACGTCAGGATTAGGATCACGTGCGATATGCGCGTTAATCGCATCCATGCACGTCTTTTCCGGTTGTCCCAATACAGCAGCTTTCTTGTTATCCATTAATGTGGGAATGGTCGCTTCCCAAACGTCCGTACGTCCTGAAAAGGTAGTTATACTCCACCAGTCCCCACGAGAATGAGGGTTGGTTTGTACGCTTTGCAACAATCCCACTAGAAACGAAAAAGAATGGTTCCCGATTACCGAGACTGGTGCTGAGGGAATCACAGTCGTTGCAGAAGGAATAGAAACCGCAGGAGTATTGGCGGTAACTTGTGTGGATGGTTGGTTTTTTCTTTCACCGAGTATTGCCTCGTGGCAAAATGCCAAGCTTGTATAAACAAGCACGCTAGTCACTATCCATACAACTAAAAGTATTATGTAATGGATGTATTTTGAATTATTGATTTGCTTCAACGAAATGCGTTCAACCATAAATGTGGCCAACAAGATAGCGAACCCAACGGATATCGAACGGCAGTCTTGCAACGCCAATGCAATAAACGCTAATGGCAGGTAGAAAAATGCAACGGAACGCCAAAACCAGTTCGGTGTATGCATTAATTGGTAAATCGCCAAACCAGAGGTTATCAGATAGTAAGCGGCTACAATGGTTCGGTATGTAAAGATTTCCAGATGCTGATCGAGCGGCACAAAACTATGTAGTTTGATTGTTATGGCTTCAAAGCCCTCAAGTGACTGCTGGTTTAAACCAGTCAGTAAACCAATCGCGCCCCAAACACCTGTAACGATTACTAGCTCCAACGTTACAAGCACTAAAAGGAGTTTACGTCTTTTGGCCTCCAAGCTCACCCCGCTAGCGAACATCAGGCAGAGCATAATTGCCCAGAAGCACTCATCATCAAACTCAAAGGTATAGTTGCCCAAGAGGCAACGGGATAGGAACATCCACAATACGTTGAGCAGCAGGATTCGCAGCTCTATGGGCTTCTTCTGCAATATGGTATTCAGCAGGACAAGTCCGTGAACGATCATAACCAGGCTCACAGGCTTTTGCCAAGTGAACGCCAAGGCCCCTTTGGTCGCATTCATGCCAAGGTAATAGGCAATGTAAAGCAGGGTCGAACCAATCACCACCGTGGAAAAAATTACGGAGTGATAGCACTTCCCCAACCAAGAGACTGCTTGCTTGCCGCGTTCTACAAAAGCCGACTTGGTCATTACCGGTTGCATGTGCCATCCGATCTCCGCAGCTTCTTTATATGTTTCGCCACCTTCTTGGCCTTTCGAGGAATCGCAGTTATCGCCTTGCCCGATTTCCAAGCCCAGGACGTGGTGATGTCGCGTAGCTTCTTGTTGGAAGTATCCATCTGCCTGCGCAACTCCTCAACCTCGCCATTGCGCACGTTGCAACTGGTTCGATAGGCGTTAAACAGCATAGTGTTGTAAATGCTCTTTGCCTCTACGTCGTTGCGTATGTCTGGCGCGTCCCTTGTCATGAGCACCTCGTGCCACAGCCCGCAGAAGTCGAATTGCTCAATCTGCTGTGCCATCTTGAGTGCGCCGTTACGCATCCTCGTGTACGCCTCATCATCTGTAAGCACCTTGGCCACCGCAGATGCCGCCGCATCCCAATTGCCAAACTCAACCGTTTGTATTCCCGTGCTTTCCCGCACGAGCGTGAGGTACGGCAAGTCGTACGCAACGCTGGGTAGACCAGTTGCCTGGCACTCGCCAAGCGTAAGGGGGAATCCCTCAAATGGCTCGGAGGTCATCAGGAATACGCGGGCATTGTCGTAGTATTTGCGCAAGTCATTGGACCAGCCCGTAAAGGTTACGGAGTCTTCCAGCCCCAGTCGCTTTGCGTGGGCGACAAGGTCTCGCTCCATGCCCACGAAGAAGTCCTGCGTTACCGACCCCACAAAGTCCATGGTCGCGTCGGGCACGATGGTACGTACGCGCTGGAACACCTCAAGTGCGTCAAAAGGCATCTTCTCTGGCGCGATTCTGCCAAGCCACAGCACCTTGTGATTGTGCACCTGCTTTGTTGCGTCCGTGTCTTTGGTACTCAGCTGCGACGGGTTTACGGTAACAAATGTCCTGTGGTTAAACTGGCGCCAATGCAGGGCGTCAACCTCGCTCAGCGACATAATGCCATCGGCACACCCAAATACATATGGCATCACGCCAAAGTATGGGTCGCCAAACAGCATGTAGTGAATAAACAGGCCATGGCAGTGAATGAAGAACGGAATGCCCTGCATTTTGGTGTAGAGCAAATCCCAAAACAGTTGTCTATCTATCCAGCGGTGGTAGACAATACCCTTTATCCCAAAGTCAACTACAGCTTGTGCTATGGCGGCAGTATGCGCTTCGCAATTATCGTCCATGGGTGCCGGTATTACACGATACGCAACACCAAGCTCCGCTATCTCATCTGGATCTGGCTCGCTACCAAGCAGCATCACAACGTTGAGGCCCAGCGAACGCCATACGCTCACCAGCATCCTCTGCACGTTTTCCGTTCCGCCACCACTAAACCCATTGCAGTACGTTGCAATGGTATCGCCAGGCGCGAGTGTTGGAGGCGCATCGAACGATAGCTGTTTGGCTAGGACATCCGGCCTGTCCCCATAGACCGTACGCAGTGCGGAGATGGCTGCAGGCCAACCCCATTCCGCAGCAAAGACTCGTACGCCCTCCGCCTTTTTGCTGGGTTCAAGTTGAGTGCGCAGCTTATTCGCACAGCCATCCACAAGTGATTTTTTAGCGCCGCGCATACCATCCCAATAGGACTCTGACGCCCCTTGTTCTTGCAAAAAAGTTTCCATTGCCGTTACGGCATCAACGGACTTGCAGAGTTCCGCGAATTCGTCACAGCTAATCGTTCTTGCCGAATCCTGACCAGCACCAAAGTTGTACAGGTAATAGCGCGCATCGCTGAGTCCACAGTAGCTCTTGGCAAAATACGAAATAACGAAGTAGAGCAGTGAGTCGTCACCTCGCTGCACTGATTGGTTGGGCACTCTGGCGCACGCCATGCGACACAGGTTGCCATCAAAGCACTTGTTGGCCAAGTTCCACTGATATGCCTGCTCCACAAAGCACTTGTTGAAGACCGCCTCGTCGTACAGACAACCTATGTAGGGGTCAAACCACTTTTGCGCGACCTCGTCCACACGCCAGGAGTCGTCGCGGAGGACGCGCATCTCAATGCCAAAGTGCACCACGTCGTAGGCTTGATCCTTCAAAACGCTGCGCAGTCGGTCCACAAGCCCTGGCTTGAACTCGTCATCCGCGTCCAGGAATAAGATTCTACTGCCCTTGGAAGCCGCTACTCCAGAGCAGCGCGCAAGCGAACGACCTGAGTTCTTGCCCATCTGTATCACGCGGATCCGCTCGTCGGACTCGGTAAGCTCACGGGTCACTTCTTGCGTGTTGTCCTCGCTGCCATCATCCACGATTACTATTTCATCGTCGCTGCCAAGCTGGCACAGCACGCTTTGCACGGCATTGGGCAGCGTTCCGACGCAATTGTAGGATGGGATAATTACTGAGAAGGTTGTTTCGCTCATAACGGGTTCCTCACCGCCTCGCTGGAATCTGTCGCTCTACGCTGTTAGCGCTTCCGTTTGCGAATCACTTTTTTTGCAACTCGTGCTGGTGTCGTGAGCGCGCGGCCTACCTTGTACGACTTCGAGCCTCGTATGTCCTCGAGATTGCCGCGCAGACGATTGCGGTCGGCATCTGTCGCTTTAATGCACGCCTGAAGCTCATCGATGTCGGCAATAAACTTGTCTATAACCTCATTGCGTTCGTTAATGTGCAGGCGCAGCTCCGAAGAAACCGTGTCGGAGTTGCGTGAGTGCTGCTTCTCTTCGAGGAACAGGTCAAAGAGCAGTCCCAAATTGTCTTTAGTGGCGATGGAGTAGCAAATGCACTCGCCCAAGTCGGAATCGGCAGAAGGAGCGGCATCAAAGCCTATGTCGAGTAGCTCGAACCCATGATCTCTCACTTCGTTTGCAATGGTCTGGAACCCTTCGAGGCTGCGGCACAGTTGCAGATTCACCGCTATACCCTCTCGTGCCCACGAAACAAACGAGTCGTGATACAGGTCCCACAAATCATGCTCCTCTAGAGCCTCGCGCAACGCAACAAACGCATGGTAGAAGTCCAACGGATATGAGTCAGAGGTATTGATAGCGCTCGACAGATTGTTTACTCGATACTGGTAGAGGGGTTTATCCAAGAGCGCTATGGTATCTGCCTCCGCGAGAGCCCTACAGGTGAACAGCAAATCCGCTGTGCGATGTATGTGCTGGAAGTACAGGCCATGCTCATCCACAAATGAGCGACGGAACAGCTTGGTGCATGCCCAGTTTTGGAATGAGTTAAAGATGCGCGACGGATTCTCGCGAGGGCAGAACACCATCCCATCTATCCAGTCGTGACGAAACGCCCAGTCACACACGCTCTGCTCGCCGGTCTGGTTGTTAAGCAGGATGGTCTGGAACACCACCACGTCTGCATTGGTCGCCTCGCCACACGAAATCGAGTCCTCCAGCATCGTCGGCTCAAGCAAGTCATCCGCATCAAGAAATGCAAGCCACTCTCCCGTGGCGAGCTCACGGCCGTGGTCACGTGCCACTCCCTCGCCGCCGTTTGGCTGATCGATTACGCGCACGCGTGCATCACGCGCCGCATACTCGTTGAGCACCTCGAGGGTACCGTCAGTGGAGCCGTCGTTAACGCATATTACCTCCAAGTCGCCCATGGTTTGCGCAAGGGCAGTGTCCAGCGACTGGGCGAGGTACTTTTCTGCGTTGTAGCAGGGCATGATTATGGACGCCTTGGGCATGGCGGTCGCCGCCTTTCTGTGCGTTATTGGATGCGGTTGTTTCCCTGTGGGTTGAGCTTTTTGGACACAAGCTCAATGCCGTTACGAGCATCCATTATAACGTTGTCGAACACGTCATTTATATAGGCATCTGGTCCCAGGAACACGCCCGAGTAGTGATCGCCCGATATAACGTTGCGCGCGATGATGTTCTCAAAGCAGGGGGCAAAGTCCAGCTCGTGCACCTCGCCCGGCTCGTAGTCGGGACGACGGTCGGTTCCCAGCTCGATGGCAAAGAAGTGGAACGTGTCGTTTTCGCCCACGTTGTTGTCGGTCACCTGGTTGCACAAGAACACGTTGCGTGCGCCAGAGCGCACGATCTTTATGCCCGAGCCGTAGTTTGCCTCAACCACGTTTTGGTAGAGGATGTTGTAGCAGGCGTTGTCCAACGATATGCCCGGCACCTTGGCGGCAGACGAGCCGTCGGCGAGCCGACCAAACTGGAGCACGTACTCGTTTTCCAGCTCTATGTTGGTCATGCCGTAACGGCCGCCGTTACCCTTAACCACGTTGCGTGCCACGTAGGTGCCACACGTGCCAAAGTCCAGGCACATGCCTTCCTTGTTGCAGCCGTCAAAGGCGTTCTCCACCACGTAGTTGCAGTAGCCCGCATGCGAGTACATGCCGTTTGCCGCGCAGCCCACGATGTTGTTGCGACGGATTACCAAATCGTGCGGACACTCCAGCAGCTCGGGCATGTACCACTGCTGCCAGGGGTTGTATGCCGTGTTGATGTCCACCAGCTCCAGCGACGAGAGCACGATGCCACCGCTAAAGTTGCCCGAGCCGCCAATGTGCTGGATGGCGTTGCCCTCTATAATTCCGCGGGACACGTCGCCGTTGAGGAAGATAGATCCGTCGCCGGTGTGGTGAATGCGGTTGTCGCGGATGGCAAAGTCATGGTTCTCCCCCATCACGCAGATGGCCTTGTAGTCGTTGGCCGTGATTTGGCAGGACTCGATGGCAAATCGCTCGCTGTGCTTTACGTACACGGCGTATCCGCAGCCACCGGCGAACTCCAAGTTGGCTATCTGCACGTCGTGCACGCCATCGAGCAGGACGGCCTTGTCCACGCGCGTGGACTTTGCCACCACGCGCGCACCGTGGCCGTCTATGGTTGTGTTGGCGGGCACGAGGATGGTCTGGTCCAGCAGGAGCAGGCGCGTGTTAACGTGCACGTCGCAGCCCTCGTGCTGCTGCAGGAAGGCGTTGAGCTGGGAGGACGTTTGGCCTTCGAACGTCGCGGAGCGACGGGTGGGGGCGGTGAGGTCCTGCAGTGCCGCACACACGCCGTTGTAGATGCGCTTGAGGCGCAGCTCGGGAAACTCCAGGTCCTGCGGATTGATGCCGAGGTTACGCATGCGCTGGATGGAGAGCAGCGAGTCCACGAGCTCGGCGCGCTCGGGCGGCGCCATGCGCTCCAGCGGCGGCAGGGCGTAGCGTCCCAGCAAGCTGGTGCAGTCGAGCTGGGAGATGGCAAGCGGCTCCTGCAGCTCGTCGGCAGGCAGCACCAGCTCGCGCACCACCACGCGCTCGCGGGCTGGGGCTGGTACGGCTGCTGGTGCGAGACGCAGGCGACGTTTGAGCGCGCGAGCAACGCGTTTGGGGGTTATGCGCATGGGTTTCTCCTTGTTGGGTTGTGGGGGTTTAGCTCTATGCCGTACATGGGGGACACACTTCGTTCGCTGGCGTTGGCGGGAAAAGGGGGACACACCTGCAGAGCTTCGTCGCGCATACGTGCCCGGGACAGGAGGTATGTCCCCCTTTTCCCGCCTCTCTTTTCCCGCTCCCCCATGTACAGCTACCGTACGTTACCTACTCCGACTCGCGGGCGTACTTGTCAAGCTCCAGGTATGTGGCCCAGAACTCGTCGCTCTTGAGGTAGGGACCGGCCTCGCGCCAGCGGGCCTCAACCTCAGTGCGCTGCTTCTGGTAGTCCTTAACCACCTGAGCGTGGCGCTTCATCAGCTCGCGATAGCGCTTCTTGTCCTTGTGGCGAATGGCGCCCATGGTGGCCAGACGGTTGGTTACCAGCACGGTGTCGTGGAAGTGGATGAGCGGTGCAGGATGCGCGTTGGCGTTAAACTGCATGGCCGCGGGCTTCTTGCTAATGAGCTTCTTGGGCGTGAATCGCTGACCGTTGTGCGTCCACTTGTCCAGACGGCCCGGCCACGTGCGCATCCGCTCCTTGGTGGTGAGACGCTCCAGGTTAAAGCCGCTCACGTCCAGCTCCTCTAGCGGCACGAGTTTCTCGGCCTTGGCCGACTCCTCCTTAAGGAGCTTCTCGCACTGCTCAATCTGCAGGAACTCAGGACCCTTGAGGAAGTCTTCCACGGCGTCCAGCAACAGCTCACAGCTGCCGTAGTTAAAGCCCTTTATCTCTATGAGGAACTTTTTCTCGAACAGCGCGTCAAAGAAGTCCACGTTGGCGCACACACCGCTTGCCGCCTGAATGATAAGGGCGTTGCGGGTGCCGCAGTAGCGCTCGTAGTAGGCGCTGTAGCGGTCGTCGAAGTCCTCGTGCCACACGTTGATGCCGTTCATGGTCATAAAGCGCGGCGCGCAGCGCTGACCATACTCCGCGTCGTCGTAGCGAATGAACAGTGGCAGGGGCAGGCCCTCACGCTGGATGGTGGTCATGGGGATGCAGCAGTACCAGAAGGCAGCGTACACGTTGTTGCGCACGGGCAGCTCGCGCTCGTTCCACACGACCTCTTCCTGCACGTTCATGTAGTGACGGCCAATACGCACCGGGCCAAAGCGACCGGCGAGGTTGGTGTAGCCCAGGTTCTCGATCTGAAGCCTCTGGTCTCCCAGCGAGAACATGGCACCGGCCACGAAGCCTTCCTCGTACTCGTCGTTGATGAGCGACACCAGGTTAAACGTGCGCTTAACGCTTTCCGAAGACAGCGACACGTCGTCGTCCATAATGAGCACGTGGGTCACAGGCTCGTCTGTGGGCAGGCGCTTGGCCTCTATCATGCCGCGCGCAAAACCGCCCGAGCCGCCCACGTTCTTGTTGGGAAACACCCACACGTCGTCGCCTTCCAAAGGCTTGGGGTCCAGCGTACGGCCGTTGTCCACCACGATCATGGACACGTGACCGGCGCACGGGTCGTTGCCCGCGAGTACCTCGCTCTTAAAGAGCGCCACGTTGTTGGAGATGTACTCCTCCTTGCGGAAGGTGGTGGTGGCAATGGCCAGGTGCACGTCGCGGACCTTGGACTCATCTACGCAGGTATAGTAGTAGCCGTTGCGCACATACGTGGGGGCCAGCGTGGTGATTTGGAAGGCCAACAGGTCGTCCTCGATGTTGGGGAAGTCGTACTCCAGCGTTTGGAACTCGTCGCAGTCCACGTCCACCGTGTCCAGGCGCGACATGCCCACACCCACCGGCTGATCGCGCAGCGAGAGGAAGGTCACCACTGCGCGACCCTTGATCTCCAGCCTAAAGTGGACGTTGTCCACCACCGTGTACTTGCGCCACTTGCCGTTGGACAGGGCGTTAAAGTACGTGGAGAAGTCGAAGGTGGTGTTGGGAAGCAGCAGGCTTGCGTGCTCCTTCTTGTCCTCCACGATGGCGTTGGACGAGCGATAGTACAGCTCGGGGTACTGGAAGAACCGCTCGTTGTGCTCGAGCAGGACGTTTGCGAGCTTGTGTTCAACCATGGGTCGCTCACCTCTCGTTTGGGGTGTGTTTACAGACGGGTTTAGTCTATCAGGTATTTGAGGCTCGTGCCGATGTGTGGCGATTTCTCCGCATTGGGTGGGGTGGGGTGTCCGAATGGGAAGAGGTACCTGTGGGACACTGCTGGCGAGCCTCGCACTACGCCGCGCTCTGCCCAGTGTCCCACAGGTACCTCTTCCCTATCGGACACCCCACTGCCATGCCATGCCGTGTACGATTCGTCGTCCGATCGCTTCCCTACCGTGCACGATTCTCTCCCAGAATTGCGCACGGTAGGAACGTGATCCGACGTGAAATCGTGCACGGTGGAGTCGCCGTTGGGGATGCTCCCTCGAATGTCGCCCTAATCGTCCGATACGGGCCAGGTGACCCAAGACAGGGGTAGACAAAGGGGCCGGGCTATTCTCCGTCGCCCAACAGTCTCCAATACTCACGACGGCCATGCACGACCGCATGGATGGTAACTGTCTCCTCACGTCTGTCGGTCTTGTATAGAACGAGATACTCCCCAGCCCTCACGCATCTATACCCCTGGCGCGCGAGTGTTCCCCAACGAGGCACAGCACCGCGCTCCGGAAACTCCGCAAGACTTGCGGCGACCTCATCGATCCTGTCAACGAACCGCAAAGCTACGTCCACATTGCCCGAAACGCGAGCAAGATACTGCGCGATTTCGCGAATCTGCTCGTCAGCCGTGTCCGTGCGCAGGACAAGGTAACTCATGCGATTCCCCGCGCAAGCTCGTCACGCAGCGATTGCAGCGTGTTGGCGAGAGGAGCCACGCGCCCTTCCAACACGTCCTGCTCCGAGGCAACGAGCGTCTCCAGAAGCTCCAAACGCGCCTGTTGCTCCTCGTAGTCCTCAATTCCCATGACCACGGTGTCTCCCCGACCATTGACCGTGAGGATAGTCGGCCTACGCTCTTCTCTGCAGGACCGAGAGACCTCGGCGTAGTGGTTGCGGATGTCGGACGAAGGCCGTATGTCTGGCATCATGGCTCACTCCAATTCCCTCGACGTGAATGGTTAAATTATACCTTAATTTGACTATGGAGGGCATAGACTCGTACATGGTGGGGCCAGGGGGCCTGGCCGCTGCGCGTTCGTCATGTGTCCGCACGGGAAGAGGCCCCTTTTGGACACCGCTGGCGAGCCGCGCATTTGGTTACGCTCTGCCCGGTGTTCAAAAGGGAACTCTTCCCATTCGGACACCCCCACATTGGGCCACAGCGGCGCCGACGGTTTTCTGGAGGCCCGTTCACTCGCGAGATGGGGGTCAGTGTTTGAAATCTGAGGCTCTTTTTGCCGAAGGACGGAAACAAGCCCCACAAAACCACAGGTCAGGAGGCCGAAAATGCAGCCCCGTATATACGGAGCCCGAAATTCCAAACACTCACCCCATTTCGCGAGTGAACGGCACCTCCAGAAAACCGTCCAGACCCGCGCATGGGCATCCGCAGGTTTTTTCCCATGCACGCCGTGCACGATTCGGCGTCGGATGGCTTCCCTACCGCGCACGATTTCCTCCCAGAATTGCGCACGGTAGGGATGTGATTCGACGTGAAATCGTTCACGGCGAAGGGCCGTGCCAGCGATGCGTCCGCCTACGCACCGTCACCGATGCCGAACTCCCCCAGAAGGCGCTCGTACGTAGCGGTGTCGGTCATGGCAGCCACGAGCTCGTCGGCGCGGCCGGCGTCAGCGAGCGCGCGGGCGAGCGACGCGTTCC
>JAUMWN010000163.1 GCA_030529625.1 Coriobacteriales bacterium
ACCGACACATTACGTGGCGCGAGTACGACTTGGTGGAGACCACCGACGACGAGCCCTATCGTCGCGAGATTACCTGGTCGGTGTTTGACGAGCGCGCCAATCGCCTGGCCAACCTCTTGCTGTCGCGAGGAGTGCACAAGGGTGACAAGGTGGCCATCCTGCTGTACAACTGCATCGAGTGGCTGCCCATCTACTTTGGCATCCTCAAGACGGGCGCCACGGCAGTGCCGCTCAACTTTAGGTACTCCGCTGACGAGATTGCCTACTGCATGGACAAGGCCGACGTGGACGTGCTCCTGTTTGGCCCCGAGTTTATTGGCCGTGTGGAGGAGATCGTCCCCATCGTGCAAACCGGCAGGCTGCTGTTCTATGTGGGCGACGACTGTCCCACCTGGGCCGAGAGCTATCGCGAGCTGGAAGCACTGTGCTCGAGCCACGACCCGCAGATCCCCCTGTTTGCCGAGGACGACGCGGCCATCTACTTTAGCTCAGGCACGACGGGCTTCCCCAAGGCTATCCTGCACAACCACGAGAGCCTGACCCAGGCTGCCGAGATGGAAGCCGTGCATCATGGCACCACGCACGACGACGTGTTCCTGTGCATCCCGCCGCTCTACCACACCGGCGCCAAGTTCCACTGGATGGGCAGCCTCACCTGCGGCTCCAAAGCGGTGCTGCTGCGCGGCGTGAGTCCGCAGTTTATCTTTGACACCGTAAGCCGCGAGCACTGCACCATCGTGTGGCTGCTCGTTCCCTGGGTGCAGGACATCCTCACGGCCCTCGAGCGTGGCGACCTGCGCCTTGAGGACTACGAGCTGGACCAGTGGCGTCTCATGCACGTTGGCGCGCAGCCGGTGCCCAAGAGCCTCATCCAGCGCTGGAAGGAAGTCTTCCCGCATCACGACTACGACACCAACTATGGTCTCTCGGAGTCGACGGGACCCGGCTGCGTACACCTGGGCGTCGAGAACGTCGACCACGTGGGCGCCATTGGCGTTCCTGGGTATCGCTGGGAGTGCAAGATCGTGGACGAGGCCGGCAAGGAGGTCGTGCAAGGCGAAGTGGGCGAGCTGTGCGTAAAGGGCCCCGGCCTCATGACCTGCTACTACAACGATCCCGAGGCCACGGCCGATACCCTCATCGACGGCTGGCTGCACACCGGTGACATGGCCCAGCAGGATGACGAGGGATTCATCTGGCTGGTAGACCGCAAGAAGGACGTGATCATTACCGGCGGCGAGAACCTCTACCCCGTGCAGATCGAGGACTTCCTACAGGGTTACTTTGCCGTTCAGGACGTGGCGGTTATCGGCCTGCCCGACGAGCGTCTGGGCGAGATTGCGGCTGCCATCATTCAGCTCAAGCCTGGGCGGTCGGCGACCGAGGAAGACATTATGAAGTACTGCGCCGCGATGCCGCGCTACAAGCGTCCCCGCAAGATAATCTTTGCCGACGTGCCGCGCAACGCCACGGGCAAGATCGAGAAGCCCCTGCTGCGTGAGCGTTACGGTGCCACCGGCCTCGTGGGACGCGAGAGCAACCGATAGGGACAACCACAAAGACGTTGGTAGCATTTTGAGAAGGAAAAGGCCTCGTGGCGGTCGTATCCTTCTCAAAACGCTACCAAGCAACTCTGATGGTAGTGATTTGAGAAGGATACGGGCCGTCTGCGCCAGTATCCTTCTCATTTTGCTACCATCCCTCAGCGTTGGTAGTGATTTGAGAAAAGGGGCCAAACCCCTTTTCTCATGAGCTGGTATAGTTTCTGTGACGTGTTTGGAATCTCGATGCCGAGGAGCAGCGTATGTCCTCATCGAACTATTGTCCCAAATGTGGCGCTCGCCTGCGGGAGGGTGTGCGGTTTTGCACGTCGTGCGGGGCCACTCTGGAAGAGACCGGCAAGGCCGATGCGGTCCAGCCGGCAGCACAGGCGCCGCGGCCGGCAGCTCAGGCACCCCAGCCAGCGGCCAGCAGAGCGCATATGGCCTCTCCGGCGGCTACCCCAAAGTCTAACCCCACCCCAAAGCGTGGCCTCACGCTGGGACACTACGTTGCCATTGGAGCCGCCATCGGCCTCTTCGTAATCGCCATGTTCGCGGTGGTAAAAATCGTGATCAACTCAGCATCAAGCGGCACCTCGGGTACGCAGGACGCCCAGGCGGCTGCCACGTCAGGTACCCAAGACAAGGATGTCGCCGCAGAGCAGGCACAGGACGCCTCGGCCAAGGACGCCAGCACCAAGGACGAGACGGTGGCCGGCAAGTCCAAGGACGAGGATAAGGAGGACGAGTTGGAGCAGACCGAGCCTCCTGTGTTTGACGACGAGCCAGAGGCGAGTTCGGTGCTGCCCCCGGACCAGTACACCTCCTACTACGGGCCCAAGAATGCCATCGACGGTAACATCCGCACGGCCTGGAACGACGGCGGAAGCGGCGTGGGCGAGTGGATAAGCCTGGAGGCCAAGTCCGACCAGGTGGTAAAGGGCCTGCGCATCGTGGGTGGCTATCCCAAGCGCGAGGACGTCTACTACAAGAACTACCGCCCCAAGGACGTGACCATCGAGCTCTCCGACGGCTATACGCAGCAGGTAACGCTCAAGGACGCGATGGGGGAGTGGCAGGAGTTCGAGTTCGACAAGCCGCACAAGACGGACTACATAAAGGTGACCATCGACTCGGTATATGGGTCCAACAAGTACGACGACGCGGCCATCGCCGAGCTTGAGGCGTTCTAGCCATGCGCGGTGGCGCAGCGATTGTGTGTGTGGCGTGTGCGGCCCTGGCGCTGGTGGGTTGCGTGCCCCAGCCCGCCATCCCGCAGGAGCCACGTCAGCTGTCTGACGTTGGAGCCCAGTTGGCAGAGCCCGCCGCCGAGCCCGAGTCCGATCTCAGGCCGGGCCGGACCGAGATCCCC
>JAUMWN010000096.1 GCA_030529625.1 Coriobacteriales bacterium
GCGGCGTGAGGATGAGGCTCATGTCGCGCACGCCGCTCATGGCCATCTGCATGGTCCGCGGGATGGGCGTGGCCGACAGCGTGAGCACATCCACCTGCTCGCGCATGTTCTTGAGCTGCTCCTTGTGCTGCACACCAAAGCGCTGCTCCTCGTCCACGATCACTAGGCCCAGGGCATGGGGATTCACATCGTTGGAGAGCAGCCGATGGGTGCCGATGAGCACCTGGACCTCCCCTGCCGCAAACGCCGCGAGCGCCTTGCGCTGCTGGGCGGGGGTCACAAAGCGGCTGAGCACCTCCACGCGCAGGTCGAACGGGGCAAAGCGATCGAAGAACGTGTCGTAGTGCTGCTGGGCCAAGATGGTGGTGGGACACAGCACCATCACCTGACGGTCGTCCATGCAGCACTTGAACGCCGCGCGCAGGGCCACCTCGGTCTTGCCAAAGCCCACGTCGCCGCACAGCAGCCGGTCCATGGGCTTGGGCGCCTCCATGTCGGCCTTTATGTCGGCAAGGGCCGAGCGTTGGTCGGGCGTGACATCGTAGGCAAAGCTCGCCTCCATGTCGTGCTGAGCGGGCGTGTCGGGAGAGAAGGCATGGCCACGCACCGCGCTTCTGCGCGTGTACAGGTCTACCAGGTCGAACGCGAGCTTCTTGGCAGACTTGCGCGCACGACCCGTAACACGGCTCCAGTCAGCCGTGTTGAGGCGCGTGAGCCGCGGGCTGCTGCCGTCGGGTCCCACGTACCGCGTAATGCGGTCCACGTGCTCCAGTGGCACATAGAGCTTGTCGGTGTTGGCATACTCCAGCAGGAAGTAGTCACGCTCACGTCCCCCCACCTCCTGGCGCACGATGGCCGAGAAGAGCGCGATGCCGTGGGTGGCATGCACCACGTAGTCGCCCGGCTTAAAGGGAAACGTGACCTTGGTCACGTCCACGCGACGCGGCTTGCGACGGCGCGCCATGCGGGCGGTGAGATCTGCCACCGAGAGCACGGCCAGATGCGCCGACGGCACGATCACACCCGCGGGAACGGGGGCGTCCACAAAGGTAACCACACCCGTCTGCAGCGCCGGACCGTGTTGGTCCTCGCCAGATGCGAGCTCCTCCACAAACGGGATCGATTCGTCCGTAAACCGCAGCTCCATGTGCTCGCGCGCCGCTCGGTCGGGTATGGCAAACACGATGGCGCAGTCGTCGCGCACTAGCTGGCGCACGCGTCCCAGCAGCTTGGAGTCGGCTCCGGCTATGCCTGGCTGCCTCACGGCAAGCGAGGTGGCATGGCCGGCACCCGTGCGCAGGATAGATGAGAAGGTCAACCGTTGCTGCTTGCCAAAGTCAAGGGCCTTGGGTGTGGTGTACAGGCCCTGAGTATCCACACGCGCCGTAGCGGCAGCATGGGTGATGTCGTCGGTCGCATGCATGCAGTCGTCGAAGAGGGCACGGGGTTCGACCAGCACCACCAGGGCGTCTTGGCACACGTGCTCGATGGGCGAGGCGGTGTGGCCGCCATACAGCTCAGCCAGGTAGCGGTCGAGCTGAGGTGCGTTGGCATGAGAGCGTATGAGCTCAAGGTCGGCTGCCACCTGCGTGCTTTCCTTTGCCGCGCGAAAGAGCGCCCGCTCGGCTCGTGCTACCGTCTCGTCGGTGAGCGCCAGCTCCCTGCACGGGACGATGCGCACCTCCTCCAGTTCGCCAATGGTCTGACCCGTTGAGGGGACCATGCGCCGTATGCGGTCTATCTCGTCTCCAAAGAACTCGATGCGCACCGGGGCCGTCGCCTGAGCAGGGTACACGTCCACGGTATCGCCGTGCACCCTAAAGGCTCCCGGGGCGTCCACCTCGCCCACGTCGGCATAGCCCATCCCCACCAACAGGCGCCCCATCTCGTCAAACGGCACCTCGTCTCCCACGCAAAAGGTAGAGCTCGCGTAGTAGCCCGAGTCCCGTGGCGGCACACGTCTGAGCAGTGCGCGTGCCGAGGCCACGACCACGCATGCCTGGCCGGTTGCCAGCCGCTCCATGGCGGCACAGCGCGCACCTACCACCGCGTCGTCTGCAGCCTGTGCGGCCCACGGCCAGTCTCGACGCTCGGGATAGCGCATAACCGCGTCTTGGCCCAGCCATGCCGCAAGCGAGCGTGCCATGCGGTCAGCCGTCTCTTCGCCGGCAACCACCACCACGCACGGCCGGGGGTCGTGCGCCCACACAGACGCCACCACCAGCGGGCGGGCGCTCTGTGCAACGGACAGCGGCACGTCGGTCCCCTCACGCAGCAGCCTCGTGGACTCTGCGAGCTCGGGTGCCAAGAGCAGCTGGGTTGCCACGCGATCTATAAGCATTGCGGTTTCCTTTGTACGCGTTCTTCTGGCGGAATCGGCCATTCCTAGGATACCTGTTCTTATGGCAGCCGAACGCGGGATGCCTAGCGGAGGACGGTAGTGAATGGCGGATTGATGTCCACTAGGGAAGAGGCCCCTTTTGGACATCATGCGCACGAACGGACAATGGCTAGGAGCCCAAAAGTGGACAATTTTTTGCCAACGGCTCGTCGCCAACTGGGAATATGCCAGCGTCTACGAAAGAATTGTCCACTGTGTATTTTACCTAGTGGACAATTTTTCCATTGAACGTGGCGTTTTCCCAGTTGGTATTGTGACGTATACAAAAAATTGTCCACTTTTCCAGCCGTGGAGGATGTCCGACAGGGAAGAGTTCCCTTTTGGACACTGAGAAGGGCGCAGCACAGCGCGTTGCCCAGCCGCAGTGTCCAAAAGGGGCCTCTTCCCTGTCGGACATCACTCACAGACTGCCAACTACTGGAACAGTCGGATGCAGCCGGTTGGGGTATCGCGGCGCGAGAGGTTAACCTGGATGACGCCCGTGGAGTAGTCGTATGCCTCGATTATGGTGTTGGAGCCCATGTAGATGGCAACGTGGCCCGGCCAGTACAAGACGTCTCCTGCCTTCTTTTGCGACACGGGAACGTGCTTGGCGTTGCCGTAGTTCCAGAAGTTGTTGGAGTCGTGGCTGTGCCAGCCGCTGGCGCCGGTAATCCAGTGCGCCCACGGGTTGAAGTCGGTGTCTCCGGTACCGCCGCCCATGTCCATGCCACACGCATAGGCACACTGGTACACCAGACCAATGCAGTCAACGCCGACGCCCGGCGCACAGGCGTAGTTCCACTTGTAGGGGGTTCCCAGATACTCGCGCGCACGGTCCAGGAACGCGTTGACGCAGTCGGAGCGCGACGCGTTCTTGCTAATGCGCGACGGCGTGATGTAGTTGAACGGGTAGGTGGCGGCATTGGTAATGCGCACGTTAAAGCTGCTCACCTGATAATACCCAGCGGGATTCTGGTAGCCGATCTTGCCCACGCTGCTGCCGTCCACAAAGCAGTCGCTCGTAGAGCCAGGTGCCGCGCCACCCTTCTCGACCAGGCGCAGCTCGATGGCCTCAAGGCGCAGGGACAGGCCAGCGGTACCGGCACTCTCGCCGTTCTTGGCCCAGCCGAGCCAACCGTACTTTTGCGCGTGGACGCGGTAATACACGTCGTATTTGTTGGCCAGCTCGCCGGTAAGACGGGCCTGCAGCGCCTCAACGCGCAGCGACCTACCCGAGGTGCCCGAGGTACCGCCCTGGCCAACCCAGTCCTGCCAGCCAATACGCTGCACGTGCGACCGCAGCTGGATCTCACCCGACATCGCCGTGTTGGCAATCTTTGCCTGGAGTGCCTCGACGCGCAGCGACCTACCCGAGGTACCTGCGGTCTCACCCTCCTTGACCCAGTCCTGCCAACCGATCTTTTGCACGTGGCCACGGTAGGTGAGCTCGGGCCTGCCCGAGAAGGCGAAGTCCTTTGCCCCGCTCGACGAGGGTGCGGCGCCACCCTTGGTAACGAGCTTCACTTCCAACACCTGCACGCCCTTTTGGGAGTCGATGTAGCCGGCCTTCTCGTTGTTCTTGGCCCACTTGAGCCATCCCTCACCATTGATGTAGGTGCGGTAGTAGATGTCGTACAGGTTTGCGGCGTTGCCCGTAAGGCGCAGACGCACGGCCTGCAGGCGCTTTGTGGTGCCAGGCCTTCCGGCGTTCGTGCCACCCAGAACCTCGCTCTGCCAGTCCTCCCCCTCCACGACGGCACTGTAGTGCAGCTCGCTGTTGGAGATCTTTTTGCCGGAGAGCTCAGCCACGAAGCCGTTCATCCACGTGTTGCTGGCAAAGGTGCCGGCGCGGTCGCCGTCGGAGACCCATCCCAGCCAGCCCATGCCACCAACGCTTGCGCGATAGGACACAGAGCCCTTGCTCGTGTAGTCTGCACCCGTGGTAGGCTCGGTGTCTCCGCCCGCAGGCTTTTGCGAACCCTTGGGAAGAATCACGATCTGCAGGGCCTCAATGCGCAGCGACCTGCCGGAGGTACCGGCCATCTCGCCGTTCTTGACCCAGTCCTGCCAGCCAACCTTTTGCACGTGGGTGCGATACCACACGTCATAGATCTTCTCGATGTTTCCCGTGAGCTTGATGCACATGGCCTCAACGCGACGGGACTTGCCCGAGGTGCCGGCCATCTCGCCATTGCTCCTCCAGCTCTGCCAGCCCTCCTTTTGCACGTGGGCCTGGTAGGTGATGCCTCCGTCAATGCCTGCGGGAAGCTTGATCTTGATTGCCTCCACGCGCAGGGACCTGCCTGAGGTGCCGGCCACACCACCGTTGGTGGCCTCCTTTTGCCAGCCGATCTTTTGCACGTGGGCCTGGTAGGTGACGGTGGGGACTGGTGTCTCCTTTTGCGTCGTAAGGGCGGCGTTCGTATCCTGCTTCTTGTTGGCCTGCTCGTCCTTCTTTTGGGTCTGCTGCACCTGTACCTTAACATCCTCGGTAGTTTCCTTTTGGACTACCTGGGATTCGGTCTCCTTTTGCTCGACGGGCTGCTCGGCAGTCTCCTCCGTCTCCTGCTTGGGCGCAATCACCGCCTGGATGTCATCCACCAGCGTGTTGGCGTCTTGGGCGGCAGCACTTGCGCCGTTCTTTGCCCACTCGAGCCACGCGCCGTTGGTGTGCACGCGATACCACACGTCATGGGTGGTCGCAAGCTCGCCGGTAAGGCGAACCTGCAGGTCCACGAAGCCCTCTTGGGCATCGAGCCTGCTGGTAAACCACTGCTCGGGGTCGTCCCAGTCCGCTCCCTGCTTGCGCACGCGGTACTCAACGCCCTCGTTGTTCTCATCCAGACGCATCTCGATGGAGGTGGTAGGTGCCTTGGGCGTCTGGTCGTTGGCAGGTACCTGGTCGTTGGTGCCTTCCTGACCTTCTGGCTGCGTCGTCTCCGCTGCGGGGACCTCGTCTTGTGCCGGTACCTCTTCGGCGGGCGGCACCTCGTCTGCAGGCTGCTCCGCAGGCTGCTGCTCCTGAGGCTCGGCAACCTGCGCTGGGGACTCGGCCTCCTGCGTGTTAAGCTCAGTGTTGGGCTTTGCCGCCTGGGCCTCCTCAACAGCCTTTTGTGCATCCTCCTTGGACGCATACGAGACCCACACCTTTGAGGAATCCTCGACTCCCTCCTGCGCGTTGAGGCAGAAGGACAGGATTGGTGCCAGGGTTTCAATCTGGTCGGCTGCCTCTGCCAGGGCGGCAGTGGGAACCATGCTCAGGCACAACACTAGGCTGAGCACATACACCTTCAACTTACGAAGCATTCTTCATCACACCTCCGTCACCATTTCTGAAAAAAGACCTCAATACCTTAACACAGCGAGGAGGAAAATGAGTGGGCAAAGTGGTTCGCGATGCCGCAAAGATAGTGGCAGTCCCCCGCCTGGCCAACGCTGTTTGTGGAACTCGGGATTTGTTGAGACCTCGAGTCGTGCCACAGAATCTGCCGGGATTGCGAGTGGTGACACGAAATCTGCTGAGAATGCGAGTGGTGCCAGGCACAACTCGGGATTCCAGCAGAAATCACCCGTCCGCCTTGGCACGACTCGAGATTCCAGCAGATTCTGCACTAAGGGGACAGTCCCCCGAGTTCGGCCGCTCGCGGCTGCACTCGGGGGACAGTCCCTTTTGTCCAACTTGTGGTTCGCCTTACTCCTCGATGCGCCAGCGCTTGGAGTCGCGTGCCAGCGAGGCCAGGTATCCCTTGGAGGCCTCAACCGCGTCGCCGTCGGCGCGCCAGCACCAGTTGCCCTCGGCGGTGCCGGGCACGTTCATGCGTGCCGAGTCGTCGAGCACCAGCACGTCTTGCAACGGCGTGATTACCACATCGGCACTGGAGTTGAGGCAGCGTCCCATGAGCTCGCGATACACGTGCTCCGAGCTGTCGTAGGGCCACTTCTCCTTGATCCAGCCCATGAGCGTTTGTGTGTCGTGGGTGCTGGTGTAGCAGATCTTTCCCGGAACGGGCACGTAACCCTGGCGCACATCCTCGTTGTAGAACTGGATGACGTCCATGCCAGGGAATCCCGTGGTCGCCACGAGGAATCGCACTGCAGGCGTGATGGTGCCAAGGTCCTCTCCCACAAACGGGAGCGTGCCAAAGTGGTCGTACACCGCGCGGAACAGTTCCAGACCAGGGCCAAAGTTCCAAGAGCCCTCCAGTGCACCTCGGCCGCCGGGAATGTTGTAGTACGACGAGAAGCCCAGGAAATGATCCAGGCGCACGTAGTCGTACAGCTCCAGCATGCGCTCCAGACGGCGAATCCACCAGTCGTAGTTGCGCTCGCGCAGCAGATCCCAGCGGAACGTGGGGTTGCCCCAGATCTGCCCGTCCTTGGCAAAGGCATCGGGCGGGCAGCCAGCCACACCGGCCGGATTGCCCTTCTCGTCCAGCACGAAGATGTCGCGCTCGGCCCACACGTCGCTGGAGTCGGCCGACACGTACATGGGCATGTCGCCAATAATCTTGATGCCGCGCTCGTTGGCGTAGGCGCGCAGCTCCTCCCACTGGCGCTGGAACAGGTACTGCGTGCGGCGATGCGTCTCGGCGTTGGCGGCAAGCGTGCCGTCGCCCTCGTATACCATGCCGGGCTTGTACTTGCTCAGGTTCTCGGGCCACAGCGGCCAGGGGATGTCGTCACCCACGGCCTCCTTAATGGCACGAAATGCCACGTAGGGCTCGAGCCAGTCCTCGTTCTTCTTGCAGAACTGCTGGTAGTCCTCGTTGTCCTCCAGCCCGTCCACGAGATCACGGAGGTCGGTCTGCAGACCCTCGAGCAGGTACGGGTTACCGGCAAAGGCCGAAAGCCCCGCATACGGCGAGCCAAACTGGTCGGTGGGGTTAACGGGAAGCACCTGCCAGTACGTTTGGCCCGTCTCGGCGAGCACGTCCACGAAGCGCTTGGCCGGCTCGCCCATCGTTCCCGGCTTTCCGTCGTTGGGAACGCTGGTGATGTGGCAGATAACACCCATGCCACGCTCCATGGGACGTTGCAGGCGCTCCTCCTCGTGGAAGTACAGCACGGCGGTGCCCAACGGCCACAGGTGTACCGAGCAGGTCTTGCCGTCCTTCGAGACTTCGGGCTTCTTGCCCTGCACGATGTCGTCCACCTCGGTGGCGTGCATGGGCACGTTTACCACTTGCTCGTTCTTGAGGCTTGCGTTTGCCAGCACGCACACCGTGGTGTCGCCCAGAGTGCGCGTAAAGCCAAATACGTCCTCGTTTGCCGCAAACGGCACGAAGTCGCCGTCCTGGAACACCTCGGGCAGGGACTTGCGCACTGCGATGGCGTTGCGGTAGATCGTACGGCAGTTCTGGTCCTCGTTGCCCCACGGATAGGTACCGCGATTGTAGGGGTCGGTATATCCCTCGACGCCCGCCTCGTCGCCGTAGTACACGCAGGGGACGCCCGGCATGGTCATCTGCAGCAACGCGGCGACCCACAGGCGGCTTACCGCTAGGCCGCGCTGGCCCTCGCTCAGCCTGTAGTCGCGGCGCTGCTCGTCGGTGAGCTCGTCCTTGTTGGGCGCATCACCCAGCATGGTGAGCAGACGCTCGCGGTCGTGGCTGCCCAGCAGGTTAAGCGACGAGAGGAACGCCTCGCGGGGGTAGTTCTCGCACAGCTCCTCAAGCCTGTACGCGATGTCAAGTGCAGTGGTCTTGTTGGTGAGGAAATCCAGCACGCAGCCGCGGAACGGGTAGTTCATCACGCCGTCCAGCTCGCTGCCCTGCAGGTAGCGGCGCAGCTCGCCGTAGCTCACCTTGTGCGAGGCATCCTCCCACACCTCGCCAATGAGCAGCGCGTCGGGCTTCTCGGCAAGAGCCGCGGCCTTGATGTCCTCAATAAAGTCGTCGGGCAGCTCGTCGGCAACGTCCAGACGCCATCCCGAGGCACCCAAGCGCAGCCACGTGCGCACCACGCCATCCTTGCCGCAAATGAACTGGCGGTACGACTCGTCGTTCTCGTCCACGTCGGGCAGGTCGTCCACGCCCCACCAGCACTGGTACTCGCCGTCAACTGTGCCGCTGAGCTTGAACCACGATGCGTAGGGCGAGTCGTCGCTTTGGAAGGCGCCGGTCTCGGGGTAGTTGCCATACTTGTTGAAGTAACGGGAGTCGCATCCCGTGTGGTTAAAGACGCCGTCCAGAATGATGGAGATACCCATCTCCTTGGCGTCGGCGCACAGGCGCACGAAGGTCTCCTTGTCGCCCAGCATGGGGTCGATGCGCATGTAGTCGGCCGTGTCGTAGCGATGGTTGCTGGCAGCCTCAAAGATGGGGTTGAGGTAGAGAACCGTTATGCCCATGGACTTGAGGTACCCCAGACGCTCGCGAATGCCCTCAAGAGTCCCGCCGTAGAAGTCCCACGTGGAGATGCGACCGTACTGGTCCTTGTGGTAGATGGGCTTGGTGTTCCAGTCCTCCACCAGGCTCCTGCCCGGACCGTTGCGATGCTCGGCAAGGCTCGCATCCACGCGGGCGCGCCAGTCGAAGCCACGGTCAAAGCGGTCGGGGAAGATCTGGTACACGATGCCGTGCTGGTACCACAGCGGGCGAGTGAGGCGCGGCTTGTACACCGTAATCTGGAAGGAACGGGGCTCTCCCATGGAGAAGGCACCCTCGCCGACGCTGCTCTCGTTGCTCGCACCATAGCGCCACACGGTTCCATCGTCTGCGGTGACGTTAAAGTAGTACCAAATGATCTGGGTCTCCTTGGGCGTGAAGGAGCCCGTAAGACGAACCATGCGCTCGCCGTCCTGCTCAAACACCTTGGGCTTCATGGGGACCAGCGTCTCGCCCTCTCCGTCCACCCACAGACGTATTTCGCCCTCTGGCGATTCGACGTCCCAAACGTCGATGGACAGTGTCACACTCTCTCCAAGTGGGCAGGCACCAAACGGCTTGCGATAGGTGCTGCTGGAAGTGATATGCGTTGCTCTCAATGTATTTCCTTCCAGATTTATGGATAGCAACCACCACAGCATAGCAGAGTTTGCGCGGCATGGGTCTGTCGCTATTTGAAGCATGTCAAAATAGTGCTTTTATGATATTTTTACATACCAAGGGGCCTGCTGCCGCAACAACACAAAGGACGTGAGGACCATGAGCGAATACAGCATGCAGAGCCAGTCCCTTGGGCTGCAAAGCGTTGGCAATGCCCATGACCTTGGCGGGTACCGCACGAGCGACGGCCGCACCATACGCCGTGGGGCGCTGCTGCGATCCGCCGTGCCGGTCTTTGCCAACGAAGACGACCGCGCCCGCCTGCGCGACGAGCTTCACGTAACGACGGTACTCGACTTTCGCATGCAGATGGAACTCGATGATGCGATGGTTACTGGAGGAACCGCCGGTGCCGTGGCGGGAGCTACGCAGGACAGGCCAGCCCCGCACGCGCTTGAGTTCGCACACACCCAGCATATACGCATCCTGGACGAGGAGCAGTTCATGAGTGGGCTGCAGGACCCAACCAGGGGTCGTTCCCAGCTCTCCCCCATGCAGCTCATCATAGCGGCCGTGAACGCGGGCTTCGTAAACGACATGATGTACGTCGACTTCCTGGAGGCCGACGCCGGCAAGCAGGGCTACTCGGCCATGTTTCGCGCACTCGTCGCCCAGCCACGCGACGAGGCGTTGCTGTTTCACTGCACACAGGGAAAGGATCGTACCGGCCTTGCGGCCATGCTCATCCTGGACACGCTGGGCACAGACGAGCAGACCATCCTGTTTGACTACCTGCTCACCAACGAGTTCAACGCACCCCTCATCGAGCGCGAGCGCCAGGGTCTGCTGAGCGCCGGCATCGCGCCCGACCAGCTGGACCGCTACATGCTGGGCATGGACCAGGTGTATCCCCAAACCATGCACAACGCCATGGCCCACCTGCGCGACACGTACGCGAGCGTGTGGGGCTACGTGCACGACGCCCTCGGCGTGAGCGAGACCGAGCGCGAGCAGCTACGACGCAAGTACTTGGAATAGGATCGCATGGGATAGACAAAGGGGACTGTCCCCCGCGTTCAGCCTCTGGCGAGGCCGAACTCAGGGGACAGTCCCCTTTGTCTATCCCCAAAAACGCCCGCCGAGAAGACCTCGGCGGGCGCTGCTATTCCAAGTGGCGCAAATGTTAGCGCGCGACCTCCGGATGCAGGCTGTAGTACAGATCCAGGTACTCGTCGGCGGCGCGGCTCCAGGAGAAGTCCTCGGCCATGGCCTGCAGCTGCAGCTGCTTCCAAGCCTTGGGGTTCGTCCAGAACACCTCGCACGCGTTGAGCAGACAGGCGGCCATCTCGTCGGCGTTCATGTTGGCAAACGAGAAGCCCGTGCCCTCACCCGTAAACTGGTTGTAGGGCTGCACGGAGTCACGCAGGCCGCCCGTCTCGCGCACTACCGGCAGCGTGCCGTAGCGCATGGCGATCATTTGGGCAAGGCCGCACGGCTCGAACTC
>JAUMWN010000029.1:0-23609 GCA_030529625.1 Coriobacteriales bacterium
GGGACAGTCCCCTAAACACAGGGGACAGTCCCCTGAGTTTAGGGGACTGTCCCCCGAGTGCAGCTTTATGCGTGGTAGCTGTCCCAGAGCTTTTGCCAGGCGGGCATGGAGTTGACGATGGTCTCGTAACTCACGCAGTAGCCCACGCGAACCCAGCCCGTGCACCCAAACGAGTCGCTGGGAACCGGCAGCAGCTCCAAGGCCTTCGCCCGCTCAAAGAAGGCGTTGGCGTCGGGCTCCAAGGCGCGCATCCACAGGTAGAACGCCCCTTGCGGCTCGATGAACTCATAGCCTATGGCGCTCAGGCCGTCCGTGAGCGCCTTGCGATTGCGCGCGTAGGCCTCGATGTTGGTGGGCTCGTCCACGCAGTCCATCAGCACCCGCTGGAACAGCGCAGGCGCGCACACGAACCCCATCTTGCGGCCCGCGCCGGCCACGGCAGGCACCAGCACGTCGTGCTCGGGATGGGTGTTGGGCACGAGCGCCCACCCAATGCGCTCACCCGGTAGGCTCAGGGACTTGGAGTACGAGTAGCACACGATGGTGCTGGCATAGAGGTCGGGCACCCAGGGCACTTCCACGTCGTAGGCGATCTCGCGATACGGCTCGTCCGAGATGAGGTGGATGTCGTGGCCGATTGCCTGCGACTTCTCGCGCAGCATCTGGGCCAGTGCGGTAAGGTTCTCGCGCGCATACACCGAGCCCACGGGGTTGTTGGGCGAGTCTATCATCACGGCCACCGTGCGCTCGCTAATGGCTGCGCCCACGGCCTCCACGTCTATTTGGAAGGTCGCCTCGTCCGCCATCACCTCAACGCAGCTCGCGCCGGCATTCTCAATAAACACGCGATACTCGGGGAAATACGGCGCTATAACCACGACCTCGTCGCCCTCGTTGCAAATCGCATTGAGGACGATGGAGATTGAGGCGGCGGCGCCACAGGTAAGGTACAGGTCGTCGGCCCCATACGTCGTCCCAAACCGACGGTTGAGCGAGTTGGCAACCGCCTCGCGCACGACGGGTAGGCCGTTTGCCGGCGTGTAGCCATGCAACGACGTCGGCGGCAACTCCAACGCTCGCGCTATGGACGCATGTACCGCATCTGGCGCGGGGACACTCGGGTTTCCCAACGAGAAGTCGTAGACGTTCTCAGCGCCAATCTGGGCCTTTCGCGTGGCGCCATAGGCGGCTATCTCGCGAATGGACGACTTGGACGCCCCATACGCGTAGCTCTGCTTGTTAATGCCCATGCTTTTGCTCCTCTCTTTGCATGCATGCACATTGTAGCGTTTGCGCCGTTCGCGCGTGCGCGCGGCACTTTGTGGAGGGGGTGCGCAGGAAGCGTGTAGGACCAGTGATGAGAGCGTGTAGGGCGTGTGATAGGCCGCTTTATGGTATAGGCCCGTCCCGTTCGGGAAATGCTGTAAGCAAGATGACGATAAACCCACGTCATCCTTTCCTTCCTTGTTTGCGCGTGGCCAGACGCGCACCTGTCACAAAAGAGACAGGCACAGGCCACCGGGTCCTTCCTTCCGCCCGGTGGCCTGTTGTCGTATGCAGAGCGATTGATTCTATCGACGTTAAAATGCATAAATATACATACGATTCCTTTAAACAAGACCTCTTGCCCCCAAAACTCTGTACATCACCCCCAAAAAATTGCATTTTGCGCAGCATCCCTTCGTATATGTGCAATAATGACTTCTGTTGGTTTAAGTAAGATGAATTGGAGGGGCATCCATGCGTCCTGCATACGACGCCATATACTTCGACCTCAAAGACTCCATCGACCGTGGAGAGTATCAATTTCGCGACTACCTGCCTTCCGAGTCCGCACTGGTAAAAAAGTACGACTGTGCCCATAATACCGTGCGCAAGGCACTCGCCATCCTCGCACGCGAGGGCTACGTGCAGCCCATTCATGGAAAGGGCGTACGTATTATTTACCGTCCCGCACCTGCGCGCACAGACGGCTCGCGTACGTATCAGCTCAACGACATCGAGCCGTTTTGCGAAAGCGTCACGTCGCAGGGGTTCGCGGCGCAGACCAAGGTGCTTCTTATGGAGGAGACCGAGGCCGATGTGGATGCCTCCAAGATCATGGGCTTTGAGGTTGGCGAGCCCCTCGTGCACTTTGAGCGCGTGCGACTGGTGGACGAAAAGCCCCTGGAGCGCGAGATCAACTACTTTAGGCGCGACATCGTGGAGGGCATCACCAAGGAAGATGCCGAGAACTCCATCTACCACTACATCGAGAAGGTCCGCGGAGAGAAGCTCGTCACGTGCAAGCGCGTGGTTACGGTGGAGCCTGCCAACGAGCGAGACCGAGAGCTCCTGGAACTGGATGGCGCCGACTACGTGGCGGTAATTGCCTGCGAGACCTACGACGGAAACGGCCTGCTCTGTGAGGCGACCATCGTGCGTCATGTGCCGCACATGTTCTCGCTGGCACAGACCGCCATCCGCACGCGCGTGAGCCAGCGCTGCTACGGAGGCCACTAAGACGAGTGAGCAAGAGGGGGCTCCTCCCCCGCATCTACCTACCGCATAGACAAAGGGGACAGTCCCCTTTGTCCATGCATTCGTCTACCCGTTTCTAGAAGAACGTCGTTGGGGAGTAGCCCTCCTGGTACCCCTCCTGCAGCTCCTCCTCGTTAAGGTCCGTCTGAGTCTGTGACTCCTCGGTTTGCTGCTGCGTTGTGCTGGATTGCCCGTCGGTGGACGTCGCGTCATTGGACGTCGAGTCGCTGGACCGCATAATCTGCAGGCCCATGGCCTCCACCTGCGTGAGGTCCTGTCCAATGTCGTCCACCATAAACTTGTGGCTGTAGCGATCGGTCATCCAACCAGCGGCGCCCATGGTGGGATCGCAAATGCGGGCCGCTCCGTTCTCGTCGGTAACCAGACAGTAGGCCGCGTCGACGGTGCTCTCCCCACCCGAGTCTATTACGACCGGCACGGCAAGGGCGTCCGAATACCCAAAGTATCGCAGGCAACAGGCAACCACGGCGGCAAGCTCGTAATAGTCCGCCTCGCCACCCAGGCCAGCGGCAGCATCGTAACGTGAGAAGAAGTCACGTGCACACGCCGTGTCCCAGTTGGGTCCGGCCGGCTTTGCCTTCTCGCCGCGATCCACGATGGAGTAGTTCCACATGATGTTGTTGTACACCTCAAGCGCATTGCTCGACGCATTGGAACCCTCAACCGTAAGGGCATCGCAGAACTGCTTTACCTTGGCGTCCAGGTTCTTGTCGCCCGTGGTAAAGTATCCCGACGTCACCCACCTGTCCTCAACCCCCACATTGGAAGGCCTACTCTGCACGGCGGCGTCGCCTTGCACCACGGGGCTCTCGCTGCCTGTAGTAGAGCCATCCGCCTTGGTGGTTACCGGTGGAAACGCCACGCGAAAGACAGCGCACAGTCCTACGAAGGCGACGGCCACGCACAGCACGGGCACCAAACGCGCGAAGAACAGCCGCACGGAGAACGGGGTCTTTTGCCGTGCCTTCTTGCTCCGCTCCTTCTTGGCGGCGGCCTCGGCCTTGGCCTGCGCCTTCGCTTGTGCCTTTGCCTTAGCCTTGCTCTGGGCCTGGGTTTTGCCCTGCGCCTTGGTTTTGGCCTTTGTCGCCGGCTTGCCCGGCACCGCGCCTGTAGCCTTGTCGCCTACCGCAGGTGTCGGCACGGCCGCCACGCGACGCCGCTTCTTGGTCGGCGCGCCTGCCGATGGCTTGGCCTGCTGTACCTTGGCCGAGGTGGCCGGTGCCCCCTCATGCGCCTGAGAGCCATTCTGCGCTGGCGACTCGTTCGAGCCTACCTCGCTGTCCTTGTCCGACATGCTTGGGCACCTCCCCTCTTCGTCCTCGCAAGCCCTCGCCATGCGCCTCGCTATTCGGCATGCTCCTGCGTGTAGGCTTCCCACTCGTCGTCGAGCAGCGCCTTTACCACGTCGCCCTCAACGGTCTCGCGCTCCAGCAGGACCCGCGCCATGGTGTTCATCTGGTCCCGACGTGTGCTCAGCACCTCGTTGGCACGGCTGTGGCCCTCGCGCATGATGCGCTCCACCTCGTCGTCAATGCGCTTGGCCGTCTCAGCCGAGAGGTCGTTGTGGTTGGCCCAGTCGCGGCCCAGGAACACCTCGTGCTGCGCCTCGCCGTACACCTGCGTGCCCAGCTCCTCGCTCATGCCGTAGCGCGTTACCATCTCACGCGCAATCTTGGTGGCCCGCTCAAGGTCGTTGCTCGCGCCCGTGGTTATGTCGGAGCAGAACAGCTCCTCGGCGGTGCGACCGCCCAACAGCACGGCAATCTGGTCGAGCATGCCGTCGCGCGTCTCGAGGAAATGGTCCTCCTCGGGCAGCTGCAGCGTATAGCCCAGCGCACGCCCGCGCGAGATGATGCTTATCTTGTGCACCGGGTCGGAGTTCTCCAGCACGTGGCCCACAAGCGCATGACCGCACTCGTGGTAGGCAATGGTCTCGCGCTCTTTTTGGGTCATCACGCGGGACTTCTTCTCGGGACCAGCGACCACGCGCTCCATGGCCTCCTCAATCTCGGCCATGGAGATGTTCTCGTTGTGGCGGCGTGCTGCCAACAATGCCGCCTCGTTGAGCAGGTTTGCCAAGTCGGCCCCGGTAAACCCGGGGGTGAGCTTGGCCAGCGCCTCAAAGTCAACGCCGTCTGCCAGCGGCTTGTTCTGGGCATGCACGCGCAGGATTTGCTCGCGTCCCTTTACGTCTGGGCGATCCACGGTAATCTGACGGTCGAATCGCCCGGGGCGCAGCAGGGCCGGGTCCAGGATGTCGGGGCGGTTGGTCGCGGCAATCAGGATTACCGCGGTGTTGTCCTCAAAACCGTCCATCTCCACGAGCAGCTGGTTGAGCGTTTGCTCGCGCTCGTCGTGACCACCACCCAGGCCGGCGCCACGCTGCCTGCCCACGGCATCGATCTCGTCGATGAACACGATGGAGGGAGCGGACTCTTTTGCCTGCTTAAACAGGTCGCGCACGCGCGAGGCGCCCACGCCCACGAACATCTCCACGAAGTCGGAGCCCGAAATCGAGAAGAACGGCACGCCCGCCTCACCGGCAACTGCTTTGGCGAGTAGCGTCTTGCCCGTACCCGGAGGGCCCATGAGCAGGACGCCGCGCGGAATCTTGGCGCCCATCTTTACAAAGCGTTCGGGCTCGGACAGGAAGTCGCGCACCTCCTTGAGCTCCTCCACCACCTCGTCTATGCCAGCGACGTCTGCGAACTTAACCTTGGGCCGGCTGCCCTCGTCGGTCTTTGCCTGCGCGCGGCCAAAGCTCATGGCACGGCCGTTTTGGCCCTGCATCTGGTTCATAAAGTACACGATGATGCCGATCATGAGCACGGTTGGCAAGATCGAGATGAGCAGCGTCTCCCAGAGCTCGTTGGTGCTCGCATCCACCACGAACTCGATGTCGGAATGGCGGGCCATCAGCTCGTCGAGGTTGTCCTCACCCACATACGCGGAGCGGAATTTGGTGGCGCGCTGCGCGTCCTTGTCCTCGGAGGAGGTGTAGAACTCGCCTTCCAGCGAGCGATCCTCCACCTTATACGTCACCTTTTTCACGCGGTCTTCCTTGACCGCCGTCACAAAGTCGCTCGTGGGAATCGTCTTGACCTTTTGGCCGTTGAGCGCACCATTCGCGCTGATAATAAAGTACGCGAGAAAGGCGGCGAGCAGCACTATGTAGACTATGCCACGCATGCGCCTTTGCGGCGTCATGTTGGGGAGGTTATTTCTGTCGTTTGGCAAAACCATGCTCCCGTCAGGAGAGTCCTCATACCTAACCTGATTATTTTACCTGTTTTTCTCTGCCGGCTCAGGCGGCAAGCGGTCATGCGAAAAAGTCCATGCAAGCGACCGGGCTGTACTTGGGGGACAGTCCCCCGAGTACAGCCCCCGCACTGGCTACGAGTAGACCTCGGGCTTGAGCACACCCACGAACGGCAGGTTGCGATAGCGCTCTGCGTAGTCTAGGCCATACCCCACCACGAACTCGTTGGGGACGTGCGTGCCCACGTATGCGGGCTCAATGGCCGGGGTGCAGCCGGGGATGTCCTTTACGGCAAAGGTCGCGACGGCAACGGACGCGGGATGGCGGCCCTCCAGCAGCCCGATGAGGTACTTGAGCGTGAGGCCGGTGTCCAGGATGTCCTCCACTATGATCACGTGACGACCCTCGATCTTGGTGCTGATGTCCTTTACAATCTGCACGACGCCCGAGCTCTTTACGCCGTCCCCGTAGCTCGAGACCGCCATAAAGTCCACGGAGCATGGAACGGTTACCGCACGCATGAGGTCGGCCGTAAACACAAAGCCGCCGCGCAGCACCGAGACGAACAGTGGGCTCTTTCCCTCGTAGTCCTTGGATATCTGCGCGCCCAAATCCTGCACGATGCCGCGAATCTGTTTCTCGGAAAGCAGGACGAACTCAATATCGGGATGCAGCTGCTCGCTCACGAAGACTCCTCTCGGAAGGTGGACCCATTTCCTCTCTATCGTACTATAATATGAGGTGCACACCCAAAGGAGGGGTGGCAGAGTGGTTGAATGCAGCGGTCTTGAAAACCGCCGGGCCGAAAGGTCTCGAGGGTTCGAATCCCTCCCCCTCCGCCAGAGAAAAGTCCACGCTCCCACACCGGGGGCGTTTTTGGTGAGAGGCCCCAAGCGGGGATTCGAACCGCAAGGTCGCGAGAAGCCCTCTGGCTTCTCGCGGGCCGAGCGAAGCGAGGCCCTGGAGCGTTCCGCGAAGCGGGACGCGTGAATCCCTCCCCCTCCGCCAGAGAAAAGCCCACGCTCCCACACCGGGGGCGTTTTTGGTGAGAGGCCCCAAGCGGGGATTCGAACCGCAAGGTCGCGAGAAGCCCTCTGGCTTCTCGGGTTAGTCTGTGCCCCCACGCCGGGGGCGTTTTTTGTGGGCCAAGGGGTTGCACAAAAGGGGCTGTCCCCCGAGTACGGCTCGCGTACAAGGGGAATAGTGCCCCGAGTATTGGTGAGCCGTACTCGGGGGACTGTCCCTTTTGTGCAACCGTTCTCAGTCGCCCTTGCTAGCCTTCTTGTACTCTTTGACGAAGGCGCCAAACATGCCTTTGGTGCGTCCTAGCTGCTTGCCCAGGCTCTTTGCGCCCTTTTGCGTGGCCGCACCTGCCGCCTTGCCCGCGCGCGAGGCGACCTTCTTGCCCTTGATCTTTGCGCGAGCGTACGTCTCACCCGCCGTGGCAGCCAAGCCACCGTCCAGGGCAAGGTGTGCCGCCTCGGGATCGACAAGCATGTAGCCGTCCGCATAGCCCCGCAGCATCTGTGCGGGAATCACCACATTGCCCACCAGCGACTTGGCCACACTGCCATCGCCCACATAGAACGAATGCACGCGACCGCTCTTGGGATAAAACGACACGTCGGACACCCACCCCAGCTGCTTGCCGTCGGTCGTCTTGGCGTCCATGCCCGTCCACAGGATGCACGAGTCCCAATCCAGGGCCAGCCGCTCGCGGGCAGCGTCGTCAAAGCTCTCGCGACCGCGCGTGGCCACTAGGCCCGCGTCGCCCACGGCGAACGAGTCCCGCGCCAGGAAGGCGTCCTCACGCCGCACCATACCTGCCACGTCGGGACGCCGTATGAGAAACCCCTCAACGCGATCACCCTCAGGCGAGAACACCACTTGGCGAATCTGGCCAACCAACGACCGGTCGCGCTCGTCTTTATACACGTTCACCTGCATGAGCTGTGAAACCTTGAGCATGGACTCTCCGTCTCCTTGCCAACTGCACAACAAAATCGAGTCAATTCAGAAGCCTGTGGGTAGGGAGTAGACAAAGGGGACAGTCCCCCGAGTCTACCAACCGCGGCACAGCCGCAGACCCACGCATGGGGGTTGACTCGAGGGACAGTCCCCTTTGTCTACTCCCACAAAAAACCCGGCATGCCGCATCAGGGCGATGCAGCATGCCGGGGACCACAATCCTGTGTCGTGGACTACTCCTCGTCCGCCGTCTCCTCAGCCTCAGCCTCTTCGGCCTCAGGCTCAGCCTCGTCCTCGGTCTCCTCAGCCTCGGGGGCCTCGTCGGTGACGATCTCCACGGCCTCATCGGCGTCAGCGGCAGCCTCATCCTCAGCAGCCTCATCAACCGCATTGGTGAGCGAGTCGCGCAGCTGGTCCATGCGCTCGCGAGCAAGGTCCACCTTGGTGCGGAGCTCGTCGGTGGCGGAGTCCACATCGGGGCGAAGGCCGTTGATCTTCTCGTTGACGGCCTGCGTACCACGCTCATACGTATCGATCGCAGAATCCCATGCGTCGTTTACGGCATCGGAAGCCATAGCACGGCTCTCGGCACCAGAGCGAGGGGCGAGCATAACACCAGCCGCAAAACCAGCAGCGGCACCTGCAACAGCACCAAGCGCAATCCTTACCAGCTTCATGTGGTCCTCCTGACCTCGTGTACGCCATACAGAAGGGCACCATGCCCTACGTGCACAAACTAACTATGTAATTATACATCGCATATGCGCTTATGTGCAGTACCACACGTTTTGCCCAAAAAACAAAGTCAATCGGAGTTGCTGTTTACATGAATCCATCGGTTTTCGAGTAAGGGGTACTCCCTCTGTTGTAAATCGCGTGCGATTTACAACAGAGGGAGTACCCCTTACTCGAAAACATCGCACCCGACGGCCGTCCGTCGCACTAGATAATCTTGCGGGACATGCGCGGACCGCGGCCTAGGTCCTCTTCCTCTTCGTCCTGCTCGTCGTCAAAGTCGTAGTCGGCGTCCACGTAATCCTGCGGCTCGTCGTCTGCCCACTCCTCCTGGGCATACTCCTCTTCGGTGGGCAGGGATGAGACCAGCTGCACGAGACCCGCCACCGTTGCCTCCACGTCGGGCACGGGGCCAACCCCTCCCGTAAAGGCCCAGTCCATAAGCCAGGCGGCACTGGAGAGCGCCGCGGCAACCAGCACATCGTCCACGCATGCCAGCTGAATGCTGTAGGTCCTGTCGTATGCCAGCTCGCGCCACGTACGACCCGCCACGACCTCGTCCACCATGTTGGTGCGGGCCAAGAGCTCAACGGTCACGTGCTCCAAAAGGTGTGCCAGCTCCGTGTCGCCCATGCAGTCCTTAAATGTCGAGCCCCTATCGCCAGCGCAGGCGTGATCGATGATGGTGGGCAACAGGTTGTACACGCGCGTGGTGCCCTCCAGGTCCTCGCTCGTCATGAGCGGCGCGTCCTGCGAGATGTGCACCGTGGCGGTAAGGTACTCCGTGCCAACCACCACGCGAATGATGTCGATGAGCTGCGCCATGGCATGCCCCTCTCTACGATGACTTGGACGATAGTATACCGCGAGAACCCAGCAGGCCGCGCGTCTCCTCTTCCTTTGGCTCCTCCTGAGGCGCGGGCGCCGTTACACGCAGCATGGACAGGCGCCTGCCGCGCATGGACTGCACCACGAACCGATAGCCGTCCTTCTCGAACTCGTCGCCAGTATGCGGCAGCTTGTCCGCCAACTCCAGCACGAACCCGGCGATGGTCTCGTACTCGTCGTTGTCCTCGATGGGCCATCCCAACTCGATGGCGTCGTCTATGGAGAAGGAGCCGTCCACGAGCCACTCGCGCTCGCCCACCTGGTTGATGTAGCGGTTGTCGGGGTCGAACTCGTCCTCGATCTCGCCCACGATCTCCTCCACGATGTCTTCGATGGTAATGATGCCGGCCGTACCACCGTACTCGTCCACCACGATGGCCATCTGTTCGCGATTGGACTGCATCTCGGAGAGCAGGGGGAACATGTCCTTGGTCTCGGGCACAAACACGGCCTTGCGCATGTAGCGACTCACGCGCGTGCTTGCCGCGCCCTCCTCCAAAACGGGCGTTATGAGGTCCTTGATGTGGGCGATTCCCACGATGCGGTCCACGTCCTCGTGATACACCGGAATGCGGCTATAGCCCGTGCGACGCATGAGGGACAAGACCTCCGCGCACTCGGTGGTGTCCTCCACGGCCTCCATGTCCACGCGCGGCACCATCACCTCGCGGGCCACCGAGTCGCCCAGGTCTATTACATCGTGAATCATGGACTTCTCTTGGTCGGTGAGCTCGTCGGCATCGGTAACCATGTAGCGAATCTCTTCCTCGCTCACGTTCTGCCGGTCCTCGGTGCCCTTAATGTGCAGCAGCGCCGCCAGGCCGTTCGCGCTTGCGGCGGTAAACCACACCAGCGGCTTGGCCACCGCCGAGAAGGCCCGCAACGGACCCGCAACGCGCTTGCTCACGCCCTCGGCATCCGACATGGCAATGCGCTTGGGCACGAGCTCGCCCACCACGATTGAGAAGTACGAGAGCACGAGCGTGATGAGCACGGTGGCAAGGACGCGCGACATGGGAAGCCCTAGGCCCTCCAGCAGCTCGCCAAAGGGCTCCGACAGGCTCGTGGCCGCAAATGCCGAGCTGGCAAAGCCCACCAGGGTGATGGCAACCTGGATGGCCGCGAGGAAGTCGCCCGGATTGTCTATCATCTGTGCGGCGGTCTTGGCCTTTGGGTCGCCTTCCTCGGCCTCATGGTCGAGCACAACCTTCTTTGCAGTGGAAAGGGCCATCTCCGACATGGAAAAATAGCCGTTGATTATGGTGAGAAGTACGGTTACGGCAATCGATATAGCTATATCCATGCGCTGTGGCGCGACCTCCTAGGCCGGGAGACTATCCGTGTATGAACTAGTGTACCAAAGGCTCGGGCGGCATGCTATGCCAGCTCGAAGCCAGCCTCGGCAATCGCCTCCGCCACGAGGGACGCCTCCAGCTCACCCTCGTACTCCACGACACCCGTCTCGTGGCTGGCGGTCACGTTTTTTGCCCCGCGATCCTCAAGCGCCGTGCACACGAGCTTCTCGCATGCGCCGCAGTGCATTCCCGCCACGTTGATGCTGTTCTTGGCCGCCTGCTCGTCGCCAGCGTGTGCGGCAAACAAATCCTTGAGTCCCATGGCTCCTCCTTGGGTTGTGGTCTTGCTAGTCAAGAAGCATACCACGAGCGGTAAGCCAGCAAGAGGCGGACCTAAGAGCGGCTTTCCAACAAAGTTGAGCAAAGATTGGCAAGGGGCGTGCATACTTTTTTGCGCCCCGCGTGCCGATGGACCGCTCAGCCGCCCAAAGCGACCGTCCGCCGCAGTTTTTGCCGTGTCAAATGCGCTCCGTGCAGGACGTGTCCGCCACGTTTTTGCAGCTCTGAGCCCCGTTTGCGCTTGCGCTGCGAGTTATGCGTGCGCTGGGTGTGCACTTGCTGCGAAACGGCCCGCGTAACGTTGTCGCCCCGTTCGCAACAAAAGGAGGAGACATGGCACTGTATTGGCCCGAGCAACGCGTGGCACTCGACATCGTGGACGATCCGTACCGTCGCCCGTTCGAAGGTGACGACAGCTATACCGTGCTTCGCGTGACCTGCGCGGATCTGAGGGACTACAACTCGTATCGCAAGGTGATGAAGCGCCTGTGCGAGCTGCTGGGCAGAGAGATGCCCGCCTTGCCCAGATGGGACGATACCGACCGCGACCTGGGCGACATGCTCTTTTGTTGGGACATGGAGGAGGAGCTGCTGGCGGGGTCCTGGACCCGAGAGAGCGACGTTGACAGCGACATGCCCTCCCAGGATACCATTCACAACGTGGAGATACTCGCGGCCGACGAGGAGTCGGGCAGGCACATGAAGGCCTTTGCCGAGCACGAGGGACGCTACGTGCGCAACGTGAGCATATGGGACGGCCCCACGCCCGAGGGCTCCTACGCAGACATCGGCCCCACCATGCGCATGAGCACGCCCGAGTTCTTCTTCCTGCGCAAGGCCAACCAGCTCCCCTTTGCGGACGCTGTGAGCATGGGCAACGAGCTGTGCGGCAAGTTCCGCACGTCGTGCACGCAATACAGTCTCACCGACGGATACGACTTTCTTGCCAAGCCGCGCACCAACAAGGCGCGGCTGCGCAAGTACCTGCGAGGCGCCCGGGGAACCAAGGAATGCAAGCGCGCCAAGCGCGTGCTGCGCTACGTGGTGGACGAGTGCAGCTCCCCCATGGGCAACTACCTGTACGTGCTCCTGTGCCTTCCCCGCTCCCACGGAGGGTATGGGATTGCGCATGCCGTGATGTCGGGCGCCTTCGAGGAGCACGAGCAGCTCATGCCCGCCTCCAGCGGACCCTACCTGGCCTACGACCTCTGCTGGCCTGACCAACGGGTGGCCATACAGTACACGGGTGCAAGCAAGCCGTCCGTGCGGGCGTTGGAGGCGCTCAATGCGGGCGGCATGCACACCATCTGCGTTACCGACAAGGACGCCGAGGACCCCGAGCTCTTTGACAAGATCGCGCGCAAGCTGGCACGCAAGCTGGGCGTCGCCATACCCGAACCCGACGACAAGCAGTGGCTCGCCGCCCGCAAGCGGCTGCGCAGGCGGCTGGAGATGCCCCGCTACGCCTGCATGCGCCTTACCATCGACGACATCTCCGAGCACCGATAGGCGTAGACAAAAGCGACCCAGATGAAAAAGCGACCCGGGAGTCGTTCCCGGGTCGCCTCGCTGTGCGCTTGTCTGCTGGCGTTAGCGCTCGCCAGAGGCGCGGCGGTCCTGGTACTCCTGGGCCAGGCGCTGCTGCACGTCGTGCGGCACCTGCTCGTAACCGCTCACCTCAAGCTCGAACTCGCCCGTGCCGCGGGTGAGGGAGCGCAGGCGCGTGGCATAATCGGTGACCTCGGCGTAGGGCACCGTGGCCTCCACGGTAGTCTCACCGGCACCGGCGGCCTGCATGCCCTCTACGCGGCCGCGGCTCGCCGAGATGTCGCCCATAACGGAGCCGGCGTAGCTCTCGGGCACGGTGATCTTAAGGTGTGCCATGGGCTCGAGCAGCACGGCCTCGGCTTGGCCCACCGCATCCTGGAAGCCCAGGCGCGCGGCCGTCTTAAAGGCCATCTCGTTGGAGTCGACGGGGTGGAACTGGCCATCGTACACGGCAACCTTAACGTCGATGACGGGATATCCGGCAAGCACGCCGCCCCTCATGGTCTCCTGCACGCCCTTGTCGATGGCAGGGATAAAGCCGCGCGGAATGGCACCGCCCACGACCTCGTCCAGGAACTCGTAGCCAGCATCGGGGTTGGGCTCGATGCGCAGGCGGCAGTCGGCGAACTGGCCCGAGCCGCCGGTCTGCTTCTTGTGACGACCATGGCCCGTGGCCGTACGACGGATGGTCTCGCGATACGGGATGCGCAGCTTGACGGTGTGGGCCGTAACGCCCGTGCGGTCCTCAAGACGCTCGAGCAGCACGCTCACCTGAGCCTCGCCAATGGCCGAGATAACCGTCTGGCCAGTCTCCTCGTCGCGCTCCACGCGCAGGGTGGGATCGGCGTCGGCGCTCTTCTCGAGGAAGGCATAAAGCTTTCCCTCGGTGCCGCGCTTGTCGGGCTCGATGGCAATGCGATACAGGCTGTTGGGGAAGCGGAACGACGCGGCCTCGACCTTGCCGGTAACCGACAGGGTATCGCCGGTGGCGGCATCGAGCTTGGGAACCACCACGATGTCGCCCGCAACCGCTGCCTTCACGTCGGTGGTCTCGCGACCGGTCATGAGATAGAGGTGACCCAAGCGCTCGGACTTGCGCGTGCGCGCGTTGGACAGCTCCATGCCCGGCGTGATCGTGCCGCACAGCACCTTGAGGAACGACAGACGCCCGTTCTGCGGGTCGTTGAGGCTCTTGAACACGAAGGCGACGGGACGGTCGTCGTCCGGATCGATGTCCAGCTGCTCGCCGTTTACCAGCGGGATGCGACCGAAGTCGGCCATGGAGGGGAACCAGGAGACGACGGCGTTCATAAGCGAAATGATGCCCTCTTCCTTGACGCAGGCACCAGCAAACACGGGCACGAAGATGCGCTCGCGAATGGCGGTGGACAGGCAGGACTCCAGCTCCTCCTGGGTAACTTCCTCGCCCTCGAGGTAAGCCATCATAACGTCGTCGTCGGCCTCGGCGACGAGGTCCACGAGCGCCTCGCGTGCCTCGGCGGCGGCGTCTGCGTACTCGGCGGGGATGTCCTCCTCAACGACCTTGCCGTTTGCCAGGTGGCGAGCCGTCTGGTGCACGACGTCGATGACGCCGGCAAACGAGGCGCCCGTCCCCATGGGGATGGTCACGGCACCCAGGTTGTTGCCAAAGCGCTCGCGGCACATCTCGAGCGCGGAATCGAAGTCGGCCTCGGGCTTGTCAAGACGGTTGATAAACACGGCACGGGACAGCGAGAGATCCTCGGCGGCAAACCACAGACGCGTGGTGGTGGTTTGCGGACCATCGGTGGCGTCCACCACAAACAGGGCGGTCTCTGCCGCGCTCATGGCTGCATAGGCGTCGCCAACGAAGTCAGGGTAGCACGGGGCGTCGAGCACGTTGATGCGTACGCCCTCCCACTGCACGGGTGCCATGGTGGTGGAGATGGAGAATCCTCGCGCACTCTCCTGCGCGTCGTAGTCCAGCGTGGGCTTGGTGCCGGCGTGCCCGCCCAGACGGGTCGTCTTGCCCGTAAGGTGCAGCATTGCCTCGGCCAGCATGGTCTTGCCCACGCCACCTTGGCCCACCAGAACCACGTTCTTGATTACCTGTTCCTTTGCAGCCATATGAGCCTCCTTGTTAGGATTTCACGCATAGAGTCCAACATACACGTGTGTAAGAGCCGAGTATATCACGTATCGGGGAGCGGCTATACATACAGGCAGACGTGGGCGAACGCGCCTCGTCAAGCCGTGCTGAGGGAACAGTCCTCTCAGCACGGCCCATGCGCGGGCACCATTCTCTTTGAATTGTGCAAGAATAGATACACGGTACGCCGCAAGGGAAGGGGGTTGCAATGCGAAAGGTATGGGCACTCGTATGCCTTCTCGTATGCCTTGCCGCGGCAACGGCCACGCCCGCGCATGCGGAAACGGCTACGCCCGCAAACGCGCTTATCCCCATCGGCGTTATGTACCTGCACGACCCGGAGGTGACGTGCCAAACCCACACGGGCGAGAACGGCATGGTGGACGCCTTTAGCGCGAGCACCAACCTTGACCCCATAGTATGCAACGTGGCCTGCCGTGCCTACATGCAGCGCACGGGCTGGCAGGACTGGACCTACGACGGCAAGCAGGCGGGACAGGCAGGAGGCGAGCGGCGCGTGGAGGCCATTCAAATGCGCTTGCAGGGCCTGCTCGCCAAGGACTACCGGCTGTGGTACCGCGCAAGGATCGACGGCGACGAATGGTCGGGCTGGGCCTCAGACGGAGACAGCGCGGGCACCATGGGCATGTCGCTGCCCATCACCGACATACAGGTTCGTGTACAGCGTCCTTGGGAAAAGCAACCCGAGGGCAACGGCAAGCCCCTGGTGGACAACTCCTTCTACAGCGAAATCGGGCACATACGCAACCAGCGCAAGATCGTACCCCTCAACAAGTTTACGCCCAGCGACAAGGCGCTCAAGGACCTTGACGCCGCCATCAAGGGCATCTTGGACCAAAAGTACGACGTGGGATTCGTGATGATGGACCTCGCCACACACCAAGGTGTGGCTTACAACTGCGGCACCGTTTTCTACGGCGCCAGCTCCATCAAAGCCCCCTACATCGCCGCCGCCATCGAGCAGCACCCCGAGGCGATCAAGAAGTACGAGAAGCAAATCAAGGACACGCTCGTCTACTCGTGGGACCACACCTACAAGGAGGTGGTGGCGGCCTACGGGGTCGAGCCCATATTTAAGTGGCACAAGGAGCTCAGGCTGGAGTCCGACTTTCTGAGCTTTGTTAAGGAGCGGCCGTGGGCCGGCTACACGGCACGGGACTTCGCCAAGATGTGGGTGCGCATCTACCAGTGGTCCCTGAGCTCCCCCAACGGCGAGAAGTTCTGCAGCTGGAGCGAGAACCCAGAGTACTCAACCATCCACTACGTCCTGGGCGACCGCTACCGCACCCAGTCCAAGGGCGGATGGATCGAAAACGACTACCCCTACTGGAACGTCACCAACGACGGCGGCATCGTCTACGCCGAGAATGGCACCTACGTGCTCGCCATAATGAGCAGCGTTCCCGCCAACTTCTACGAACTGCACAACCTCACGCGCGCCCTCGACGCCGTACACGACGAGATTGGCCAAAGCTAGCCGCATGTGGGCAACAAGCGCCTGCCAATAGCGTCAGTTGCCATTGACGCCGACGGCCGGACCGTACACGTTGACGCTCCGCGTTTGCCCGTCGTGTGAACGTCCAGTCCCTGGGCTTCTTTGCGTCACTCGACCACTACCATATGTACATGGGAATAACGTTGTCACATACATCGGCTTTGTACGCCACGCGCATGCTACGCGCCGAGAACCATGACCTTCGGCTCATGGATTACACGCCCTTGGCTGCGCCAGCGCCGTGGGTTGGCAATCGCTGGTCCGTGCGCGAGTTCTATCCCGCCCAGTGGAGATGGCCGCGTCCTGCAGCCTCGCAACCCCTAAACGTGCTCGTGCCCTCCTCGCAGGATCGCCTGCGCGTGAAGCACGTGACAAACCATACGTGCTCAAAGGACCTGCCGCCCACATCCATCCTCTGGCTGGACAACAACGCTTCCATGGTTAGCCCGCCCCTGCTCTTTGTTCAAATGGCGCAAACGCTCACGATTCCCGAGCTTGTTCTGTTGGGATACGAGTTGTGCGGGTGCTTTACAAGGGATGCGCGCAAGCCTACCCATGGCCCAACGACCGACATGATTCCGCCAGCAACGAGCGTGGATGAAGTATTGGACTATCTGTACGCACTTCGCGGCGTACCTGGTGCGACCAAGGCTCGGGAGGCGCTCCAATACGTTTCCAACTTTGCCCTTTCACCACCAGAGGCAGTGCTTGCCACCATGTACTCGCTGCCAGTCGCTTGGTCGGGATACGACATGGGGCCGGTGGCACTCAACCAACGCGTTTCCGTTGCGCAAGGAGATGTGACAGACAACGGGAAAGATCGATACCCCGACCTCATGTTTCCCTTTGCTCCCATAGGGATTAACTACGATGGCAACGACCATCTTCGTCTAGGCGATATCGTGCAAGCCACGCATGCGGTAGACACGTCTAGCGGGGCAGAGCTTGAGAATGCCAAGCTGCAGCTGCAAGAGGCGACTCAGGGCGTTCGCGCAAAGTACGTCGACGACTTGCGTCGCAATCGAGAGCTAATGTCTCGTGGATGCGCGGTCCTTCCGCTGATCAAAGAGGATTTGTACGACTCGAACAACTTGGACACGGCAACACGCCAGATTCTGCAGAGCGCGCAGAGCTTTTTTGGCGTGGACGTGCAGGACTACCTCAATATCCTTGACGATCCCAGCCTAAAGCGTCAGCGGAGCAAGCTTTTGAGGTCACTGCTTCATCCACAAGCCACCTAGACGCTTACGGCCGCATCCGTACGCTCACAAAAGTGTACACGCGATTGTTCAGGTTCTCTAAATTGCCTGTTGGTAGACCACTCAGAAAGATCGCGTGTACACTTCGTATTTTAGTAAGTGTACACGCGATTTTACGTCAGGGAACTTTATATGGGCATTTACGATAGCTGAATAATCGCGTGTACACTTTCCGTTCGGCAGCACGCACGCAATCCGCGCGGACAGGCTATACCGTGCCAAAGGTAAGGGTCGTGCGGCTCTGGAATGGGCGCTCAGGCGAGAAGACCGGTTGGCGATATTCCTTATGGTGAATGGCATCGGGCGTGTATTGCGTCTCGAGTGCCACACCCGCGTAGGAATCGTAGCGTGCCCCGTCCTTGGCACCCTCAATCGAGAGTTCCAGCGCAGTGTACAGCTGCATGGCAGGCAGATCGGTTGCAACGTCCATGGAGATGCCCGTCTTGTCCCCTACCAAGGTGGCGGCATACTGCATGCGCCCGTTTCCGTCCAGCAGGAAGTTGTGGTCGTAGTTGGCAAACCGCTCAGTGAGGTCGCGGCCAATGGCCTTGGGCAGTCTAAAGTCGAACGGCGTGCCACCCACGCTCACCTTGCGCCCGTCTGGCATCTTGCTGGCGCCCGTGGGCGTATAGCGCTCTGCGGCTATGTGGAGCGAATGGCCCAAGATGTCACCGCTGTCGTGGCCGTTGAGGTTCCAATACGTGTGGTTGGTGAGGTTAATGACCGTTTCCAAATCGGGCTGCGCGTCGTAGGTGATCTTGAGCTCGTTGCGATCGGTGAGCTTGTACGTTACGCGCACGTCCACGGCACCCGGAAAACCCTGGTCACCATCGGGCGAGAACATGCCAAGGATAACCGTGTCGGCACTTGCCCCCTTGCGACGCTCCCCCTTACGACCGATGAGTGCTCCTTCCCACAGACGCTCGTACCACATGTCACAACCGCCGTGCAGCGTGTTGGGGCCCTCGTTAGCGGTGAGCTGGTAGGTCCTGCCCCCGAGCGAGAACTGCGCACCCGCGATGCGGTTGGCACAGCGTCCCACGACACCGCCCAGCGCCGCGCCGTTGTGCTCGTAGCCATCCACCTCGTCAAAGCCAAGGGCGACGTCCACTAGCTCGCCCTCGCGGTTGGGAACGCGCACGCTCACGATGGAGGCGCCAAGGTCCGTTACGTCAACCTCCATGCCGTTTGCATTGCGCATGCGATATAGGTGCGCGGGCTGGCCTGTGTGGGTGGGACCAAAATCCAGTGCGTGAACAGACATGGTGAACTCCTCGACTCACGAAAAAGCTTTGCTCTAGTGTAACGCAGCACGTAGGCCGCACGGCCGAGACAACCCGTCGGCGGAACATGGTTGTACTCGGGGGGGTCCCCTGAGCACAGATGGTGCCGACGACGCCTACGGGAGCGACATAAAATGCTCAAGCGCCTGGGCGACGCTGCCCACCACGTGGTCGGCCGCCACACGCACCTCCTCAGGCGCCTGGTAAAACGTATAGGACACGTCGGCGGCCTCCAGCAGCGGCAGGTCGTTGTACGAGTCGCCAATGCCAGCAATGCAGTCTACGCCCAGCGCCTCGCGAACGGCACGCACACCACTTCCCTTGGAGCAGCCCGCGGGCACGATGTCCACGCTCCCCCGGTTTTGGAACGCGGCGACCGCGTTGCCAAACTGCTCGTTCACCTGCGCGCATGCCGTCCGGGCGGCATCCTCGTCGTCCAAGTACTCAAGCGAGACATCGTATACGGGAGGCCTGACCTCACCCACCGAGCGGATGGGATCGATGCCGGGGCCGGCCGGCCCGCCAACGCTTGCGAACTGCGTCTCGGTGACCACGATAAACCCCATGTCCTCGCGCGCAAACCGCTCATGGAGTCCGGCCACCACGTCCAAGTCAATCTCACGCACGACTATGGGGTCGAGCCGGCCGTCGAGCACCTGCGCGCCCGTAGTGACGATGTAGAAGTCCAGCTCGAGCCTTCCGCGCATCGAATCCACGATGGACGTCAGCGGGCGGCCCGTGCAGATGCCAAAGAGCCCGCCCGCTGCCTGGTAGGCACGCACGGCCTCAAGATTTGCGGGGTCGAAGTGTTCGATGCCCAGGTTCCAGTCGCTCTCGCACAGCGTACCGTCAAAGTCACTTGCAAACGCCGTCTTACGCATGGTCTTTCCTTTCGTTGGGGACAGCCAGGGGAACGGTCGAGAAAACCGCGCTACAGGCCGCGTGCGCACAGGTCGCGAACCACGTCGTCGCGTATCTGCACGCCCTGGGCCTCAAGTTCGTCGATCTTTTGGGCGAACTGCGGGAGATAGGCCTTGTGGGCGATGAGCAGCTCGTCGATGACCTGTTTGGCCTGGGTTCCGGAGGGTGTTTGCGGATTGAGCGCCACAGCCTCCAGCAACGCCCCATAGCTTCCGGTGACGGCAGCCTCCTCCACCAGACGCTGCATGTTCCACATGAGCTGCAGGTGGCCACGCGCCGAGGTGGGCAACGGACCAAATGCCACCGGCTGGGCGCCGGCACCACCCACGTAGCTGGACACCTGCACCACCGCGTCTGCCGGCAAATCCGGGATGGCGCCATTATTGACGGTGGAGCACACGATGTGCTCGTTGGCGTTGCTATGGATAGCGGCTATGGTCTCGGTGGCAACGTCGGAGTAGTGGGCGCCGCCGCGCTGGCTCAGCAGCTCGGGCATCTGGGAGAGCGCAGGATCGCGATAGAGCTCGAACAGCTGGTCCTCCACCTCCTTTACCTGCTGGGCCCGCGTGCCCTTCTCGCCGGCGTACTCCTCCAGGCCGTCTTCCAGCATGTCGCGCTGTAGGTAGTAATAGCGATGGTAGCCGCAGGGAATCATTCCCAGATGCTCGAGCTGCTCACGCGCAAAGGGGATGTTGTGGATGTTGGCGGGCGTGCCGTCATCCTTGTTGGGGTCAAGCAGGCCCTCGATAATCTGTCCCGTCACCTCGGCGCCGGTCGCGGCGTCGAACACACGGTGCCAGTGGAAGTGGTCGATGCCCGCGAAGCGAAACACGAGCTCGTCGAGGGTCTTGTCAATGAGCTTGGGCTCCTCCAGCATAGCGCCAATGGGCACGTTGCACAGGCCAATGCAGCGGTCCCAGCCACCGTAGCGAATAACGGACTCGGTAACCATGCCGCTGGGGTTGGTAAAGTTGATGAGCCAAGCGTTTGGGCACAGCTCCCGCATCTCCTCCACGATGTCCAGAATCACCGGGATGGTGCGCAGGGCCTTAAACATGCCGCCCGCGCCGTTGGTCTCCTGGCCCAGCATGCCGTATGAGAAGGGAATGCGCTCGTCCTTGATGCGCGCCTCAAGCAGGCCCACGCGAAACTGCGTGGTCACGAAGTCGGCACCGGCAAGCGCCTCGCGACGGTCCAGCGTAAGATGCACCTTTACGTCGTGGCCGGACGCGTCCCACATGCGCTGGGCCAGCGCGCCCACCACGTTGAGCTTCTCCTCGCCGCGCTCCACGTCCACAAGCCAAATCTCGCGCACGGGCAAGCGATCAAAGCGTTTGATAAACCCGTTCATGAGCTCGGGAGTATAGCTGCTGCCACCGCCTATGGTGCAAATCTTGATACCATCCCTCATGTGCCGCCCTCCTCAACGCGCTATACAAAAATGGCCCAAAGGGAAAGCCTCCCTTTGAGCCATTGTTACATATGCAGCGCCGTTACAGCTCCAGGGCGAGCAGGTCGTCCACGGTCTGCCGACGAACGGCCAGGCGGGCCTTCCCATCGCTGAGCATAACAAGCGCGGGACGCAGCACGCGGTTGTAGTTGCTAGACATGGCAAAGTTGTAGGCGCCCGTGGTGAGCACGGCAATGATGTCGCCACGCTCCGGCCGGGCAATGCGAATCCCTTCGGCAATGCGGTCGCCGCTCTCGCAGCAACGGCCAGCGATGGTGCACTCCAAGTCGGCCGGCTCATTCGCACGGCTCGCGTTTATCACCGTGTAGGCGCTCTGATACAGCGCGTAGCGCGGGTTGTCAGTCATGCCGCCGTCCACCGTCACGTAGTCGCGGTAGCCCTCAACGGTCTTGATGCCGCCGGTAGCATAGAGCGTAACGCCCGCGTTGGCCACGATGGAGCGGCCCGGCTCCATGAGCACACGCGGCACGGGATAGCTCGCGGCCGCACAGCCCGCACGCAGGTGCTCGGCGATCGCCGCGATGTTTGCGGCAATGTCCACCTGCGGGTCGGTCTCCACGTAGCGCACCCCAAAGCCGCCGCCCAGGTTAAAGGCGTCGGCCACATAGCCCAGCTCGTCGCGCACGGCGCACGCAAAGGCGAGCAGGCGGTCCACCTGATCGCAAAAGGACGTGGCCTCAAAGATCTGGCTGCCAATGTGACTGTGGAAGCCCACCACCTCCACACCGTCGGTGGCAAGCGCCTTGGCAACAAAGCGCAGCGCCTGGCCCGTCTCGATGGGAACACCAAACTGAGAGTCCACCTTGCCGGTGTTGATGGCCTCCAGGGTATGGGGGTCCAGGCCCACCGTCACGCGCAGCAGCACCCGCTGGGTCACGCCATGCGCACACGCGGTTGCGCCAAGCGAGACCAGCTCGTTAACGTTGTCCACCACAAAGCAGCCCACGCCCTGCTCAACGCCGTAGGCGATGTCGGCGTCGGTCTTGTTGGTGCCGTGGAAGTACAGATGGTCCGCGGGGAAACCCGCCGCAAGCGCCGTGGCAATCTCGCCGGGCGACACCACGTCGGCGCCCATGTGCTCGCTGGCAACGACGGGATAGATGCCCTTAAAGCACAGCGCCTTGCTCGCATACAGGGGCATGGAACCTGCGGGCAGGTACTCGCGCATGGCCTGGACGTAGGTGCGGCAGTTGGCGCGCACCACGTCCTCGTCCAGCACGTAGAGCGGCGTGCCAAACTGGGCGGCGAGCTCGCAGGCGTCGACGCCGGCAATGGCCAAGTGGCCCGCCTCGTTCACCGATAGGTTGCGATAGAGCATGGGACACTCCTTACATGAGGTGCGCGCGCAGCTCCTCGGCGCTCATGGGCGAGAGCAGCGCGGGCGGGATGTCGAACATGGTGTAGGCGCCCACCTTGCCATCCTCGCTCATGCGGTGGACGGCGCGCGCCACGCTGGCAAGGACGCTGCCGGTAAAGTACGGATTGGACTCCAAGGCGAGCGAGAACTCCACGGTGTCGCCAAACTCGCCGTCCAGCCCGGTCCTGCCGCTGCGGATAACCGTTCCGCCGTGGGGCAGGCCGGCGTGGTTGGCGTCGAGCTCTTCCTGTGAGACAAACGTGACGGTGGTGTCGTAGTCGGCAAAATAGTTGGGCATGGTCACGATGGCCTGCTCGATGGCGGCGAGATCGGCGCCCTCCTGGGCGACCACGAAGCACTCGCGCGTGTGCTTTTGGCGGATGGTGAGCTCGGGGTTGCTGCCCGAACGCGCAGCTGCCACGGCCTCGGGCACTGGCACGGTGTACTGACGCGCGTCAGCGACGCCCGGGATGCGACGAATGGCGTCGGAATGACCCTGGCTCACGCCGCGGCCCCAGAACGTGTAGTCGGCCCCGTTGGGCAGAGCCGCGCTGGCATACAGGCGCGCGAGCGAGAAAAGGCCGGGGTCCCAGCCACACGAGATAACACCCACCGTGCCGGCCTCGCGTGCGGCCGCGTCCACGTTGGCAAAGTGCTGCGGGATGTTGGTGTGCGTGTCAAAGCTGTCCACCACGCAAAAGAGCTTGGCCAGCTCGGGCGTTTGCTGGGGAAGGTCGGTCGCGCTGCCGCCGCAGATCACCACCACGTCGATGCTGCCCTGCTGCTGTGCCAGGGAGTCCCAAGCGTACACGGGCGTGTCGGTTGCCACGGTTACGGTCTTGGGATCGCGGCGGGTAAAGATGCCCACGAGCTCCATGTCCGGTGCGTTCGTGACTGCCGCCTCGACGCCACGGCCCAGATTGCCATATCCTGCGATTGCAACTCTCATGGTTGGCCTCCTTGCTTCGGGTATGTGTGCCTGAGTAAGGATAGCGCGCCCGTGGTTCGGGTTTCCCGTTGTTAACATGGCGGGATGTCCCTCGTAACATTTGGCGCTGGCATAGCTGTGCTCGGGGGACTGTCCCCTGTGCACGGGGGACT
>JAUMWN010000029.1:23619-29667 GCA_030529625.1 Coriobacteriales bacterium
GCACAGCTATGCCGTTTTTCTCCTAGCCCAGCTCGTCGAGCTCGGCGAGCCACAGCGTGGCCAGCGCGTCGCTGGGCATGCGCAGGTCGCCGCGCGGGCTCACGCCAACCGACCCCACCTTGGGACCGTCGGGCAGGCAGCTGCGCTTGAACTGCTGTGAGAAGAACCGCCGGTAGAAGGTGCGCAGCCACTTGAGAATAGTGGCGTCGTCGTAGGTGCCACCAAGCGCTTGGCGGGCGAGCCGGTACACCTTGCGCGGGCGGGCGCCGTTGCGCAGCACCTGATGCAGCACGAAGTCGTGCAGCTCGTAGGGACCCACCAGGTCCTCGGTTTGCTGCGCGATGGTGCCGTCCTCGTTAGCGGGCAACAGCTCGGGCGAGACGGGCGTGTCCACAACGTCACGCAGCACGCGCGCCTCCACCTCGTTGCCACACGTGTCTGCCACGTAGCCCACCAAATGGCGGATAAGCGTCTTGGGCACGCCGCCGTTGGCGCAGTACATGCTCATGTGGTCGCCGTTGTAGGTGGCCCAGCCAAGCGCCAGCTCGGAGAGGTCGCCCGTACCCACCACCAGGCCGCCCTCCTGGTTGGCGATGTCCATGATTATCTGTGTGCGCTCGCGCGCCTGGGCGTTCTCATACGTGACGTCGTGCACCGACTCGTCGTGACCGATGTCGGCAAAGTGCTGGCGCACCGACGCGGCAATGCTCACCTCGCGCAGCTGGACGCCCAAGGCGTCGGCAAGCGTGGTGGCGTTGCCCTTGGTGCGACTCGTTGTGCCAAAGCCCGGCATGGTTACGGCAATGATGCCCGCGCGGTCAAGACCAAGAAGGTCAAAGGCCCGCACGGTTACCAGCAGCGCAAGCGTTGAGTCCAGGCCACCCGAGATGCCGATCACGGCCGCCTTGCTCCTCGTGTGCTCCAGTCGCCTGGCAACGCCGTGGGCCTGGATGGCAAACACCTCCTCGCATCGTGCGGCACGCTCCGCCTCGCCGGCGGGAACGAACGGGTGCGGGTCAACCGTCCGCGTGAGCTCGGTCTTCTCTGGCTCCACGAAGAACTCGCTCACCAGGTACTCGTCTTTCCCAAGCACCTGTTTGTCGGCAAAGAGCGCGTCTCTCTGACGCTGGGTGTCCAGCAGGTCCACGTCTATCTCCGACGTGGCAACGCCGTCGCCAAACGGTGCGGACTCCGCAAGCACGTGCCCGCACTCTACGACCATGTTGTGTCCCGAGAACACAAAGTCGGTGGTAGACTCCCCCCAGCCGGCCGAAGCGCACACGTAGCCGCACTGCAGCCGCGCGCTCTGGGTGGTTACCAGCATGCGATCGTAGGCGGCCCGCCCAATCTGCTCGCTTGTGGCGCCAAGGCAGGCCACGATGGTCGCGCCGTTGAGCGCATGCGCCACGGAGGGCTGCTCGGGCGCGCGCAGATCGTCGGCAAACTCCACACCCACCGCAAAAGCGGGAACGCAGGGGTGCAAGAACAGCTGGCTCGTGCCAAAGGGCACGGGCTCCCCATCGCCAAGGTCCACGCCCACGACCTGCCGGGGACCTGGCGCGAAGTGCCTGGACGCACCGCCCACGCACGCCTTGGGCACCACGCCCAAGACGGCACCATGGCACAGCACCACGGCACAGTCGTACAGCTTGGCGCCCACGCGCACGGGCGCGCCCACGATTACCAGCGCGTCCACGTCCGCGGTCTCGTCAGCAAGCGACAAAAGGGCATCGCGTGCGACATCGATGAGCGCGCCCTGCCAAAACAGGTCGCCGCAGGTGCTGCCGGTAATGCACAGCTCGGGAAGTACGACGAGCTTTGCCCCGTCGTGCGCGGCGTCCACGATTGCCTTGGCGCACGCCTGCGCGTTGTGTTCCACGTCGGCCACGCGAATGCGAGGCGTACACGCTGCCACCTTAACGAATCCGTCCTGCATGAGTTCCTCCTCCTTCGCCTGGCGCCCTTTTTGGCGCTCGCCCACTCACGCTATGCTATGTAGTGTAGCGAATACCGCCGGAAAAGATGGCTCGCATGCGACCTCAGCACGGGCGAGGCAGAAAGCGGTATGACTGCTATTATCAAACGTTGTAGGTCGATGCATGGGAGGTGTGCCATGACCCTGAACGCGCTGCGTCCGCTCAACCTGCCCCTGGCGCTGTGCGGGGCGTTCTATGCGCTGCTCTGCGTGTTTAGCCTGGTGACGGGCCTCATGTACCTTACGGGCAGGCGCCAGCTCAATCCCGTGGAGCTTTCGGACAAGACCGTCGACAACCTTAAGCGGACGGGGCGGATGGAACGTTTTGCCCGGCTGATGGGCCTGGTGACCTTTGTGGTGGGCGTGGTCCAAGGACTTACCGCATGGGCCATCCTGCACGCGGACAGCCTTGCGGGCTACGCGCTGGCCGTGGGCTTTACGCTGTTCTCAATCGCGTCGGTGTGCTTTAAGCTGAGAAACAAGGCGAGCGCCTTTGCGCTGTCCAAGCTGGTCGCCTACGTACTCATACTCGTGGTGCTGCTGCTGCCCGCAACCCGCGCGCTGTTCCTGCACGCATAGGCACGCCTAGGACAACCCCTCGAGCCAGGCCTGAGCGTCACCGCGCTCCGCACATTCCTCAAGCTCGTGCATTTCCTCAAAACCTCCCCTACCTGCGCAGCCACTCCTGCTCGCCAGGCCACACGGTGGGTGCGGCGTCGCAGGACCAGGTGCCCAGCTTGGCGCTGGGGGCCGCGTCCAGCGAGAGGTCTGCCACAAGGCCCGCCTTGTAGCTGCGCAGTGCGGCCAGCGCGATCATGGCGCCATTGTCGCCGCACGCGGCCAGGGGTGGCACCGTAACGCGCACGCCCATGCGACCAAAGCGCTCCTCGTAGGCCGCGCGCAGCTTGGGATTTGCCGCCACGCCACCACCCACGCACACGTCGCTCACGCCGCACTCGTCCACCGCACGCGCCGCCTTGGACACCTGCACGTCCACCACCGCGGCCTCAAAGCTCGCCGCGAGGTCGGGCAGGTTGATGGGGCGACCCGCCTTGTTCTCGCCCTGAATGTAGGTGATAACCGCCGTCTTGAGACCCGAGAGTGAGAAGCGATAGTCTCCGCTGTGCATCATGGCGCGGGGGAACGGAATGGCGCGCGGGTTGCCCCGCGCCGAGAGCTTGCTGATAACCGGGCCACCCGGATACCCCAGGCCCAGCGCCTTGGCGACCTTGTCGAACGCCTCCCCCACCGCATCGTCGATGGTAGCGCCCAACAGCTCGTAGTCGCCCCAGCCGCGCACATGCACCAGCATGGTGTTGCCGCCGCTCACCAGGCTCGCCACGAACGGAGGCTCCAGGTCGGGGGTCGCGAACAGATTGGCCAGCAGGTGTCCCTCCAGATGGTGCACGGGAACGAGCGGCAGGTCCGTGGCGCCACACAGGCCCTTGGCAAAGGCCACGCCCACTACCAGCGCACCCACCAGGCCCGGGCCCGCCGTCACGCCCACGGCAGACAAATCCGACGGCACGAGCGTGTCCACGCCAAAGTGGGCACCCGCCTGCGCGAGCGTCTCCTCAAAGACGCCCACGATGGCCTCGGTGTGCTTGCGGCTCGCGATCTCGGGAACCACGCCGCCAAAGCGCGCGTGGAAGTCAATCTGCGTGGCCACCACGTTGGAGACGATCTGCCCCTGTCCGTCGATAACGGCCATGGCCGTCTCGTCGCACGAGGACTCGATGGCCAGGATGAGCGGACCGGACTGCTCGATGGCCTTGGTCGCCTGCGCGCTGCGCGGCTCGCACGCGATGGGCCAAGGGCGCACGGACGCCTGCGGCTCGGGCGCGGTGGCGTCGTGAGTTACCAGCGGAAGCGAAGCGCTGAGCACGAGGGCGTCACTGCCGGGACCATAGTAGTCCCGACGCAGACCCACCTGCGCAAGGCCCACCGACTCGTACAGCGCACGGGCCTCACCGTTGGACTCGGCAACCTCAAGGGAGATGGTCTGTGCGCCCAGCACGTGCCCGTCGTAGGCGATGCGCTGCAGCAGGCGGCGGGCGATGCCCTCGCGCCGACGGTCTGCGGCAACCGCCACGTCCAGCACCTCCAGCACGTCTCCGGCAAGAAGGCCACCGGCAAAGCCCACGATCGTGCCCATGTCGTGGGCCACCCACCAGGTGCGGCCGGGAAGGGCGAGCTCGTCCTCGAACATGTGGCGCGTCCACGGCGTGTGCGCTTCGCCGGCGAAGGCTTCCAGCTCCAGGGCCGCCACCTGCTCCACGTCGTTTACCAGCATGGGGCGCAGCTGCAGGTGCATGTTTGCCAGCTCGTCGGCAACGCCGGTTACCTCCACGCTTGCCGGTTGCGTCAGCCCCAGACGCTTGCGCTCGTTCTCCTCGGCATCCGAGAGACGCGTGTACACGGGTAGCACCAGGGCGGGGTCGCCCGTCTCGTCGCGCTCAGCATCGCGTTCCCATGCCCACAGCAGCGCCTCGCCCGTGGGAAACCACAGCGACTCGTCCAGCATGCGCCCCAAGCCCGCAGCCTCAAACCGGTCGCGATACTTGGTCAGGCCGTTGCCAGTGAGCTGCAGGTCCTGCGCGTCGTCGCGCTCCTGCCATGCGGCCACGCAGGCGTCGGCCTTGCACACGGTCTCGCTGGCAAAGGTGCGCCGCGCGCCGTCTTCGTCCAGCTCGTAGATGCCGGGGTACACCTCACCGCGCATGGCGTCGGCAGCCACCGCCACCGTGCCACGCACGCCCGCCAGCCAGGCGGTCCATGCCGTGGCGTCCAGCGTGGAGACGCCGTACAGCGGACGGGAGAGCCCGCATGCCAGACCCTTTGCCGTGGCGATGCCAATGCGCACGCCAGTAAACGAGCCGGGGCCACGCCCCACCAGCACGGCATCAACATCGCCCATGCCAAGACCCGCGTCGGCAAGCACCTGACGCGCGGTGAGCACGAGCTCCTCGTTGGCGTGACGTCGGCACAGGTGGTCTGCGCTCGCCAGCAGCTCCATGCCCTCGCCTGTGCGGCCTGCGGCACAGCACAGCATGTCGCATGATGTGTCCAGCGCAAGCAGTATGCGCCCGTTGGTCTTGCTCATAGCAGCTTCTCTCTGTGGTCCTGTTTTTTGCCCTGATAGTGTAGCACGGCGAGTTGCACTGGGGGGACAGTCCCCTGTGTTTAGGGGACAGTCCCCTAAACACAGGGGACTGTCCCCCCAGTGCATACTATGCGTCACGCTAGCGCGCAAGGCCCTCCGCGATCTGGCGAGCACGCGTGCCGTGCGGCACGAGGCGCACGTTGCGGGCAGGCTCCTCGCCCACCGCCGCCTCGTCGTCCAGGCGGGTGAGAAACACGTCCAGCCGCTCGTCTCCCAGCTGGTCTGCGAACTGCTCGCCCCACTCGATCACGCACGGCCCGTCGCCGCCGAGCACGTCGAACAGCCCCGTGTCGTCCAGCTGGTCGGCATCCTCCAGCCTATAGAGGTCGTAGTGGTACAGCGGCATCTGGCTGCCCTCATACACCATGCCGATGGTAAACGTGGGACTCGTCACGTCGTCGTCCACGCCCAGGCCACGCGCGATGCCCTTGGTGAGCTGCGTCTTGCCCGCGCCCAAGTCGCCGGTGAGTACCAGCACGTCGCCTTCGCGCAGGAGGCGTCCCAGCCGCTCACCCAGCACTATGGTCTCGGCAGTCGAGCGCGTCACGAACGAGGCCTCCATCTATGCCTCCTTGCCCGGGCCCGCCGGATGCTCAGCGAGCCAGGCGCCCAGCATGCGGAAGTCATCCTCCAGCACGGGCTGCCATTCTCGGTGGTAGAGCGCCGCAGCGGGGTGGAACGTGGGCATAACGGCAAAGTGCCCCGTTTGGTGGAAGCGTCCGCGCAGGCTGGTGATGCCCACCTCCGTGCGCAGCACGAAGTGGGCGGCAAAGTTGCCCAGGCACACGATCACGTCGGGCCAGATGGAGCGAATCTGCTCGCGCAAGAACGGCGCGCAGGCGGCTATCTCCTCGGGCTTGGGGTTACGGTTGTTGGGCGGACGGCACTTGATCACGTTGCCAATGTACAC
>JAUMWN010000164.1:0-1985 GCA_030529625.1 Coriobacteriales bacterium
TCCTCGATGCGGTGCTTGATCTCCTTGAGCTCGGGCTCGGTGGCAGCGCCAACCTTGATTACGGCAACGCCACCAGACAGCTTGGCAAGACGCTCCTGGAGCTTCTCGCGGTCGAAGTCGGAATCGGTGTGCTCAATCTCGGCCTTGATCTGTGCCACACGGTCGTCGATGGCCTGCTTGGAGCCAGCGCCACCAATGATGGTGGTCTCGTCCTTGGTGATCTTGACGGACTTGGCGGTGCCCAGCATCTCGGCGGAGATGTTGGTCAGCTCGATGCCCAGCTCCTTCATGGCAACCTGGCCACCGGTAAGAATGGCGATGTCCTCGAGCATGCGCTTGCGGCGGTCGCCATAGCCAGGGGCCTTGACGGCGGCAACCTGCAGCACGCCGCGCAGACGGTTGAGGATGAGGGTGGCCAGCGCCTCGCCGTCCACGTCCTCGGCAACGATGAGCAGCGGCTTGCGGCTCTGCAGCACGGCGTTGAGCAGCGGCTCGATGTCGTGGGGATCGCTGATCTTTTGGTCGGTCATGAGGATGTAGGGGTCCTCGAGCTCGGCCGTCATGTTCTCGGTGTCGGTGGCAAAGTACGGGGAGATGTAGCCCTTGTCAAACTGCATGCCCTCGACGGTGTCGATGGAGATGCCAAAGTTGGTCTTGTCCTCGTCGACGGTAATAACGCCGTCCTTGCCCACGACCTCCATGGCGTCGCTGATCTTCTCGCCCACCTTGGGGTCGGAGGCGGAGATGGTGCCAACGGAGGCAATCTGGTCCTTGGTGGAGACTGCCTTGGCGGCGGCACGCATGGACTCCACGACCGCGGACACGGCGGACTCGACGCCGCGACGGATGGCGATGGGGTTGGCGCCGGCGGCAACGTTGCGCAGGCCCTCGTTTACGATGACCTGGGCCAGCAGCGTGGCGGTGGTGGTGCCGTCACCCACGAGGTCGTTGGTCTTGGTCGCGACCTCCTTGACGAGCTGGGCACCCATGTTCTCGATGGGGTCCTTGAGCTCGATCTCCTTGGCGACGGAAACGCCGTCGTTGGTGATGGTGGGAGCGCCGTAGGAACGCTGCAGCGCAACATAGCGGCCCTTGGGGCCCATGGTGGTGGTAACGGCGTCAGCCAGGGTGTTAACGCCCTTGGCGAGCTTGGCACGCGCGTCGGTGCCGAAGACAATATCCTTAGCCATGCTCATTCTCCTTTGATTGCTCTTCGCTTACGCTTTGAGACTAGTCCTCGATAACGGCATAGATGTCGTCAGCGCGGAGCAGCAGCAGGTCCTCGCCGTCGACCTTTACCTCGTTGCCGCCAAACTTGCCATAGAACACCTGGTCGCCAACCTTAACGTCCACGGGGATGCGGTTGCCGTTGTCGTCCAGCTTGCCGGCGCCCACGGCAATAACCTCGCCGCGCTGCGGCTTCTCCTGTGCACCAGAAGAGATGTACAGGCCGGTTGCGGTCTTCTCCTCCTTGGGAGCGGGCTTCACGAGTACACGATCGCCCAGTGGCTTCAACGTCATGATGCTTACCTCCTTTGTGACGCACTGCGCGTCCTTGCATAGCCAACGTTGTGTATAGTACCCACCTTTGATGGCTTATACAACCACACTTAGAAAAATCTTCATAGTGACACTTAGATTTTTCTCTTTTTCGCGCCAGGACAACGGGGACGGGGACGTTTGTCCTGGGAACTCGGATTCGCAAATGGGGAGTGACCGCCCGCGTCCTATTAGGTGGGACAAACGTCCCCGTCACCTTTGTCCCCGGCAGCAAGCTGAGGCGGTATCTTACGGACAGCAAAAGGCCGAGCGCGAGGGATTCCCCGCGCCCGGCCCAAGCCAAACGACGATGTGAGCGGAGACTACTTCTTGGCCTTCTTGGCCTCAGCCTCGGCCTTCTTCTTGGCGGCGTTGGCGCGGCGCGTGGCGGCAGCCTTCTTGGCGGCGGCGGAGCGCTTTGCCTTGAGCTCGGCCTCGGTGAGCGC
>JAUMWN010000164.1:1995-2848 GCA_030529625.1 Coriobacteriales bacterium
TTGGCAGCCTTCTTTGCAGGAGCGGCCTTGTTTGCAGGTGCCTTCTTCGCCGGAGCCTTCTTGGTGGACTGGGCGGCATGCTTTGCAGCGATGCGCTCGAGCACGGACTGCTTCTTGGGCTTGGGCGGCAGTTTGCCGTCGAACTTGAACACGGCGCCACCCAGCGGCGGGACGCGCACCTTGATGGAGTTGGAGCGCAGGTTCCAAGGCTTCTCCTCCGACTCAAGGCGGATGTCGGCGTTGGTGACGCCAGAGCCGCCAAAGGCCTCCTCGTCGGTGTTGAACACCTCGCGCCAGTAGCCCTCGCGCGGCACGCCAATGCGGTACTCCTCGTAGGGGTTGACCTCGTAGTTGATCACGAACAGCAGGTCGTCGTCGGGGTTGTCGCCGTGGCGCACGAAGCTGATCACGCACTGGTTGGAGTTGTTGGCGTCAATCCACTCGAAGCCGCTCTCCTCATAGCCCTTCTCCCACAGCGCGGGCTGCTCGCCGTAGAACTTGTTGAGCGCGGCAACGAACTGCTGGTACTTGCCGTGGGCCTCGTACTCCTCGGCCAGGAAGTACTCGATGCCCTCGTAGTAGCGCCACTCGATGAACTGGCCAATCTCGTTACCCATAAAGTTGAGCTGTCCGCCCGGATGCGCATACTGATAGAACGCCAGCGCACGCAGGCCGGCCATCTGACGCCAGAAGTCACCGGGCTGGCGGGTGATGAGCGAGCACTTGCCGTGCACGACCTCGTCGTGTGAGAGCGGCAGCACGAAGTTCTCGTTGAACGCGTACATGATGGAGAAGGTGAGCAGGCTGTGGTTGCCCGGACGATACGGGAAGTCGGTCTGGCAATAGCGCAGGG
>JAUMWN010000165.1 GCA_030529625.1 Coriobacteriales bacterium
GACCTCGACGCGGTCGAGGCATACGTGAGGACGCTCGCCGGCTACACCTACAAGACCGTCGAGCAGCGCGTGTGCGGCGCCCGACACCTGCTCAGGTTCCTCCGGTCGCGGGGCATCGTCGCCCACGACGTCGCCGCCCGCGTCCACGTCCCGCCCGCGCCGAGGGCGCCGCACATACCGTCAGCCTGGGATCCCGACGACCTCAGGGCGCTGCTCGCCGCCGTCGACCGCGAGGGGCCGCTCGGCAAGAGGGACTACGCGATGATGGTCCTCGCCTGCGTGCTCGGCCTCAGGATCGGTGACATCAAGGGGCTCAGGTTCCGCGACTTCGACTGGACGGCCAAGCAGCTCAGCATCGTGCAGCGAAAGACTGGCAGGCCGCTGACGCTGCCCATCCCCGACTCCGTCGGCTGGGCCGTCATTGACTACGTGCGGAACGGCAGGCCGACCGCCGAGGGGGACGGCCACGTCTTCCTGAGCCACAGGCCCCCGTACGGCCCCCTCTCCGACAACGACCACCTCTCCCAGGCCATAATCAAGCACATGCGGAAGGCGGGCTTAGACCGACGAGGGAGAAGGAGTGGGTTCCACTCGCTGCGACACACCGCCGGTTCGATGATGCTCGGCGACGGGACGCCGCTGCCCGTGATAGCCTCGGTCCTCGGGCATGCGGACGTGGACGTCACCGCCACATACTTGAAGACCGACCTCGAGAGGCTCAGGGAGTGCGTGGTCGAGCCCGTCCCGCTGCCCAGCTCGGAGGCCCTCGGCGGTGGTCGCGATGGGTGAGGTGGCGCTTGTTTTGCGCAGTCCGCTTGCCGGCGACATACGGGGCCTCGTCGCCACCAAGCGGGCCATGGGGCTTGGCTACGAATCGGCGGAGCTCGCCTTCGCCAGGATTGACGCGTGGCTCGTGGGCCTGGGCCACCCGTCCAGATCCCTTCCCAGGGAGGTCGTGGAGGACTGGTGCCGCAGGCGCCCCCACGAGTCGGAGAGGACGCACCACCACCGGGTCAGCGAGATGCGCGTGCTCTGCAGGCACCTGTCCGACGTCGGCGTCGAGGCATGGATTCCGCCAAAGGGCCTGGTGAGAAAGGGGCCGAGGTACGACCCCCACATCTACACGGACGACGAGCTGGCGAGGTTCTTCGCTGCCGTCGACGCGAGTCGGCCAGTGCCTGGCGAGGGTCCCTGGAGGGACCGGGTGGCGCCGGTGTTCTGGCGCGTGCTGTACTCGACCGGCATGCGACTGTCGGAGGCGAGGCTCCGCAGGGTCGGCGACCTCGACGAGCGCGCGGGCACGCTCGTCGTGACGGGTGCCAAGGGGCGCAAGGACCGCCTCGTTCCCCTGCACGCCGACCTCGTCCCGGCCTGCGCCGGGCTTGGGGCCATCACGGGCGAGGGTGCCGACGGGTATCTGTTCCCCGTCCGCCCGGGCACTCCCATGACACTGCAGAACGCGTACCGCAACTTCCGCCGCTACCTGGAGCGCGCTGGCATCCCGCACACCGGGAGGGGGCCACGGATTCATGATCTCAGGCATACCTTCTGTGTCAGGCTCCTGCTCAGATGGGTCGAGGAGGGAAAGGACCCCCTTGCCTGGCTGCCCTACATGCGCACTGCCCTCGGTCACGAGTCCTTCGAGGAGACGGCCTACTACCTCAGGCTCACCGCCGAGGCGCATCCGGCGATCAAGGCGGCGCTCGACGCATCGTACCCCGAGATCGTGGAGGAGGTGGACGACGATGGCCGGGAGTTCCACTGACTTCGCCAGGCTGGTGGCGTCGTTCCTCACGGATTGGCTCCCGCTGCAGCGGGGGTACTCGGCCAACACCGTCGGCAGCTACCGCGACGCGATCAAGCTGCTGTGCGTCTACGTCACCGAGGAGAGGGGCATGAGTCTGGAGTCGTTCACGATCGGCCTGCTCGACCGCGAGCTCGTGGTCTCCTTCCTCGAGTGGCTGCGCTTCCGCGGCTGCAAGACCTCCACCGCCAACCAGCGGCTGGCCGCCGTGAAGTCCCTTGCCGCGTACGCCCAACTCGAGAGCGTCGAGCACATGGCGCAGATGCAGGAGGTCATGGCCATAAGGTCTGCGAAGTCGGTGCCGAGGGAGGTCTCGTTCCTCACGGTCGAGCAGGTCGCCGCGCTCGTGAACAGGCCGGACGCGCACACCCGCATGGGGCTTCGTCACCGCGTTGCCCTCTCGCTGCTCTACGACGCCGGCTGCAGGGTGCAGGAGCTTTGCGGCATGGCCGTCAGGGACGTCGCGACTGCCAGGGGATGCCCGACGGCGAGACTCGTCGGCAAGGGGCGGAAGGCGAGGACGGTCGTGATCTCCGACGCGACGGCGAGACTCGTCCGGCTTTACGTCGACCGGCAGAGGGGTGGCCTGCCTGGGGACGCCCCGCTCGTCACCAACCGCAGCGGCGGGCGCATGACAAGGGACGGCATGCGCTACGTGGTGTCGAAGTACGCGTCCATGTGCCATGCGGATGACCCGACCTTCCCAGGGCACGTCCATTGTCACATGCTGAGGCACAGCAAGGCGGTCCACATGCTCGCGGCCGGCGTGAATATCGTCTACATCCGCGATTTCCTGGGCCACGAGGACGTCTCGACGACGATGGTCTACGCGCGTGCTGACAACCGCGTCAAGCAGGATGCCATCTGCGCCCTTGCCCCCAAGGTCACCGGGGAGGCGGACATGCCCGACTGGAGGAAGGACGGTGACCTGATTGCGTTCCTCAACTCTCTTGGATAGGAGGTTTGTTATGCGTAGTCGGCCGAGCGGTTCGGCTCGCCTGCCTGCGGATACCCGGCGGT
>JAUMWN010000097.1 GCA_030529625.1 Coriobacteriales bacterium
AGCAGTCCGCCGATGTCGCGACCGAGAAGCCCGAGGAGGAGGCCCCGGAGGCTCCCGCTCCCACCAGTGCGGCCGACCTGTATGCCATCACGTCTCGCAAGAGCTCGCGCACGCAGGCCGACGAGGCCAAGGCCGCAGAGCAGTCCGCCGCCGACGCGACTGGAGAGGAGGACGGGCGCGATCAGGCCTAGGCGCCGCGCACCCACATTGCCATGCCCATAGGACCAGCACGCATGCCCCTGTTCGACCACCTGGCCGAATTCCGGCGCCGGCTCACCATCGTGGTGGTGTCGGTAATCGCCGCGGCGCTGGTGGTGTACTTTGCCACGCCCACGCTCATCGACATCATGCTCGACCCCGTAAACGCCGTTTTGCCCGAAGGCTCGCAGCTCACGGTGCTCACGGTGCTGGGCGGCTTCTCCATCCGCTTTAAGGTCTCGCTCTTCTTTGGCATGATTATGTGCACGCCGGTAATCCTGTGGCAGGTCCTGGGATTCTTCCTCCCGGCGCTCACCGAGAAGGAGCGCCGCTGGGTCACGCCCACGCTTGCCGCCATGGTTGGCCTGTTCTTCTTGGGCATGATCTTTTGCTACCTGGTAATCCAAAAGGCGGCGTTTGGCTGGCTCATCGAGCAAATAACCGAGTTCGCCACGGCAACGGTAAACGCCGAGGACTATCTCTCCATCATGATGCTTCTGGAGGTGGGCTTTGGCATCGCCTTCCAGTTGCCGCTCATCATCTTCTACCTCTCCATCCTGCACGTGGTGCCCTACCGCACGTTCCGTGGACAGTGGCGCTACGTGTACGTGGCACTGCTGGTGGTGTGCGGCGTGGTCACACCGGATGCGTCGCCCATCACCATGATTCTCATGTACGCCGTTATGCTGGCCCTGTACGAGGTGTCGCTTGCCGTTGCGAGGCGGGTAATCGTTGTGCGCGACGGCAAGGAGGCCCTGTACTGGACGCGTGAGCAGTACGCCGAGCGGGAGCTGGAAAAGGCATAGCCCACCAACCACAACACCCAAACACCAAACGCAACGAGGAGATGCACGTGAAGCTTGTGGTAACCGAGAAGAACGATGCCGCCACGCAGATTGGACGTCTGCTATGCGATGTGGGCCGGCCCAAGGCCGACAAGGTATACAACACGCCCATCTACCGCTTCCAGCACGACGGTGAGGAGTGGGTCACGATCGGCCTGCGGGGCCACATCCTGGCCCCCGACTTTCCCAAGGAGCTCAAGTTTAGCGACGAGCAGGGTTGGTACGGAGTCTCCGCAGACGGCGAGGTGATGCCGGCCAACGTGCCCGACGGCCTGGCGCGACCGCCCTTTGCCACCAAGCGTAAGCCCTACCTGGCAGACGGCATCGACATCAAGGGCTGGAAGGTGCCCAGCCTGCCTTACCTCGTGTGGGCTCCCATCGAGAAGCTCCCTGCCGAGAAGGAGATCATTCGCGCGCTCAAGAACCTGGCGAAGAAAGCCGACGAGATCGTTATTGGTACCGACTTCGACCGTGAGGGCGAGCTTATCGGCTCCGACGCCCTGCGGCAGATTCGCATGGTCGCGCCCAACACGCCCGTGAGCCGCGCACGCTACTCCGCCTTTACCAAAGCCGAGATCGACCATGCGTTTGACAACCTGGTGGAGCTGGACCAGGACTTGGCCGACGCCGGCGAGAGTCGCCAGTACATCGACTTGGTGTGGGGCGCGGTGCTCACGCGATACCTCACGCTGGCACGCCGGGGCGGCTTTGGCAACGTGCGGTCGGCTGGCCGTGTGCAAACGCCCACGCTGGCGCTGGTGGTCGAGAAGGAGGAGGAGCGTGAGCGGTTCGTCCCCGAGGACTACTGGGTTATCTCGGGCGAGCTGACACACGACGACTCCGACCCGTTTAGGACCACCCATGCCACCGCGCGGTTCAAGGACAAGGCTGCGGCCGATGCGGCCTTTGCAAACGTGCGCGACGCCAAGACGGCCCAGGTAACCGACGTCGTTAAGAAGGCGCGCACGCAGCGCCCGCCCGCACCGTTCAACACCACGTCGCTGCAGGCAGCTGCTGCCAGCGAGGGCCTCTCGCCGGCACGTACCATGCGCCTGGCCGAGTCGCTGTACATGAGCGGCCTCATCTCGTACCCGCGCGTGGACAACACGGTGTATCCCAAGTCGCTGGACCTGCGCGAGTGTGTAAAGACGCTGTCGGCCGTGCCGCAGTACGCGCCGGTGTGCGGCGAGCTTTTGCGCCAGGACAAGCTCACCGCGACGCGCGGCAAGCAGGAGACCACCGACCACCCGCCCATCTATCCCACGGCACCAGCCGACCCGCACAAGCTGCAGCCGGCGGAGTGGAAGCTGTACAACCTCGTGGCCAGGCGCTTCTTGGCTACGCTCATGGACTCCTCGGTGAGCGAGGGAACCAAGGTGAGCCTGACCATTGGCGGCGAGCCGTTCGTCACGTCCGGGTCGGTGCTGGTCAAACCGGGCTTTAGGGCCATCTACCCGTTTGGCCTCAAGAAGGACGACCAGCTGCCGGCGCTTGAGGTGGGCGACGTGTGCGACGTACGGTCCATGCAGTTGGACGCCAAGCAAACCGAGCCGCCTGCGCGCTACAGCCAGGGTCGTCTCATCCAGGAGATGGAGCGCCGCGGCCTGGGCACCAAGTCCACGCGCGCCAGCATCATCCAGCGCCTGTACGACGTGAAGTACCTCAAGAACGACCCCGTGGAGCCCAGCCAGCTGGGCATGGCGGTTATTAAGGCGCTACACGAGTTCGCGCCACCCATAACCACGCCAGAGATGACGGCCGAGCTCGAGCAGAGCATGACGCGCGTGAGCGAGGGAGCCGACACCCAGGATCGCGTGGTGGAGCAGTCCCGCGCGGTGCTCGCCGAGTGGATCGACAAGCTCATCGAACACAAGGACGATCTGGGCAACGAGATCGCCGACGCCGTTACCGCCGATGCCAAGGTGGGCATTTGCCCCAAGTGCGGCAAGGACCTGGTGATGAAGTCGTCGGCAAAGACCCGCGGATCGTTCGTGGGCTGCATGGGCTGGCCCGACTGCGACGTGACCTATCCCGTTCCCCAGGGTCGCATCTCACCGCTGGACGGTGCGTGCCCGGAGTGCGGCGCGCCGCGCGTAAAGGTGCAGCCGTTCCGTCAGCGTGCCTACGAGACGTGCATCAACCCGGCGTGCCCCACGAACTTCGAGCCCGACCTCAAGGTGGGGGAGTGCACGGCCTGTGCCAACGCCGGACGCCACGGGGACCTCATCGCACACAAGAGCGAGCGCACGGGCAAGCGCTTCATTCGCTGCGAGCACTACGAGGAGTGCGGCACGAGCTACCCGCTTCCTGCCCGCGGCGAGCTGCGCGCCCTGGGCCAGACCTGCCCCGACTGCGGTGCGCCCATGGTGGAGGTCGTCACGCAGCGCGGCCCATGGCGCATCTGCGTGAACATGGACTGCCCCAGCAAGGAGCAGAAGGCCGCGCCCAAGAGGCGCGCAAGGAGGACGGCGGCTTCCAAGAAGCGCTAAGTGAGAAAAGGGGCCAAACCCCTTTTCTCACTCTGAGCCAAAAGTGAGAAAAGGGGTTTGGCCCCTTTTCTCACCCCGGGCGTTCGTTGGGAAATCGGGAGGCATGTGCCATAATCGTTGGGAACGCGCAGGAAGGGAGAGGTTTTATGTCGAACCCAGGACTGTTTATTACGCTTGAGGGTGTGGACGGCTGCGGAAAGACCACGCAGGCAACGTTGCTGGTGGAGGACCTGGAGTCCGAGGGACACGAGGTCGTACGGCTGCGCGAGCCCGGTGGCACGCGCATCTCCGAGAAGATCCGCCTGTTCGTCCTGGACCCCCAGTACGATGAGATGTGCGACGAGTGCGAGCTGCTCCTGTACGAGGCCGCCCGCGCGCAACTCGTGCGCGAGGTGATCGAGCCAGCGCTGGAGCGGGGTGCCGTGGTGGTGTGCGACCGCTTCTACGACTCCACCTATGCCTACCAGGCCTCTGCTCGCGGTCTGTCGGCAAACGTGGTGAGCATGGCAAACAACCTGGGAAGCTGCGGGTTGGCACCCGACCTCACGATCGTGTTCGACCTCGACCCCTTCGAGGCGCTTAAGCGGGCCACGCATGAGGCGACCGACCGCGTGGAGGGCGAGGGCACGGAGTTCCAGCGCAAGGTGCGCGACGGCTACCTCAAGCTGGCACAGGACGAACCCCACCGCGTGCGCATCGTCGACGCGACGGGTCCGGTGGAGGTCGTGCATGCCCGTGTGCGCCAAACGCTTTCCGAGGGCTTGGACGGCGGTTGGGGCTAGCCGTGGCCAACGTCTCGATCGCGCCCAACGCGCTCAAGCGCATCCAGAACCAGCCGCGCGTGCGCGACTTCCTCGCCGCGGCGCTCGTGGAGGGCAGGCTCTCGCATGCCTACCTGTTCCTGGGCGTGCCGGGTGCGGGCATGCTCGAAGCGGCCGACGCGCTCGCGCAGTGCATCGTGTGCCCACAGGGTGGTGACGGCTCGTGCGACGAGTGCATCCGCGTGGCGCATCACACCCATCCCGACGTGCGACACCTCTCGCCAGGCGGCGTGTCGGGCTATTTGGTGGACCAGGTGCGCGAGCTCATGGAGGACGTGGCGATGGCGCCCGTGCGCGCAGGCGCCAAGGTGTACATCCTGGACGGGGCGGACCGCCTGCGGGGCAGGTCGGCAAACGCCCTGCTCAAGACCATAGAGGAGCCGCCTCCCAACGTGGTCTTCATCCTCATTGCGCGGTCTGCCGACGCCGTGCTTCCCACCATCGTGTCCCGGTGCCAGCAGGTGCCCTTTAGGGTGGTCGCGCCGCAGGTCGCCATCGACTCGGTCGTGCGCAAGACGGGCGTGAGCGAGGAGGAGGCGCGCATCGCGCTTGCCGTTACCGGGGCCCCCAGCCGTGCCGCGGAGTTCTTGGCCTCACCCGGTCGCAGGGAGGTGCGCCGTACCATGGTTCGCGTATTGTGCGAGCTGGAGAACGACGATGCGTGGGACGTGCTCGTGGCGGCCAAGGACCTGTGCGCACGAATTCGCTCTCCGCTCGATGAGGTGAGGCAGCAGCAGGAGCGCGCGTCGGCGGACGACGAGGAGTTTTTGTCGGACAGGGCTCTTCGGCAGATTGAGGAGATGCACAAGCGCGAACTCACGGCACGGGAGCGTTCGGGTATTATGGAAGCGCTCGCGGCTGCGGAGTCGTTCTTGCGCGACGTGCTCATGCGCTGCGAGGGGGCAGCCGAACCCATGGTAAACACCGACGTTGAGGATGCCGTCGAGCGCATTGCGCAGGCAACCACGACTGCGGGCGTGCTTGGAGCGCTCGAGGCCTGTCGTGTTGCCGCAGGCAACGTCGCCCATAACGTAACGCCACAGCTGGCCCTGGAGGTCATGCTTTTCTCTATCAAGGAGGCACTCGTATGCCCACCGTTATACCGGTGAAGTTTTCCCATGCCGTTCGCGACCTCTGGTTTGACGCAGGAACCACGGGTGCGCTGGAAGGCGACCATGTGGTGTGCTCTACGGAGCGAGGGACCGAGATTGGCCTAGCCACGTCCAACCCGCGCGAGATGAGCGAGCAGGAGCTGAGCAAGACCATTGGCAACGCCACCCTCAAGCCCGTGCTGCGCGTTGCCACCGAGGCCGACCTCAACCTGGCCGACCGGCTGGCGCGCAAGGGTGACGAGACGTTTCCCACCTTCCGCCGGCTGGTGTCTGAGAGTGGCCTGGACATGAAGCCCGTCGCCGTCGAGTACCTGTTTGGCGGCGAGAAGGTGGTGTGCTACTTTGCGGCCGAGGAGCGCGTGGACTTTAGGCAGCTGGTGCGCGACCTGTCGCGCGAGCTGCACGAGCGCATCGACATGCGTCAGATTGGCGTGCGCGAGGAAGCGGCCGTGGTGGGCGGTTTTGGCCACTGCGGACAGGAGCTGTGCTGTGCGCGGTTTGGGCTCTCGTTCGAGCCGGTCTCCATTCGCATGGCCAAGGAGCAGGACCTGCCGCTCACGTCCAACAAGATCAGCGGCGCCTGTGGCAGGCTCATGTGCTGCCTGCGCTACGAGTTCGAGGCGTATCGCGACTTTAAGGGGCGCGCGCCCAAGCGCAACGCCGTTATAGACACGCCTCTGGGCAAGGCCAAGATCGTGGAGTACGACACGCCCAAGGAAGAGATCTGCATGCGCATCGAGAACGGCAAGATCGTGCGCATTCCGCTGGCGGAGATGGTGACGTCGGAGGCCGCGGTAAAGAAGTCCGAGGAGCTGCACTGTCCCTGCAGGCCCGACACCGTGGTGCGTGAGTCGCTGGAAAAGCTGAGCTCTCCCGACGTACAGATGGCGCTGGCGGAGCTGGACCGCAAGAACGGCGTGGTGCCGCCGGACGCGTTTGACGAGGCAGACCTGTTTGTGGAGACCAAGCCGCGTAAGCGTCGCAAGCGCAAGGGGTCTGGCGCCCAGGGCACGGGTGCCCAGGGGCAGGTTGCGGACGAGGCCGGCGCGAGCCAGGGCGAGCAGGCCCAGCCCAGCCGTCGCCGGAGGCGTCGCAAGAAGAGCGCCGCGGCGCCCGCCGACGCCGCCCCCAGGACCCGCGCGGAGGCGCAGGAGCGTCGCGCCTCGACTGCTGCCGCCAAGGAGACGGAAGCGCCCGAGAAGCGCACGCGTCGGCGCCGTCGCAGACGCTTGAGTGTAAGTGGCGCTGGCGAGGCTGCGACGCAAACGCAGGCCCCGGCCAAGGCGCAGGCGCCGGCCACGGGTGATGAGAAAAGCGCCGAGAAGGGCACCGAGAGGCGCCGCCATCGCCAGGCCAAGCGCCGTCCGGGCGACCGCGCGGGACAGAAGTCCGAGCAGCAGCCCTCGTCGCAGCCCAAGCCGCAGTCCAACCAAGGCGGACAGCCAGCCGGTGAGGCGCCCAAGCGTCGCCGCCGCAGGCGCAGGACTCGTAAGCCCGAGCAGGGCGACCAGTCATAACTGCACTGGGGGGACAGTCCCCGAAACTCAGGGGACAGTCCCCTAAGTTTAGGGGACTGTCCCCCCAGCGCAGATTTCGCCGCTGCCATACATCAATAGTGGCATTGGCCCACGTTGTGGGCCTTTTTTGTCCCGTGGTGGGGCTATACTGGAACAGGTTTTTTAAGATGTATGTATGTGCGGAAGGAAGTTCTCGATGGTGGAGCGTCGTGCCTTTCATGGGGTAAACCTTACGGGATGGCTCAGTCTTGAGTCCTGGGTTACGCCAGACCTGTTTGCCGGTACCGGCGCGCTGGGAGAGCGTGGCGTTGCCGAGACGCTCGGAAGGGGCCTGTACCGCGATCTCGTGCGAGAGCATCGCGACACCTTTATCACCTGTGAGGATTTCGAGCGCATCGCGCGCAGGGGCTTCAATGCGGTGCGTCTGCCCGTGCCCTGGTATGTGTTTGGGGAGGACGGCCCGGAGCCCAGCTTTAACGTGGGATGCGTGGAGTACGTGGACGCCGCCATGCAGTGGGCTCACGACAATGCCATTAGCGTGCTGCTGGTCCTGTCCATCAACCCGGGCAAGCCCAACGAGGAGAACGAGATTTCCAGCGCAGGTCGAAACCACCGCGGATCCATGCTCAATGTGCTGTATCGCCTCACCAAGCGCTACGCCCATGCGCCCGCGCTCATGGGCGTGGAGGTGGCCGACGAGCCGGTGCTCCAGCACCGCAAGGGCCTGTTTGGCATCACCGAAGGCGTTTCTCCGCATGCGTTGCGTAACTACTACCGCGAGGCGTATGCCGCCGTGCGCGAGGCGGCCGGGGAGGCCCCGTGCGTGGTGCTGCCCGATGCGGGGATGCCCCAGGCATGGCGGGGCTTTATGACGTCCGGTCGCTACACCAACGTGTGGCTGGACTGTCATCTGTACCATTACACCGACAAGATCGACGCCACGGGTCCTGCCGGTGCCACTCAGCTGGTGAGGCAGTCCAAGGAGATGCTCGCGAAGGCGTATAAGAGCGGGCTGCCGGTTATGGTGGGCGCGTGGTCTGCGGCGCTGCCCTTTGCCGACTCCCTCATGACTCCCGAGGGACGCATCGCGCTCGAGCGCGTGTACTGCTCCGAGCAGATCGCCGCGTTCGAAGACCTGCCCGGATGGTTCTTCCAAACGTGGAAGACTGGCGCCCAGCTGTCGGGTTGGGACTCCCGCATTGCCCTGGCCATCTTTGAGCGAAGCATGCTGGAGTAGGCGGTGCGTGCGACGGGGGCGAACCATGCGGGCATGCTCTCCATGGTGGGCACGCCCATTGGCAACCTCGACGACATTTCCGCGCGCGTGCTGGCCACGCTGCGCAATGCGGACCTGCTGCTGTGCGAGGACACGCGCGTGACCTCAAAGCTGCTGGCCCGCTTTGACATTCGCGTTCCGCTGCAGCGCTGCGACGAGCACGTGATTCGCTCGCGCGTGCCTGCGGTGCTGGAGCGCGTTGGGGCCGGGGAGCGTGTGGCGTTTGTCTCGGACGCGGGCATGCCGGGCGTCTCGGACCCGGGGCGCCATCTGGTGGACGCGGCGCTCGACGCCGGGCTGTCCACCGAGGTCATTCCCGGGCCAAGTGCCGTCACCTGCGCGTTGGTGGCGTCGGGGCTTCCCATGGAGCACTTCTTCTTTGAGGGGTTCTTGCCGCGCAAGCAGGGTCAGCAGCTCAAGCGCCTGCGCGAGCTGTTGGTCGTGCCGGGCGCGTTGGTGTTCTACGAGTCGCCGCACAGGGTTGCAGACACGCTCGCGTCAATCGCGCAGGTTATGCCATCGCGGCGCGTGGCGCTGGTGCGCGAGCTTACCAAGATGCACGAGGAGGTCGTGCGCGACATGGCGCCTGCGCTGGCCGAGCGCGTTGCCGCCGGGCCCGAGGTGCGCGGCGAGTGCGTGATCGTGGTGGAGGGGCCTGTGCAGGGAGAGGTGCTGGAGACGTGCGGTCCGTCGGTCTCGCTGGCCGATGCCATAGCCTCAGGCCTTGAGGCCGGCGAGTCCAAGAGCCGCCTTGCCAAGCGCCTCGCCCGCGAGTACGGCCTCGCCCGCTCCCAGGTGTACGACGCCATTCTCAACGCGTAATGAGAAAAGGGGTCAGGCCCCTTTTCTCAGTTTCCATCGTGCGAGAACGCGTACGCTTGGCACAAGGCTCGGCACGGCACGCCGGTCGGCTGATACAATAGGGGAGATGGAAAAACACGATCGTTCGAGAGGACTCACCATGCTCACAAACGACAGGATTTGGATGGCCCAAGGCGAGAATCCCTGCTACCTGCTGCTCAACCAGGCCAACCGCCACGGACTGATTGCCGGTGCCTCGGGCACGGGCAAGACCGTTACGCTCAAGGTTATGGCCGAGGGCTTCTCGGATGCCGGCGTGCCGGTGTTTATGGCCGACGTAAAGGGTGACGTCACGGGCATGGCCCAGGCGGGCGAGCTCACGGACGGCCTGCGCTCCCGCATGGCAGACTTTGGCATCGACGAGAACCAGTTCGCGTTCCAAGGCACCCCGTGCCGCATTTGGGACATGCTGGGCGATGCGGGCATTCCGGTGCGCATTACCATTAGCGATATGGGCCCGCAGCTGCTCAGCCGCCTGCTGGGCCTCACCGAGGTGCAGCAGGGCGTCCTCAACATCGTGTTCCGCGTGGCCGACGACCAGCAGATGCTCCTGCTCGACCTCAAGGACCTGCGCTCCATGCTCGCGTACGTGGCCGAGCACGCCAAGGAGTACGAGACGACCTATGGCCGCGTGTCCACGCAGTCTGTGGGCGCGATCCAACGCGCGCTCATCGCCGTGGAGGACCAGGGCGGCGACATCTTCTTTGGCGAGCCCGACCTCGACATCATGGACTGGTTTGAGTGCGACGCCAACGGCCGTGGCTACGTAAACATCCTCAATGCGGCCCAGCTCATAAGCATGCCGCTCATCTACTCCATGTTCCTGCTGTGGATGCTCTCCACGCTGTTTGAGCGCCTGCCCGAGGTGGGCGACCCCGACAAGCCCAAGTTCGTGTTCTTCTTCGACGAGGCGCACCTGCTCTTTGACGGCATGCCCAAGCAGCTCAACGACAAGATCGTGCAGGTGGTCAAGCTCATTCGCTCCAAGGGCGTGGGCGTGTACTTTATCACCCAGTCGCCCTCCGACATTCCCAACGAGGTGCTGGCGCAGCTCTCCAACCGCGTGCAGCACGGTTTGCGCGCCTACACGCCGGCAGAGCAGAAGGCCGTGCGTGCCGCCGCCGCGAGCTTTAGGGCCAACCCCGCGTTCGACTCGGTGCAGGCGCTGCAGGACATCGCGACGGGCGAGGCCCTGGTGAGCTTCCTCGACGCCGACGGCCGCCCCAGTATCGTGGAGCGTGCGCGTGTGCTGTTCCCGGGGTGCCGCATGGCCGCCGCCGACTCGGGCATCGTGTCCAACGTGATCGCCAACTCCGGCGAGCTCATGTCCAAGTACGAGCTGGCGATTGACCGCGAGAGCGCCTACGAGCTCATCGAGCAGGCGCGCGCCGAGGCCGACGAGGCCGCAAAGCTCGCCGCCGAGCGCGCCGCCTTCGAGAAGGAAAAGGCCGAGTTCGAGGCTCGCAAGGCCAAGGAGGAGGCTGCGGCGGCGGCAAAGGCCGAGAAGGAAGAG
>JAUMWN010000166.1 GCA_030529625.1 Coriobacteriales bacterium
CAGTGGCTGCCCGAGCTGCAGTGCGACGTGCTGCATTGCAACGACTGGCAGACCGCCATGGCCTGCGTATTCCTGCGCGAGTTCTACCAGGCCTCCGAGGCCTGCTGCAACGTGAAGACGGTCTTCACCGTCCACAACGTGAAGTTCCAGGGCCAGTACACCGACAAGGTCCTCGAGGACATCCTCGGCCTTGCCGACAACCCGACGGCTGCCGGCCAGCTCTACTGCGACCGCGACTCCATCAACTACATGAAGGGCGCGCTCTGCTATGCCGACATCATCACCACGGTGAGCCCGAGCTATGCCAACGAGCTGCAGATGCCGTTCTACGGCGAGGGCATGGACGACATCTTCCGTCGTCGCTCCTCCGTCCTGCGCGGCATCCTCAACGGCATCGATATCGACACGTGGAACCCCGACACCGACCCGATGGTACCGGTCAACTACAGCATCGACACGCTGGAGAAGAAGGCCGAGAACAAGCGCCTGCTCCAGGAGGAGCTCGGTCTGGCGACCGACCCGACTCGTCCGCTCGTCGTGATGATCGGCCGCCTGACCAACCAGAAGGGTCTCGGCCTCGTGCGCTACGCCATGAACTACATCATGGAGCGCGGCGTGCAGGTGGCCATCCTCGGCACGGGCGACCGCGACCAGGAAGAGGCCTTCCAGTACTTCGACTACACCTACGGCGACCAGATGCGTTCGATTATCGCCTTCGACAACGCGCTCTCGCACCGCATGTATGCCGGTGGCGACCTGCTGCTCATGCCGTCGGAGTTCGAGCCCTGCGGCCTGTCGCAGATGATCGCCATGCGCTATGGCACGCTGCCCGTCGTGCGCGAGACTGGCGGCCTCGCCGACTCGGTCCAGCCGTACAACAAGTACACCGGCGAGGGCACGGGCTTCAGCTTTGCCAACATGAACGCCGACGAGATGGCCGCGACGCTGCTCGACGCCTGCGAGGTCTTCTGGACCGACGCCGAGGCGTGGCAACAGCTGCAGAAGCAGGCCATGGCCGCTGACTTTAGCTGGAGCGTGCGCGCGGAGGAGTACCTGGGCATCTACCACGACCTGCACCCCGACATCATCCGTTGGGCGAAGAAGGCGTAAGGCAAAAGGACGCGCCGAGAGCAACCAAGTTTGAATGACCTGCGAGGCCCCTCATTGAGGGGCCTCGTTTTGGGTCGAGCCCCGGCTTTCGTCTGGTGCCCTGCGCCTCCCGCGCCTACAGCGCGGGCAAATGCGCTTCTCGATCTGGCGCGGCGGCCGGCAAACACGCGCTGCGCGCGCTCGAGCCGGCCAAGCGCCGCGCCTCCGCTCGTCGCTGCCCGCGAAGGTTGACGCGGGAGGCGCAGGGCACCAGACGAAAGCCGGAGCCGAAATGCATGCGTTGAACTACTGACTCGTTCCGACGAGTTCAAACTTGCGATACGATTTCGGCCTGAATAACATCGATCGCCTAGGCCCATCGTGACGCGTCCGGCTTTTTGATGATTCACGTTGGCTCTAGGCAAGCCTCTTTTGCGGATTCGTTCTGACTGGTTCGGATTCCTGATGCACCCATAAATCGAGATGAGGACGCTCTTTCTGCCGAAACGACATTACTCAAAGCGAATAAGCTCCCATGGTTCAATCTCGAAGACCATGGCCAAGGCGATGATTGTGGAGAAGCGTGGGTTCATCGGAGTGCCGGGGTTAGACTCGCCTTTCTCGAACTTCTGGTACGTGAAGGTGGGGATACCCGCGTGATAGGCAACATACTCTTGGGCGATATGACGCTCGTCGCGTAGCACGCGCAATCGTTGTGCCAGCTGCCTGGCATAGCCCTGATAGAGTTCGCTATGTCCGTCAAAAGAGTCCATACGCCAACTTTTGGGCAAGCTCTGCTTGCGAACCACCATGTATACATGGTATTCATGTGAATAGGCTGACGTTCGTGAGCGCCTTGTCAAATTGCCAAGCGACTTGAATGAAGTCAACGCAAACCGCTAATGACACGTGCTGAGAAACGTCAGAAACACATGCCTCGGAAGGTGGTCATGATGGCTCGAAAGAAGCTGGTACTGAACACTTGGACAATCTCGATGCTGTTAGTTCTACTTACCGTCTTGGGGTTTCCGACGGATTCAGCATGGGCAAGAGAAACACAAAGCGAGACGCTTGTTGAAAGATCGGCGGATCAAGGTGTTGATACGGTATCGACTTCAGAAACCGTCGACTCTGGTACATGGGGTACATGTCCATGGGAATTAGATGCGGATGGCGTACTGACGGTGTATGCCGGCAAAGGTGCGAATCAGCGCCGTGATAACGGGTCCTATCCGGATTCCCCTTGGATGGATGCGGGAGGCGATGAGCTAGGCAAGGAGCTCATAAAGGAGATTGTGTTTGAGCAAGGAACCATACTTCCCGAAAGTTGCCTAAACCTATTCTATGGCCTGTCCTCGCTTGAAGGGGTCGATGCGTCACGGTGCAATACCTCCTCGGTCACCGACATGAGATCTATGTTCTCTGGCTGCTCGTCTCTCGCCTCTCTTGACCTCTCCACATGGGACACCTCCTCGGTCACCGACATGAGCTTTATGTTCTATGACTGTTCGTCTCTTGCCAGCTTGGATGTTGCCTCATGGAACACTGTATCTGTTACCTCCGCAAGGTTCATGTTCGCCTGTCCGTCCCTCTCCGTGCTGGATGTCTCTTCTTGGGACGTCTCATCGATTGCCGATATGGGATACATGTTCT
>JAUMWN010000098.1 GCA_030529625.1 Coriobacteriales bacterium
GGCCTGGGGTTGGGCGAATTTGGCACTTGACACGGTGCGGGACATATGAAGCGTCTCCTCACAGGGTTCACGTCAGCCAAGCGGACGACGGGACCCTGTGGCGCGAGGTGCGCGAGCAACTGACATACGTGAGCGTTCGCGAGAAGTTTCTGCAAAACCCGGACATTGCGGAGGCCAATATTGGGACGTGAAGCGCTGCAGAGGGCTATGGTGTAAGACCCAAGGCTGCTTTTCGTTGATTGACTGTCTCCGAGCGACTCGGAATGAATTCAGAGGTGCTAGTGGTCCATATTGCCGACATGTGCGAAAGTATCGTTTGTTGATGCTGGAGTCTGAACGCATGGCTGCCACAGTCTACCCGAATGAATCGCGAATGTACCTCAAGGCGGCGGTCTGTCAACGCATGTAGCTAGAGCATCGAGTCAGGAAGAACAGTCTCGCTTTCCCTTGCAAGACGGAAAACGCGAGCAACCGTAGAACTTGCCGTATCTACTTGTACGCAGAATCATCTCAGCACCACATCTCGGGCATCTCGGGGTACTGCCACCACGCGATCGGCGGGTCTTGGGTTGGCTGCCCTTGCGCGTCGACTGCCTGTAATCTAGCTTGCCCTTGCACGAGGGATACCTCGTGCAGCCGTAGAACTGCCCGTAGGGCCCTGACCTCAACACCATGTTCGCGCCACATTTGGGACACCTCGGCTGGTTGCCGCGCCTACTGGTTTCCACCGTAGAGTGTTGGAGGTGTTCGTACTCGATGTTGACGCTCGGAGTGTCGACATCGCGTTTTGGCGGTTTGAGTTCACGTCTCATCCCTGCGTCTTCCGTCCGTGCCGCTTGTGACCGTTGGTATTCGACGCCGACTCTGAGGTCTATGCGCCTAGGCACTCTGCCCCTACCGCCGCCAGTCCCGTCGAGGTCTACGGTGTACTGGCAGTACGTCGGCCAGTTGGTGCAGCCAAAGAACTCCCTGCCGTCGCGCCCACTCACTCTCCTCGTGAGCCACCCGCCGCATACCGGGCACTTCTTCTTGTCGTCGAGCACTCTCACGTCGCGGTAGGTCTTGTCGCAGTAGGGATATCCGCTGCACCCGACGAAGTTGCCGCTCGGTCCCGTCCTCCTGAGAAGCACGCCACCGCAGCGCGGGCACCTTGCGGACGGGTCACATGTCTCATTGCTGTAGAAGACGAATGCCGAGCTGTCCTCGTTGTCGCGACGCAGCTCGTCAGCGAACGCGGAGATGCCCGGATAGCCCAACTCGTCTCCCGTCACCAGCCACACCCTGTTCTTGGTCCTTGTGAGCGCGACGTAGAAGAGGCGGCGCTCCTCGGCGAAGTCATACCGGTCGCTGTCGGCGAGCAGGAGCTCCAGTATGGGGTCGTCCGCAATCATGTTCGGGAAGCCGTAGCGGTCGTTCACGAGGCCGATCACAATGACGTTGTCGGCCTGAAGGCCCTTGGACTTGTGGATGGTCATGTAGCCGATCTCGATGGGCTTGCCGCCGTCGGGCGCGTACGTGATAACCTTGTCGAACTTCGACTCCGCGTCGCTTCGCTTCCTCGGGTCCCGGAAGCTGAAGCCATCCACGGGCGCAAAGCCGGGGAAGATACGCTCCAGGTCGCGCCTGTTTCTGCCCAAGACCTTGATCTCGCCTGCGGCTCCTGGTGATGCCAGCAAATCGTTGAGGGCGAAGGTGAAGGCGGCCCGCTGGTCGGCGAGCGAGATGGCGGCTACGGGAGGCTGGGGCTGCACCGGCGCCATGGATGTGACGTTCTTGCGCATCTGGTCCGGGTTCTTGAGGACGAACGTGCTGGCGACGTCCACGAGCGCCTGCGAGTTGCGGTAGGTGTGCTCTATGCGCATCTCCTCGTAGTGCCCGACGAGCTTGCCAAAGTTGGTGAACAGGGTGACGTCGCTTCCCGCAAAACGGTAGATTGCCTGCCAGTCGTCGCCCACGCACATGAGCTTGGCGCCGGTGGCGTCCCGTATGGCGGAGAGAAGGCCAAAGCGGCTGAGGGATATGTCTTGGTACTCGTCGACGATGATGTAGCGGTAGCTCGCAGAATAGCCCTCCGCTCGGATGCGCTCTGCCGCCCTGTTGATCATGTCGTCGAAGTCGACCCTCGGCTTCGCCCCGCTGGCAAGTGACTGCTGGTATGACTCCATGATGGGCCAGGCGAATCTGGTGAAGAGGTCGTAGCGGTGCCACATCGCGCCGTTGCCGCGGTACCTCTCGCGGGCTTTGTCGTCTACCTCCTGTGCGGTTGCGTTCGAGGCCTTGACGAGGGAGATAAAGGTCGAGATGAGCTGTGTCATCGAGCCGAAGAACCGCTCGTCGCGCAGCAGGTCGCCGCACATTGCGGCGTTCCTCTCTGGATCGATTACGAGCTTGATGCCGTTGGCCTTAAGGAGCGCCTCAACCTTGTTGAGCAGGTCATGGTCTTTGTTCCACCAGCTGTAGCTCTCGATGAGCCTGGTGCCGCAGGCTGCATGCACCTTCCGCTTCCACTCCATGCCGTCGATATAGCGTTGTTCCTCAATGGGCGTTTTCATCCATGGCACGCGCCCGTGCTCGTCGATGCCAAAGTGCTCGAGCCAGATGTCATAGTCGGTGAGGTAGAAGTCGGGCTGGTAGGCTCGGTGATTATCGTCCGCGAGTTCCGGCGGGATTATGCCGTCGTAGGGCCTCTCGTACTCGTACGCCACACCGTTGAGGAAGAGGAAGTTGGCAATCATCAGCTCCTCGACGCTCTTAACCCGCTCTCCGAGCATGGTGTCCATGCCGCTCTGGTGACCCGCCTCCTGGACCATGCCCTTGAGCGTGCGCATGTCTTGCGCCTTGAGCAACCGGATTCTCTCCTCTGCCTCTTTGGAGTCTGGGCTCTCGTCGGGGGTGAGGCTCCACATGCCAAAGAACTCGAGGAAGGCCGCCGCCTGGTCCGGGTGGGAGGCCAGACTCTTCGACAGGTAGGACGTGACATGCCTCTGCAGGGCGTTTTCCTGTGCCACGGCGACGTCACCTAGCACGTTGAGACCAAGCGCGTGGAAGGTCTTGGCCGCAACGCCCTTTACGCCGCTGCCCTCAATCCTGCGCTTAAGGTCATCGACTGAGGCGCGGGTGAACGAGGTGACCAGTATATGGGAGGGGTCCACGTGCCAACGCTCCACGAGGTACTTCACCTTTCCCACGACGACCGACGTCTTTCCGCTGCCGGCCCCCGCGATCACGAGGTTGCTGTACTCGTCGGTGACGATGGCGTCGCGCTGCTGCTGGTCGAGCGACTTGCCGCCATCGACGTTGGAGAACAGGGCGTCGCACAGCCTGAGCTCGTGTTCTTTGTATTCGCCGTTTCGCCGTTCGCGGAAAGTCGTGTCCTGGCACCGCTCAGTCACGTAGGCAATTGACTCGGCATCATCGTGCGACGAAACAATGTCCGTGGGAATCTCCGCTAGGGAAGAGAGGGTTGGCGCTGCGGATTCCAGCAGCGCGTCCCAATCTTTTTTCATGAGGTAGCCGCTGTCATAGTCCGAGAGACTGGCTATCTCATGGTAGAGCCGCGAAGCCTCGGGCAGAAGCTCCTCCAGCTTGGCCTGGCCAGCCTTCCGCTTCTTTGCAGCGCGGCTTGACCGTACTGCCCTCAAGACCACGAATAGGCATACCGCCAATACTGCTGCAATCAACACCACAGATTGCTCCACTTAAGGGCTCCTAAACCAAAGCGCCGTCGCTCCAGGCGTAGAATCGGCCTAGCAAACGCATGCAGTTACTAAGGGCGTTTTTAGGGCATCCCAGCGTGGGGTCTGGCTCAAAGAACACGTGCACCTCGATTCTATCTCTCATGTTGAGGCGCGGCGTTTACCACGATTGCGGATGGATGCTTCATCGCCGCTGATGGGTGCTCAACGTGTGGTCCAGCAGAAAATGCTAGGCTGTTTGCCTGGTCGGGTATGCCGCATATCGCAGCTTTGACGGCGAACCGCGCTCCCGTTGAGGCGAGATGGTCGAAGTATATGCCTATACATTATCGAATAGGATATTCTGACCGAATTCCTGCGACGACCTCAATCTAGAGCCTTATCACATATATACATTTTTGTGCACTTTCGTGCGATCGAGCGGCGTTTGCGCGGGTCTATTGGCGATAGTGTGCAGTAGGTAAAATAGCCATTGAACACTATCTCATCCAAGAGCTCGGTTTTTGCCGTCCGTCAGCTTGTTTGTGCGCATTTATGTAACCATGTTATTGCAATGCGCTCAGCCGCATCGGCCCCTTAGGGTCTTTTCGCGCGACAATGAGTAACACTATCGCGCGACAAAGAAATACGGACAGATCGAGGGGCGATTAGTCATCCTGTTCACCATCGGGCAAACTGCGCTGGCTCGCCCGGGCGTATATCACATTGAGCACATATACCTTGCCCTCGTCCTCGACAATTCGGTAGTATGCGTAGAAGCTTCCCACGAGGAGCCTGCGAACACCCCGCTATTGCCAAGGTTCTTGGTCGATTGGCCGCACCCGCCTTGGCATTGTGGCAAGCGTGCTTAGACCCTTCCGGATGGAGCGGAGTGTCGATCGAGTGGATGAAGGGGAGCCGAGTCCGTATGCGATGTGGTCGCGGATCGCTGCGAGGTCGTCGCGGGCGTCCGGCGTTACCACCACTTCGTAAGTCCTCATCTACGCAAGTCCATGCTCAAGCTCCGCAAAGGCCTCGTCGAGGGACGTGCCCTCGCTGGCGACGGACTGAGCGTAGCTGTGCCCGAGCATGACGTCCATCTCAGAGGCAGACATGGCGTCCGCAGCCCTCGGCCCCCTGGGGAGCGTAAGCTGGAAGGGCACGCCGCCCTGATAGATAATCTGCCGGTAGAGTGAGTTAATCACCACGGAGACCGGCACGCCAATCTGCCTCAATATATCCTCTGCCTGGATCTTGATGTCCTGCTCCACACGGGCGCTTACGGTCGCATCCTTCATGGCCCCTCCTTTTCTAGTGACTCTTAAAAGTTACTCCGTTGTCATGCGATTCGCAAGACAACAGAGCACATCCTTGACAATCTGTATATTGTGCTTTTACTTTTGTTCCGCTACAACTGGTGCGTGCGTATGGCATGACGTGCGACAAGTGTCGTCGCGTATGCCCGATGGACGTTGACATGCTCGATGATTCACGCAAGCGTAAGAACGGCACCGAATGCATACTGTGCCTTGAGTGCGTGAAGAACTGTCCAAAGAAGGCTCTCTAGTATCTGCCGTGTGTGCGAGGCATACGGGCATATTTCTTCACGGTGGTGCGGCGGAAGCAAGCACCCCTCCACCGATAAAGCGCAGGCAGCGTTGTAGGGTGATTTGACATCTTGTTCACTGTGGAGCAGTCCGCGTAGGCGTGCTCAGGCGTATGCCATTTCGTGCCTTGCCTTGACACGGCTCGACAAAAGTGGGTAAATACATAGCAGGCGGCGAAGCCCGTTGGGACTACCGGGCCGCGCCGTTTGGCTTAATCGAGGGCTGCTAACTTCGCGGGTTAGTGGCCCTCTTGCTTATCCTTGCGGTCATCCGACCCCTTCGTTTTGGACGTGAAAGTGATGATGGCCGTCGCGAGCGCCACGAGGGCGGCCACGAGCTTTATGACCTCTATGAGCACTTCCATGGGACCTCACCTCCTTCCGGAGAGGTGGCTCAGTGCAGCCGACGTTCGGTCCCACTTCGGGGAGAGAAGTGCGGATGACCGTTGAAGATAGGTTTTGCAGTGGCGGCGGTTCTGACTATCAGATCAGACACCGTCACTCACGTTTTGATTTGTCAATCGCCAGGCGACATACCCGACCCCTTGGCATGTCACAATGGATACAGCAACGGACAACGCTTCACCGCATTGCAGACTGAGTGCCTCAGGGCTCTGTGGGCATGTCTCGGTGGCGTAGGAGGGAGATGGCGCATGATGAGCGAGAATGGCAACAAGGCCGTTACCATGTGGACGATGGGCTTTGGCGACATGAACGAGAGGTTGTTCGGGAGCGATGGTCCCAAGCGGCCTGAGGACCGTGCGCTCCGCTCGGACTGGAAGACGCTGCCCATGCCACTGGAGCATGCTCACATCGAGCTCGGAATACCCGTCACGCGGGAGGAGTTCGAGGCCCTGGCGATGGGGCACGTGCCCCACGTGATGGAGGACCACTGGTTCATGTACTTCGACGGTGACGCGCTCTGCTTCCATCGCAGCTGGACCGGCATCTGCGTGTACAGGGTCCGCGTCTCCCACGCGGACGACGGATACGTGCTGGAGAGCGTGGAGGCAAACAGGGACCCTGGGCAGTACGCGGAGACGAGTGACGAGAGGGACCGGGTGCTCGCCACGATACTCTTGGTGGAAGCACTTGGTGGGGACGCTTCCGCGCTGTGGGACGAGTTCTTCGCGGTAGGGGAGCGCGGCGGCGCGGACGAGGGGCCGCGTGTGCTTGGCTTCTGGAATGCCGATGACGCCCTCGGCTTCTGCAGCAACTGGCATGAGGTGGGGTTGGAGTTCCTCGGCACGAGGTTTCCCACCGCGGAACACTGGATAATGTGGCAGAAGGCACGGGTAATGGGCGATTGGGCCTCCGCAGACGCAATCCTGGAGGCTCCATCACCCAAGCGCGCCAAGGAGCTCGGCAGGCTGGTCAGTCCCTACGACGGCCCCCTGTGGCGCGACGTGCGCGAGCAGCTGGCGTATGTGGGAGTGCGTGAGAAGTTCCTGCAAAACCCGCACATCGCCGAGGCCCTCATCGCGACGGGAAGTGCCGTGCTTGCCGAGGCGTCGCCCTACGACCGGGTGTGGGGCGTTGGCATCGGCGTCGATGACGAGGGGTTCTCCGATCTCACCGGCTGGCGGGGCGATAACCTGCAAGGCCGGGTGTGCATGCGAGTGCGTGCCGATTTGCGGCTCGCATTGCGTGGCGGGTGGAGCCTGCAGGACCTGAGGACCACGAAGGACGACATCGAGCAGGTGCTCGGATCGCCGCTTGGCGCCATGTCGCTTGTCGAGCTCACGCGCAACCCGGTAACGCGTCCGTCTGCCATGTGCTACGCACGGATTGCCCAGCGCCGCTCGGGCGGGCAATTCGAATCCGTCCGGCAGCTCCTCTCAAGTGTGGGCCAGACGACGATCGCTACCATCGATGAGATGGTGAACGCGGACACGGGCAGCCTCATGCCCGCCGGTTGGTATGAGCTCCTGGTTCAGCTCTCCTTTCTCCGTCGCGTCGGGATGGCGTGAGGGGCTGTGCCTGCTCAAACTGAGAAAAGGGACCAAACCCCTTTTCTCAGAACGCAGGGGTGTCCGCAGGGGCCTCTTCCCCTGCGGACATCGACTCGCGCTACACAGCGCATGCTCAGCGGCTCTCCTTGAGTGCGCACTTGTTCAAATACATGGTTTTGTCGGCGCGCTTAAACACCGCGGCAACGTCCTCGTCGTCCTCAAACCTTGCCATGCCACACGCAACAACTACCCCACCAGTCCTCAGCGCCTCCTTGTTGTGCTCGGCAACGCTGTGTACCAGCTCATCCACGCGCTCATAGTCCTCGCCCTGCGAGACGACCGCAAACTCGTCGCCACCAATGCGAAACACGGGGCTGTGCGCAAAGATGTCGCAAACGATCTTGCACGCGTCACGTAGGTATCGGTCACCCATCTGATGTCCGGCAGTGTCGTTTACCTTCTTGAGGTCATTGACGTCCAGTATTACAAGGGCAAACTCGGGCTGCAAGCGCTCCATGATCTGCAAATTGAGCCTTTGCTCCTCTTCCACATACGCACGCTTGTTCTTTACGCCGGTGAGGGCATCAACGTTGGCCTTCATATTCGCCTGAGCGAGCTGTCTGCGATAGTTCTTCTCCTGACGAACCTGGGAGTCAATGTTGACGAGGCCAACCACAAGGCGAGGCCCCTCTTTCTCCTCCACCAGCGCAGCCTTTAGCATGTAATACTTGGGCCTGCCACCCGTTAGTATGCGATATCCCAAGGAAAAGATGCCACTGCGCTCAATCTCCTCAAGCATGTTCTGGCGGTCGAGGAGCGAGAGCACGCGGTCCACGTCATCCGAATGGCAATAGTCCCGCGTAGCCTCCCTCATCACAACAAAGAAATCGGCGCCCTCCTTGGCCCGCGCAAAGGTCTGGGAGAATTCTGGTGTCGAGCTAAACTCGCGGTACCTGCCGGTCGCGGGATCGACCAAGTAGACGACGGAATAATTGCCCGTAAGGGCATGCAGGCGAGAATACACAACGTGCTCCTCCTCGATTCTCGCCTGCGCCTGACGCTGTCTCATGAGCTCGTCCACGTCCGACACAGCTATAACTATAAAGCGCTTGTCATCCTCCATCTGGGTTACCGTCATCCTCACATGGAAGAACGTCCTGCCCTTTGTTTTGCGATATACCAGCTCAAATACCTTGCCTTTCTCAAATGCCTTGGCAAGGAACTCCGGGTCCATGGCTTCCACAAATGCCGCCTGGTCATCGGGATGAATAAAGAGTCTTGCGTCCCTCTCGCATCTCTCAAAGAAGTCCGCGCCACGACGCACCTCGGTAAGGCCCCCGCTCTCGTTATCGCTATGGTATTCAATGAACTCGTCGTTAGCCATGTTCACGTAGTAGAGGTCCGTGCAGTCGTGGGCCAACGCCTGCGCGATGTTGGTAAAGATAACGCTCGTGTCCCTGGCCTCCTCGTAGGCCATCTGCGTGGTGTCGCGCTCCCTTCTCACGCGCACGGCGTCCGTTACGTCCAGGCACAGACCAAGCAGGCACTGACGCCCGGCGTTGTCGATGAACTTGAGCTTGGTGGTCTGAAACTGCTTTTGCTGCCCTGCGCCATCGCGCACGTCCTCAAAGAACACGTGGGCCGTGTCCATGCTCAGCGCCTTTTTGTCGTCCTCCACAAAGTGCTCCGCCGTCTGCGGGTCAAAGATCTGGAAGTCCGTGAGGCCAACGACCTCTTCTGGCGTCTTCTTGTTGGCATACTCTGCAAAGGACTGGTTGCAGGCCAGGTACCTGCCGGTCGCCACGTCCTTGGTAAAGGTCATGCCCGGCATGTTGGTGAGCCGAGACGAGACGGACTCCTTGAGCTCGGAAACCCTTTGGGCGGCGGCTTCATTCTTCAGTTGCTCGTTCTCGCGCAACAGCTCGACATAGTCGCCAGGCAGTTCCAACGCGGTCGGCTTTTCCGCACACACCCGGTTTACGCCGAGGATGATCTTTTGCCCGTCAAGCTCGTTTGCCAAGGTGGCCCTCAGGCTCACTGGTACCGACTTTCCATCCAAGAGAAGCCTGTAGTTGTGAACGAACAGGCCGTTCCTTTGTATCTCTCGCATCACGTTGTCTTTGGTAAGAACGCGCAGATGCCGCTCCATGTCGGCCGGGTCTATCGCCGTGGGGGCATCACGCACAACGTCGGCAAAGAAGTCGTTGCCCGAACGCGCAAGACCCAGGCTGTCGAATTCGCTGGACGAGCTGTGCTCCGTATAACGTCCCGTTTGGGGGTCAATCGTGTACAAGACCATGAAGTTCGCAGACAAGGCAGCTATCTTGGCTATGTCTGCAAGGCTCGCGCTCTGACTTGCGTCAGAGACTGACAGGACGGCAAGCGTAATCGCAACGCTTCCGGTAACGGGATTCACGGCGAGTCGCCTCACAAAGGAATGGATGACCGATCCGTCGTAGAGTCTCTCGTCAAAGAAGGTGCGGCCGCCCTTCTTGCAGCATTTCCTGAGTGCGAGTACAAAGGCCGTGCCGTGCGCAAGGTTGAAGTTGCCAAGATCCACCCGTTCGTTTCGAACGTCAATCCCAAAGATCCTCTTAGTAAGCTCCCTATATGAGCTGCTGCTTCGCACATATGTAGCTACGTCGTCCTTTACCTCCATGATGGCTGTGGGAATCGTGCTAAACGTGTGTTGGAGAGCGTTTTGGTCCTCGCCGCAAATGCCCCCAAGGTCAAACAGATTTACCCGCCCTATGCTCTCGTAGTATTGTGACTCCTCGGGATTCTCCTCTGTAAGAAGAACGTCAAGATCGTGCAGATTGCGTATGGTCTGTATGGGCATCGGCTTCCCAAAGTAGTAGCCCTGCAGTTTTGAGCAGCCAATCTCCTGCAAAAACCTAATCTGCTCCTTTGTCTCCACGCCTTCGCATACCGTGTCCACGCCAAGGGAGTTCGCCATTCTCATGAGCTCGGTAAGGATGATTCTGTCTTCCTCGCCTTCGTCGAGCCTGCGCATAAAGGACATGTCAAACTTTATGAGGTCAAACTTAATGCTATGCAGGGCGTTCAACGAAGAATAGCCGCTGCCAAAGTCGTCCATCCAAACGGGAAAACCGAGCGCCTGGAACCGCTGGACCTG
>JAUMWN010000030.1:0-21455 GCA_030529625.1 Coriobacteriales bacterium
AGCTCGTCCTCGAAGTTCATGTACTCCCCCATCCACGCCTCGTCGCTCGCGAGCTGGAACGCGCACGGCGGACACGTGCTCCCCTCCGTGCGTCCGTCATGTGTCCGAATGGGAAGAGGCCCCTTTTGGACACCGCCGGCGGGCCGCGCAGGTGGTTACGCTCAGCGCGGTGTCCAAAAGGGAACTCTTCCCATTCGGACACCCCCACCGCCTAAGCGCCCTCGCCGATGCCGAACTCCCCCAGAAGGCGCCCGTACGTGGCGGGGTCGGTCATGGCAGCCACGAGCTCGTCGGCGCGGCCGGCGTCCGTGAGCGCACGGGCGAGCGCGGCGTTCCTCTCGGCCGCGAGTGCCTCGCCTTCCTTGCGACCTTCCTTGCGGCCCTCCTCGCGGCCCTTGACAAGTCCGTCGGCCCTGCCCTTCCGCTCGCCGTAGAGGCGCTCCGCCCGAAGCTCGTCCTCGAAGTTCATGTACTCCCCCATCCACGCCTCGTCGCTCGCGAGCTCGTCTATCCTTCGCCTAATATCGTCCACGAAGTCGCTGCCGTCAACCTGCTGGCCGCCCACGTAGCGCAGGAAGTCGGCGAGATCATCCGACACCTCGCCGCGTGTGCCACGCGCGTTGAGAAGCACCGCGACCCTGCCATCCGGCACGGCACAACCCGTCTGCTCGCACACCATCCTACAGTCGTAACGACGGTAGCCGCACTCCTTGGGACCCACCCCAGGCACGCCTACGAGCGGGTCAAAGTCGCACACGAAGATCACCACGCATAGCCTGAGTGCATTCACCGGCTCGCCTCTGCGCAGGCGCACGGCATCCATAAGCGCCTGGTAGTGCCGAACCCGCAGCCACTCGTTGCCAAGGTGACGCGCCTGAATCTCCACGTCGTACTCATTGCCGTCCGTGTCGCGTGCGAATACATCCACCCGGCCCGCCCGCGACCCTTGGTGCACATGGAGCTCGTGCTCAGTGTGCACGACCCGCAGCTCCGCAATGGCCACACCCAGCACTATCTCCAACAGCCTGCGACACCTGGTCTCGTCCTCAAACACGCTCTTGAACACGAACCCGCTCGTTATGCGCGGCCTCTCAATCCCCAATGTCAGCTTTTCCTGCGCCATGGAAACCTCCCGTCTGCGTCAACTGCGAGGGCACGCATCCTATCAGACGCCGTCGGGCCAACCTCACACTCCAAGAACAGCAATTGCGCAGCCGTTTGGTACGTCTCTGCCAGCCCCGAAACAACGCGCAGCTCACGGGGTATACCCAACGCGCGCCACGTTCGCACGCTCGGCAGTGCATTCCAATTTGGCATACATTACGGTATCGGCATGCGGTATTATCCGCGTGACAAGCGGTCAAAGCGACCAATCACAGAATCCCAAGGGTCCTCTCACACACATCGCCAACCGCTGGAAGCAACCGAGTGCGCAGCTCATCGATTCCAGGAAGCGAACTCGCCTCATCGAACGTCTCTTCCATGGCTTTTGGCACGCTCTGGGCAAGGCGTGCCAAAATATCTGTGCACGCCTGCGCGTCAAGCCCAGCCCGCTCCATTACGGCGGCGATTCTGGAATCGTCTCTGCCAGCATACTTGGCAATCGCGCCACGGCCAACACGCCCAAAACGATTCTCTCCCCCAATCGCCATCGCCAGCCGTCCCTTCCTACGCAGCTCTTCGTAGCAAAGGCCGGAGGCGACGTCGTACATCCTTGCAAGCAGGGCACGCCCACCCATTCCCAGCAGCAAGGAATAGTTCTTTGCGTGTGCGTCGGGTGCCCCAATCACGTAATTAAAAAAGATCATGTGTGTGAAGAGATTCAAGTTCGTGTCCGCCTCGCTCGTGGAGGCGAGTAGCTTGAGCACATCTGCAGTCGTTGGCCCACCGTCTTTGGTGTACTTTTGACTGGGCATGTACCCAAGAGCCTGGCAGCAATCCTCTTGATGAAGGCGAACTTCCCTTGGTTGCCGCCAAGGGACCAACTCTCGTTTCTTCCAACCCAAGAGTCCTCATCGTTCGCCCTTATCCCCTTAAGGCGAAGCGCTATTTCGTGGTTGGAGAGTGGGCGATAGGTCTCAACGCGCATCTGACGGTCCACCAGGTGACCGCGCTTATCGCACGGATAGAACTGCACTGCGCCGGGGCAATCGCGTCCTATGTACCACAGCAGCGTCACGGGATTGTTTGGCCGAACATCGTATTCCCGCGCGAGAGCTCTCCGTTGGTTTTCGTTATCGGGGAGAAGGCCAAACAGATAAGGGGAAACGACTTGTTGCCCATACGTACGATTTGTGATTGGCATCGAAAGGGAAAGGGGTATTCCCTCGTAACCATCCAAATACGCGAAGCTCACGATGTCCGATTCGTCTTGACGCACCGTGCCGCATGGCACCCCCTGAATGGTCACCAACAGGTTTAGTTCCGCCATGGTTGCTCTCCCTCATTCGGGCGAGGGTTGAATGCATATTCAATGATAAACTGCTGCAGGCGATTGTCGTAAGAGGGTTTGGAGCTGGGATTTGGTGGAGTGGCGGCAATGGCCTCAGACGCGGCGTCTTTGGCCGCAGCGTTGGCCAAGGCCTTTGGCTCCATGCACAGACCCAGACCGGCAGCGTCACAGATGGACAGTAACTTATCCAGGCGAATCCCCTTTGCGTCACCAAGCTCCAGCGAGGCGACGAGCCGCTCCGAGACACCCGCCAACGCCGCCAGCTCGCTTCGCGTGACCCCCATCTCTTCACGCGCACGACGAACGTATATGCCAGCTTGACGGGAGGCGTTTATGGGCATGTCTGACATTGGATTCCCTTCGTGCAAAGTTTTGCAGATTGCTATACATGCAAAACTTTGCATGTGCAAGGATGTGCAAAGTTTTGCATGCGTGGACAAAGGTGACGGGGACGTTTGTCCCACTTTGGGACAAAGGTGACGGGGACGTTTGTCCCCACCACCCGCGCTTTGCTGATACCATAGAACACCTGAGAGGAGCGAACTATGTGGCTTGAATTCGTACGAGCGCTGGTGGCAGCGGGTGCGTTGCTGTACGTGCCCGGCTACCTGCTGCTGCGCGTCTTGCGCCTGGGACGGACGCCCGCGCTGGTGTGCGCCCCCATGGCAAGCCTGTGCGCCTACGCCGCGCTGCCCATCGTCTACTACGCGCTGCACGTCCCCTGCAGCGCGGCCACCGTGGCCCTGCCCACCGTGGCCATTGCCTTACTCGCCTACGCCGTGGCACGCGGGCGCGGGCGCCAGGTCGCACAGAGCGACGAGCTCTGCCTCACCCCGCAGCCACCGGTGCGCCTGGGCCGCTGGGCGATTGGTTTTAACGCCGGCATGCTGGCCGCCTATGCGCTCGTGGGCACCGCGGTGTGCGCCATGCTCTTTCTTGGCAACCTTCCCAACGCCGGCGCGTTCTACCCGCGTTTTGACAACCAGACGCATCTCAACCTGGTACAGGCGTTTCTGGATTCCGGCACATGGTCCTCCCTGCACGCCAACGTGTACCTGGCCAGTGCGCCAAACGCAGCTCCGGTGGCATCCACCACAGGCGGGTTTTATCCGGCGGCATTTCACGACCTGTTAGCGCTGATCTGCTCGCTCGCACATACCTCCGCGCCCGTAGCCACCAACGCGGTGGTGGCCCTCACCTGCGCGTTTACCTTCCCCACCTGCATGTTTCTGCTCATACGTGTGCTGGCCAAGGAAAACCGAGCCGCCGTGCTGGCAGGTAGCCTGTGCGTGTGCGGCTCCGCCGTGCTTCCCTGGGCCTTTGCAATCCACGGCCCAACGTGGCCCGACATGCTAGCCAACATGCTGGTGCCCGCGTTTGCGGCCTTCGCCATGTTGGCAGTAGAGCAGCGCTGCTACGCGCTTCATCCCGCACTAACCGCAGGCGCCTGCGTGTGTCTGCTGGACGGCCTGGCACTCACGCATCCCAATGCGCTGTTCACGATCTACGTGTTCCTGGGTGCCTACGGTGGTCATCTGCTGTGGCATGCCACACACGGTCGCAAGCGCGCGCTCGTGGTAACGGGCTATGCGCTTGCACTGATTGCCGGCTGGGCAGCGCTTCACTTCGTACCGATGTTTAAGGCCACGCTGGAATACAAGACCTCAGACTACGGCAGCATAAAAGACGCCCTGCGTACGCTAATTACCCTGAGCTTTGGCACCGCACGCTTCCAGCCGGTACTGCTCGCGGGAATCGTGGCTGGCGTCATGTGGTGCGTGCGCCACAGGCGCCTGTGGCTGCTGTTTGCGCCTGCGTTTTTTGCCGTGTGCTACGTGGGCGCTCGCACCAACATCGAGTTCATTACCTACTGGGTGGGCGGCTTTTGGTACAAGAACGGCTATCGCTTTGGCACGCGCTTCTTTACGTTTGCCCTTCCCGTGGTTGCGTTTGGCACGGCCAGCGCGGTGTGCGCCCTGCATGGATGGCTTGGGCAACGCAACAAGCGCAGCATTTCGACACACGCCAGCTTGATAACCGCAGTTGTGGTGGCGCTCATATGCGCGATCAACTACTGGCCCATCTCGGCAGACAGTGAGCGGCCGGGTTCGACGTTCGAGACCTCCTTTGGGCGTATACGCAGCACGATGCACAACAACTACGCCTTAAGCAGCAACCAAGTGTACAACGCCGACGAGGCCGCCTTCGTGGACCGCGTGCGAAGCACCGTCCCCGCGGACGACCTAGTGCTCAACTTCCCCAACGACGGCAGCGTGTGGTCGTACGGCGCGGACGGTCTCAACACGTATTATCGCTTCATCACCCCCTACAACCTCACCGACGACGCCACCCTCATCGCGGCCTCGCTGAACCAGATTGAGACCAACTCCGCCGTACGCGACGCGGTACGGCGCACCGGCGCCCGCTGGCTGCTGCTGCTGGATGTTGGTGTCACGTACGAGAACGGCGACTGGCTGCCGCAATACAAGAACCATCACCAACCCAACTGGGCGGGCGTCGCAACCATCAACGACCAAGCCCCGGGCTTCTCGACAGTGCTCGCACAAGACGACATGCGCCTATACCGCATAGACGCAGCGGACGAGTAGGCCGGAACGCAGGGGCCCCAACAACCAGCCCGCCAAAAAAGTCAAAACGCCCATGTCCACGGTTGTACGTTTGACTTTTTTCTCAAATGGCCAGATAGAAGGTCGTACTCCGTGCATCGTACGTTTTTGATTGCGCAATTGCTGTGCTTTTAGTGTGCGTTAGGAAAAAAGCCGCCTGTTATGGTGTCTGCCACATTCTACGAACTCGGGAGGCATCATGGGAAGAGGACTGCATCACGACCTGTGCCAACAGCTCGACAAGAGCTTTGAACAAGGCCTCTGCGCCGTGTCAACATCTGCCAGCAATGGTCGCAAACTCATCCGTGCGCTTCGAGCTGGACACGTAATCTCCCCTGCGCCCCAGCTCTACGTACGTGCCGAAGACTGGTCCATACTCAAGCCCGACCAACGGCATCGCTCTGTTGTGCGCTCTCTTGCCAAGCTGCATCCCACTTGGGTTTTCTCACACGCTTCGGCGGCCATTATGCATGGCCTGTACGTCTCGTATAGCCTGCTCGACCACGTGCACGTACTCACCAGCCGCAGGGCCAACAGTCCGAGCAACGGAATCATTGAACGCCACAAACGCGCCCACATCGAGTGGGTTGTGATAGAGGGCGTGCGCGTAACTCCCATTGCACGCACCGCCTTCGACTGCCTACGCACCTACGACTTTAGATCGAGTCTTGCGATTGCCGATTCCACGCTGCGAGTCCTACATCAGACCAACGACCAGCTTGTGAGCACGTTTGGCACGTTTTCCAGGCGCTTTAAGAACTGGCAGCGTGCGGCTAACATTGCCGTCTTTGCCGATCGGCGAAGCGAGAGCGGTGGTGAGTCCGTAGCCCGGGCGGTTATGATCGAGCAGGGCTACCTCATTCCCAATCTGCAGGTAGTGGTAGAGAATACCGTGGACGGCGGCGTATACCGCGCCGACTTTTGTTGGCAGCTCGGCAATCACAACCGAGTGCTTGGCGAGCTGGATGGGCATGAGAAGTACACGAACCCGCTCATGACCAAGGGACGTGATGTGGTGGAGGTGCTCACCGACGAGCGGCTGCGCGAGTCGCGCGTGAGCATATACGGTGACAAGATCCTGCGTTTCTCATATGCCGACGTCATGAACGTGCGGCGCTTCCGCAGCCTGCTCGATGCCTATGGCGTACCCAGCGGATATGCCGTACCCGCCGTCGCCGACCCTCTTGACCCCATGAACCGACGCGCTATTCGTCCGTTTTAACTACCCCATTTGCGTTGAGGTAGTTTATTCGGACGAATAGAAGAAATCTCGGCGTCTATTCGTCCGAAAAAACTACCCCATGGCAAATGGGGTAGTTTAGACGGACAAATAGACTGTCCGGATGGCCTCGACGGACCCGATGGCCCGACCGGCGATCCGCCGGCCCAGCTGCCCGGCCCGCCCGCCGCCCGGCCCGGCCGGCACGCCGACCGCTACGCCAGCTCCTCCGCGGCCTTGGCCAGCGCGGAGGCGATCACGGCGTCCATGTCGTAGTACTTGTACTCACCCAGACGACCGCCAAAGATCACCTTGGTCTCGGCCTCTGCCAACTCACGGTACTTCTCGTACAGCGCGCCGTTCTTGGCGTCATTCACGGGGTAGTACGGCTCGTCGCCGGGCTTCCACTCCGAGCTGTACTCGCGCGAGATAACCGTCTTGGGCAGGTCGTTGCCCTCGGCGTCCTTGCCAAACTCAAACCACTTGTGCTCGATGATGCGCGTCCACGGGGTCTCTCGGTCGGTGTAGTTAACGGCCGCATTGCCCTGGAAGTTGGGCTTGTCCAGCAGCTCCGTCTCAAACCGCACGCTGCGGTACTCCAGCGGCCCCAGCTGGTAGTTAAAGTACGCATCAATGGCGCCGGTGTACACCACGCGATCTGCCAGGGCGTCCAGCTCCTCCTTGTTGGCAAAGTAGTCGCAACTCAGGCGCACCTCGATGCCCTCCAGCATGTTCTCCACCATGGCCGTGTAGCCGCCCACGGGGATGCCCTGATACAGCGCGTTAAAGTAGTTGTTGTCGAAGGTCAGGCGCACGGGCAGGCGCTTGATAATGAACGCCGGCAGTTCGGTGCAGGGACGGCCCCATTGCTTCTCGGTGTAACCCTTGATGAGCTTCTCGTAAATGTCGGTGCCCACCAGGCTGATGGCCTGCTCCTCCAGGTTGGCCGGCTCGGTGATGCCCGCCTCGCGGCGCTGCTCCTCGATCTTTGCCGCTGCCTCCTCGGGTGTGACCACACCCCACATCTTGTTAAAGGTGTACATGTTAAACGGCAGAGAATACAGCTCGCCGTGGAAGTTGGCCACGGGCGAGTTGGTAAAGCGGTTGAAGGTGGCAAAGCGCGTGACATAGTCCCACACCTGCGCGTTGTTGGTGTGGAAGATGTGCGCGCCGTACTTGTGCACGTGGATGCCCTCCACGTCCTCGGTATACACGTTGCCCGCCACGTTGGGACGGATGTCGATCACAAGCACCTTCTTGCCGGCGTCGGTGGCCTCGCGCGCGAACACCGCGCCGTACAGACCCGCGCCCACAACCAGATAGTCGTATGCTGCCATAATTGTTGCTCCTTACTTCTTGCGTGAGCGCACGATCGCGCGCGCCTTTCTCACTGGATACGTTACAACACGAGCGACCCGCTTGGCGGCGGGACTGCGCAATGGGGCTAACATCTCCGCAATCCGCTCGTCGCGCACGTAGCCAAGACTCGCCTGCAGCACCAGGCGCTCCGTGGGCGAGAGGCGCTCGGCGAACGCGGGCCGCGTCTTGCGGTCGAGCGCCTGCCAGTGCGCATGAGCCGCGACGAGCGCCTGGGCAGCGACCCCAGCGGCCCCGGCGTCCCCCACGCCGTCGCTCCAAGCCAAGGCACATGCCTCCCCCAGCGCCTCCTGCGCCTGGAGCACGGCCGCATACGCAGCCCGCACCGGCGTGGTCGCGGCCGGTGCCAGCTCGGCGGACAGCTCGTCGTTAGCCGGACGCCCGCCGTACTGCTTGCACGTGTCGTCAAAGAAGCCCGCAGGGTCGTCCATGAGCAACGTGAGCCGCTGCATGCGCGCCTCCGAGAGGTACGCATCGCTCAGCAGCCCCTGCTCGCGATGCGCCAAGTACTCCTCGCGCGCCCGAAGCAGGAATTCCCACTGCAGCGCAGGCGAGACGCGCATATAGTTCCAGCGGTATTTGTCCTGCTTGAGCAGCATGTAGCGGCCCATGCGCTCCGGCGTGTTGAGCCCGTGCTCGGCAAGGCACTGCTCAAAGTAGCGGGTCTCATCGCAGATGCAGAACGCCTTGGAGGCGGAGTTTATGGACGACGCCTCGTTGTCCTGACGATAGTGAACAAACGCCTCCTCGGTTACCACCGCGCGCTGCGCAACGGCGCACACCAAAAAGAAGAACGACGTGTCCTGATACGAGGCGCCGGGTGTCTCGTTAAACCGAATGTGCGCGTCCACGAGCATCGAGCGCCGGTACAGCCCGCTCCATATGGCCGGCGAGCTGCTCACGAACCCCAGCTCGTCCCATGGATTGAGCAGCGTGTCGTAGTCGCATCGCCGCATGTTCTGGAACAGCTCATCGCGCGGCTCGGGCTTGCTGTAGTACAGATAGAAGTTGGACCGCACCACATCGGCATCGTAGGCCTGCGCCAGTCCCAGCAGCGTGGCAAACATGTGTGGCTCCACCCAGTCGTCGGTCTCCACGACGCCCACATACGTACCGCGTGCTGCATCCAAGCCAAGGTTCATTTGATGCCCGTAGCTCTTTTGGTCCGAGACGATCACGCGCACGCGGGGGTCGCGCTCTTCGTATGTGCGCAGAACCTCCAGCGTGCCGTCGGTGGATCCGGCGTCGATGCAAATGACCTCGATGTCCGCAAGCGTTTGCGTTATCACGCTGTGAAGGCACTCCTCAATGTAGGGCCCCACGTTTAGCGACGGCATAAGAATCGATACTGCCGGATGGCTGGCCTCACTCATGCGTCCCCTCCTCCTCCAAGGCCTGCAGGGCGCTCACGACCTCCGCGCACCGGCAGACGGGCTGCTCTCCAAAGAATGCGTCCATGCGACGCTGGTATTGCTCGGGCATAACGCCGTTGTCGTCGAGCGCGGCCACCATGGCATCAACCGTCTCGTCGAGCGTGGTGCACACGGGACCAAAGCCGTCCTGTTCGTAGCTAAAGTAGCCCCGCGCATACGAATGCCCCTCAAAGAACGTGTCCTGATCAAACTGCGCATAGACGATTGGCTTTTTGAGCAGGGCAACGTCGAAGGTCACGCTCGAGTAGTCGGTAACGAACAGGCTACCCTCCAAAAACGCCGCGCGGTAGTCGCAGCGCGCGAGCACCTGCGTGCGGGGGCCAGGCACAAACTTGTCCACCTCGGCCTCGAGTGCCGGGTGCATCACCAGACGCAGCGTGTAGTCGCGGGCCGCCAGCGCCTCGTTAAGGCGCGCGTCGCCCAGCAGGGCATTGTAGAACGCAAAGAACGCCGACGCCTCAAAGCGCGGGTTTGCCGGACGCATCCCCGTGCGCGGGTCAATGTGGCCCACCGAGAGGTTGGAGCGCCACGTGGGCATAACGTACACCACGCGCTGCGGACGAGCGTCGTGGGCGGCCTGCAGGAGGCTGTCGTGGCGAGGAAAACCAGTAAGTTTTACCACGTCCGGCCCGTATCCGTAGGCGCCTTCCAGCAACGACTCGTACTCGCGCTGGGCAGACGCCACAAACAGGCTGAGGTTCTTGTTGTATCGATTGAGCCACGCGGTCTGGTCATCCTTGGTCACACCGTGCTGCAGGAAGGCGAACTTGAATCCGTACAGGTCCTTGAGGTAGCGTCCCTTGCGGCCAAACGGGTTGAGCGCCCACGCATCGGCAGACGACGAGACCACCAGATTCGCCCGGAAGAACAGCGTGAGGGTGAGCAGGTTCGAGAAGTCCCGCACGTGCCCCAGGCGCGAGAGGCGATCCCAGTCGGGCGAGTCCTTGGACAACAGGAAGATGGGCTCCACGCCGGACACCGGATGCTCACGAAGATAGGCAAAGAGCGCCTCGCCGTTGTCGCCGGCCTTGGTGGGGCGGTCGCAGACAAGCCATATCCGCTTGCGCTCGCGTTGACGCCGCCCGCGCGCAGCCACGCCCAGTGTGCGACATGCCGCCAGCAGGGCACCGCTCGGAGCCGAACGCACCAGCTCGGCACGCAGCTTGGCTTCCAGGCGCATGGTGGCCACGTCACCGCGCGCCGGCTCCACCACCAGAGTGCTCGGACCCGCCATGGTAAACAACGCGCCGTCGTGCTGCCAGTAGGTATGGGCAAGCGACGCTTCCAGGCCAACGAAGTTCCCAAACCCAAACGAGGCGTCCAGGCAGGCGTCACCCAGCCACACCCGGGCCGCAATCGTTGCGCGCTCTGCCCCATCCCAAGGAAGCGAGACGCAAAAGCCCAGCTTGGCATAGGCATCCTCGGCAAACGCCACGGTCTCGCGACGATCTGCCCGCTTGAGGTATGCCACCTCGGCAAAGCCGTCGCCGCGCGAGAACTCAATGCGCAGAGACGGGCGTGCGTCAAACCCCAGCAGCTCGCAGCGACCCTCAATCTGGACCTCGTCGCCGCGGCGCTCCAGGAAGTCAATGGTGAGCGTGGGCTCAAGCTCGTCGCGCGTGCCAAGCACCACGTCACCGGCTGGCCCGCTCCACACCAGCTGTTCTTCTCGCCAGACCGCCTGGCTCGCCAAGGCACACGACGGCACGCCGTACTTGAGCGCAAAGGCATACAGGCGCTGCTCAAAGGTCATGTTGCGCTGAGCCAGAATCACCTCGTCGCCTATGTGCGAGAGCAGCTCCTCAAGCAGCGCGCGATACCGCGCCACCTGCTCGGCGCCAATCGTGGTAGAGACCGGACGGCGCAGGCGCCACTGCAGGTCGTACATAATGCAGTGTTGGATGTAGGGGATAACCTCGCCGAAGCGCTCGATGGACTTTTGGAAGAGCCATGCGTAGCACAGACGCGGCGTTTGGTCGTAGTAGGAGGGCGTTTGCGCGCACAGGTCGATGGCCGAGTCGACTGCGGCGCGCTTGCGGTACAGATAGGCCTCCTTAGCGCACACGCCGTAGCAGCCCACATCCATGAGTACCTCGTTGATGAGGGCAAAGTCTTCCGATACCTCCAGCTCCTCGTTAAAGCGCACGCTGGCAAGCAGCGGCGACTCCACGAAGGCGTTGCTAAACGACAGCTGCGGGTAGCCGGGATCCTGCGCGAGGTCGATCACACGGTCCTGCTTGTACTTGTAACCCAAGGCATGCGGCTCGTTGCGCGCGCCAAAGAACCAGTGCCGCAGCGTTACCACGCGCACCTGCGGATGAGTCGCATGGAAGGCCAACACGCAGGCAAAGGCGCCTTCGCTCCACAGATCATCGGAGTCGAGGAAGTTGACCCACAGACCCCGCGCCTCAGCCAGGCCCCGGTTTCGCGCCGCCGAGACACCCGCATGCTCCTGAGCGCAAAAGACCACGTTGCGGGGGAACTGCCTCGCATAGCGCTCGCATATGGCAACCGAGTCGTCGTCGCTGCCGTCGTCCACCAGGATGAGCTGGATGTCGCCAAAGCCCACCGACTGCCGCAGCACGCTTTGGATGCACTCCTCCAGATACGCCTGCGTGTTGTATACCGGCACGATCACGCTAAACACGAAGTCGCAGCCGGCCTGCACGGCCCGCATACGCTCCGCGTCCACCAGGCGCTCGAGGTCTTGGGCATCCGGCGGATCGGCGGCATAGGCCGCAGGGAAGAGCTCCCGTTTTCCAAAATGAGGCAACTGAGGCATGGCGATTACTCCGTTTCGGTTGCGGTCGAGTTGGTGGGGGGCAGGCCGGCGGGGCGGAGCTTGGCGACTCTGCCGGCGACGACGCCAAGCCGCTTGCGCAGCTGGCACGCAATGCGGGGCCAGACGGCCGACCACGCGGGCAGTCCCTTGAGGGTTCCCAGATACAGCGCGTCACCTAAGGCGGCCAGGGGCTGGATGCCAAACAGGCGCACGTCGGCGGTGATGCGCTTGCCGTTGTTTGCTGGCACGTCCAGGCGCACTGCAAACGCCGGCACGGGCGCGCCGTCGAGCGTAGCCTGCGGATAGGCCGCATAGGGTCCCATGGCGGGCAGATCCGCCTCAAACCACCATGCGTCATCAACGTCCACGCCCTGCTCGGCGTATGAGACCTGCTTGCGACATGTGTGGGCGGCTACCTGTTGGGAGCCCACCTGCCACACCAGCTCGAGCTGACTGCCGCACGCAAGTGACGGACCATACACCAAACCACACACCTGCAGGACGTGCCTCGTGCGTCTCACCTGCCGCACGGCAAGCGCTGGCAAGCCAACGCGCACCTGTGCGCCGTTGGCAAACGTCACGCAGGCGTTATCTGTGGTGTGCGTCGAGGCCACCGGCTCATCCACCAAGCCCGCACGTCGCATGAGCTCGGCGCGCTGCGCGGTGACCAAGTACGGACTGTCCTCCCAGCTTGCCTGCGGAATCTGGCGCAACATGCCATACAGCCGCTCGTGATTGCGCTCGCGCGTGGCGGCATCACCAAACTCGGGATACAGCAGGTCGTTGCGCAGGCGCCAGCCCATGTTGTACAGGATGAGCGAATACGCATACACGCTCATGGACGGGGTATTGACCGCCAGCTCGAGCAGCGTGTTATACAGGCGCATCATGTCCTCGAAGGAATGCTTGGGAGCATCCCACAGCCATCGACTGCTCCCCTCATGCTCCACGTGGTAGTACCTCGCTTTGGCACAATACCCAAGCACGCCCTTGCGTGCCAATACCTTGGTGTTGAAGTACTGGTCCTCTCCCATGCGCATGCCAGTGGGAAAACGCGGTGTTTGGGCGCCTTCATTACGAATGCACACGGTGGGCGTGGACTGGGCCACGTGCGGATACTCGTCCAGCGGATACACGCCGGTGTGCGTGAGCCAGGTGTCGCGCTTGTGCCGCCACGTGGCGCCCGTCTCCACGATCGTGTACGTAACGCCCAAGGCGAGCAGATCGATCTGGTCCGCGTAGCGGTCGAACGTGGAAACCAACGCCTTAATCGTGCCCTTGGACAACCAGTCGTCCGAGTCCAGGAACATGATGTAGCGGCCGCGAGCGGCACGGATGCCCGCATTGCGCGCGGCCGAGACGCCCTGGTTGGGCTGGTCGAGCACCACGTAGTTGGACCTGGTTGCGGCCAAGTCCCGGCATAGCGCCAAGCTGCCGTCGGTGGACCCGTCGTTGATGAGCACCACTTCAAAGCTGTCTTGCCGCGCGGTCTGCGCGTCGAGCGACGCCACGCACCGCCCCAGATGACCCTCCGCGTTATACACCGGAACGATAACCGACACATCATACCTGCACTGGGGGGACAGTCCCCTAAACTCAGGGGGCTGTCCCCTGAGTTTAGGGGACTGTCCCCCCAGTGCAGAATCCACGATGCGGGCGGTAGCGTGGCCATCGCAGGCACACATGAACCGCTCGCGGAAGGCGTCCACCTCGGGCGGGCAGGCGCCGGGCACAAGGCCGGCGGCCCAGTCGGCGAGCTCGGTCGTGGTGGCAAGGACCGGGCCCGGGGTCATCTGGTCGTAGTCGTAGTAGAAGCCGCGCCAGTCGTCGTAGTCGGCCAGGTCCGGGGCGAGGAACGCCATCGGTCTTCTCAGCAGCGAGTACTCGAACACCAGCGACGAGTAGTCGCTGACGCACGCGTCGCTGGCCACCATCGCCGCCTCTATGGGCAATGAGTCGCTCACGTCGAAGGCGAAGTCCTCGCAGCCCGCAGGCACGCTCGGTCGCTCGGCCACCAGCGGGTGGTGCTTTACCAGAAGCACCCACTCCTGCCCCAGCCGCTCGCGCAGCTCGGCCACGTCCAGCGTGTCCGGTGCCTCGGCAGCCGTCACCTGCCCGCGGAACGTGGGCGCCCACAGCAACACGCGCTTGTCTTTGATGGCCGGCACAGCCTTCTCGGCCTGCGCGCGACACGCCGCCAGGCGCTCCTCGTCGAACAGCGCGTCGGTGCGGCTCACGCCCAGCGCCTGCACCGCGCCCTGGCCCTCAAGCCCCATGGCCTCCTCGTAGGCCCACACCACCTCGGGGCTGCTCACCGTTGCCAGCGTGGTATTGCCGTAGTGCGGGAACCGGGCCATCTCGTCGTCGCCCACGCCAAAGATCTTCTGCGTTGTGCTCAGGCCAAACTTCTTGAACGCGCCGCACGCGTGCCACAGCTGCACCACGCTCGTCTCATCGCGCACGGGCAGACAGCCCACCGGCATGTTCGCGTCACGCAGCAGCAGCAATCGCGCCCGGGCCGCGCGCCACGACATGCCCACGCAGCTTGCCACGTAGCGGGCGCCCTGCCCCTTGTGCAAACACGCATAGTCGCACGAGAAGCCGCGCGACTCCAGCTCGTCCATCACCAGCGCAAAGTCGTTCGGCGGCTGCGTGTCGTGCATCTCCACGAACAGCGCCTTGTGCTCGTCCACCGGCAAGAGCGCATGCAGCCTATATGCCGCGCCGTCCACGCCAAAGTACAGCAGCGTTTTGAGCGCACTTTTTATGTGTCGCGCCGTGGTGCCCATGTTTCTCCCATCGCATGCGGATGTTGCAGGGATGCCGCATCGCGGCCAAGGAGGCGCGCAGGTTATTTGTTCGCGCTTCCCAAGCATCCATGATACCCTTAATTGGACCGACGACGCGACGTTAGGAGCGACCATGGACCTCTCCACAGTCGACCAGATGAAGACCATCATCACCCCCTCCATGGTGATGATCGACGATAAGACCTTGCACCAGCTGCAGGCCATCCTGCTCACCATCCTGGACGACATCATTACGTTTTGCGACGAGGAGGGCATCAACTATGTGCTGAGCGGCGGCTCGGCGTTGGGCGCCGTGCGTCACGAGGGCTTTATCCCCTGGGACGACGACATCGACATCGACATGCCCCGCGCCGACTACGACCGCTTTATTGCCACGTTCCCGCAGCGGTTTGCCAACAAGTACACCGTGCAGGCGCCCGAGCTCACGCCCGACGTAGGCACGGTCATCTCACGCGTGCGCCTGCGCAACACTGTTATGCGCATGCACGACGACTGCAACCTTGAGGACTGCGGCATCTTTATTGACATCTTCCCCATCGAGAACGTGTTTAACAACCCCGTCGCGCGGCGCATGCACGGCTTTGCGTGCCTTTCGGTAGGACTGCTGTACTCGTGCCGCCGCTTCCTGCGCGACCGCAAGTTCTACCTGGCGTTTGCCGGAGAGAACAAGAAGTTTAGACGCGTGGTGCAGGCCAAGGCGCTGTTGGGGCTGGTTGGCGCGCCCATCTCGGTAAAGCGCTGGAGCAAGCTGGTGGTGGGCGTCTACACGCTGTGCCACGACAACAACAGCGAGCTCGTGGCCGTGCCGGCCGGGCGCAGGCACTACTACGGCGAGATGTTCCCGCGCGAGGTGTTTGCCCAGAGCCGCGACGCCACCTTCGAGGGCCGCACGGTAAAGGTTCCCAAGCGGGTGGAGACGTACTTGGAGGACTGCTACGGAGACTGGCAGCGCATCCCCGAGCCCGAGGAGCGCGAGCACCATGCCTACCTCGAGCTGGACATGGGCCCCTACGCCCTGGAGGACTAGCAGCGGCTTTCGGCAGACGTTGGTAGCATTTTGAGAAGGAAAAGTCCTCGCGGCGGTCGTATCCTTCTCATTTTGCTACCAACCAACCCTGATGGTAGTGATTTGAGAAGGATACGGGCCGCCTGCGCCAGTATCCTTCTCATTTTGCTACCATCACGGTCGTGCTACCATCGCAACCCACGTCGCGGGCAATTGCGGGCAAATCCTGCGCAATTGCTGCTCTTTCAGTGTGAACTTGCTGCATGTTGCACCTGTTATGGTGTTCCCCCATCCACCACAACCAAAGGAGGACGCCATGGGAAGAGGACTCAGCAGCAACATGCTCAACCGACTGCACACCGCATTTGATCAGGAGCTTTGCGTTGTTCCCGAATCGCGCTCCGACGCACGTCGGCTTACTATGGCACTGCGTGCGGGTCACGTTATCTCCCCAGCCCCACAGCTGTATGTACTCGCCGCCGACTGGTCCGAACTCAAGCCAAACGAGCGACATCGCTCCATCGTACGATCGCTCGCAAAGCTGCACCCCAACTGGGTCTTCTCATATGCGTCGGCTGCCATCATGCACGAGCTGTATGTGTCGTTCTCGCTGCTTAACCAAGTGCACGTGCTCGTCAGCCGGCACACGAACACCGCAAGCTGTGGAATCTTTCGAAGGCACAAGACATCACGCATGGAGTTCGTAACCGTAAACGGCGTGCGCGTTACCCCCATCGAACGAACGGCGTTCGACTGCCTGCGGGGTTGCGACTTTAGAAGCGGCCTCGCTATTGCCGACTCCGCGCTAAGAGTGCTTAAGTGGACAAACGAGCAGCTCATCGAATCCTGCGGCGCATATTCGCGTCGCTCGGTCGGTTGGAAGCGGGCCATAGACATCACGGCGTTTGCCGATAGGCGCAGCGAGAGCGGTGGCGAGTCCGTAGCACGAGCGGTGATGATCGAGCAGGGATACCTCATTCCAGACCTTCAGGTGCCGGTGGAGAATCTGGTGGATGGCGACGTGTATCGCGCTGACTTTTGCTGGCGTCTGGGTAAGGGACAGCGTGTCCTTGGTGAACTGGACGGACGCGAGAAGTACCGAAACCCAGCTATGACGCAGGGACGAGACGTCGTGGACGTTTTGGCTGACGAGCGGCTGCGCGAGTCCAGGGCAAGCATGTACGGTGACAAGATCCTGCGGTTTTCGTACGCCGACGTAATGAACGTGCGGCGCTTCCGTAGCCTGCTGGATGTCTATGGCATACCCAGCGGCTATGCCATACCCGCCGTGGCTGACCCCACCGACCCCATAAACATGGCGGCCATACGACGTTGGTAGTGTTTTGAGAAGAAAAAGGCCTCGTGGCGGTCGTATCCTTCTCAAAATGCTACCAAGCAACCCTGATGGTAGTGATTTGAGAAGGATACGGGCCGCCTGCGCCAGTATCCTTCTCAATTTGCTACCATCCCTCAACGTTGGTAGCAAATTGAGAAGCCCGCGCGGCGGGCCGTGCTGGGAGGCCGTCTTAGCACGGCCCTAGAAGCTCTGGTCGTAGCGTTTGCCGAGGAACTTGGCAGAGAGGAACGAGCGGCCCTTGCGCACCCAGTTGACGCCCTCCAGCTCGCGCAGGCGCACCTCCGCGTACGGCACGTCCTGCGAGCGCAGCCACACGTCCAGCAAAAACTCGGCCAGCCGGCCCACACAGCGCTCCTCGAACGCCGACATCCCGGAAAAGTCGATGCGTTTCTCGGTGGCCTCCAGCACATCGAACAGCCACGTGCAGTACGGGTCCAGCACCTCGCGCCGCATGAGCAGCATGTTGAACATGTGCGCCTTGGGCGAGCGCATAACCGCGTCGTAGGCGTCCAGCCACGATGGGCTCACCGCCTCAAGCCCCGCCCGCAGCGCCTCCAGGTGCGCCGCGTCGTGCGTGTGGGCGTAGTGCGACGCCACCGACTCGATCACATAGTTGCGTGGACGCGGCACCACCACCGGCACCCGCGCGAGCAGCTCCTGCGCCTGGGCAAGCGAGAGGACCTTGCGCTCGGCCGACCCAGCAAAGTGGCGCCGGTAGTGCACCAGACCCAGCGCCTCGGCATCCAGGTTGCGCCAGCCCCACCACAGCACTGTGAGCTCGCTGTAGCGGGCGTTCTTGTGGCAGATGTTGTCGCCGGTATTGTCGGCCGCATAGCCCTCGATGGGCCCGTTGTGGTCGGCACCCGCACACACGGGCAGATACAGCGCGTCGGTGGGCATCCAGTACGGCTTGTGCGCCGCAACCAGCACGGTAGCGCCCCGCGCCGCCTCGCCGCCCCGCGCCGCCTCACCCCGCGCCGCGCCCTCACGCTCCGCGCCCATCACAGCGCTCCCCTGCCGCCAACGACCACCACCACGGTCTTGAGCAAGATCTTTACATCCAGCCCCAGGTTCCAGTTCTCGATGTACTCGCGGTCCAGGCGCACTACCTGGTTGAAGTCGGTAATCTTGCTGCGGCCGCTCACCTGCCACAGGCCGGTAATGCCCGGCTTGATGCTCATGCGCACGCGATGCTCCAGGTCGTAGCGCTCCCACTCATCCATGGTGGGCGGCCGCGTGCCCACCAGGCTCATCTCGCCACGCAGCACATTGAGGAACTGCGGGAACTCGTCGATGGAGTAGCGGCGAATAAAGTGCCCCACGCCGCGCGGCTTGCCGTCCTTGCCGCGCTTCTCGCTGCCAATTATGCGCGGGTCGTCGTCCAGCTTAAACATGAGGCCGTCGCCCACGCGGTTTTGCGCCTCCAGCGCCGCCTTGCGCTCCTCCGCGTCCAAATACATACTGCGGAACTTGTACATGGTAAACGGCTTGCCGTTGCGCCCCACGCGCTGCTGAGAAAAGAAGATCGGCCCCGGCGACTTGAGGTAGATCATGGGCCCCACCACCAGGAAGATCAGTCCCGTAAGCACGCATCCCACAAGACCGCCTAGGATGTCGAACAGCCGCTTAACAAAGAGCTGGCCGGTGGAGGCGTCCTGGATGCTGCTGGTGAGCACCGCGTAGGGTCCCACCTTGCCCACGTCGGTAACGGAGATGCCCGCGTTAATCGTGCCGGCAATGGCATAGCTCACGGTAACGCCCATCTCCATGAGGTCGCCCACGAACTCCGCGGGAAACGGCACGTTGTCGGGCTGCAGAATAAATACCTCATCCACCCAGCCATGGGTGATGTCGGTGATGGCCGCCCGGTCCATGGGCATAACCGGCACGCCGTCCAGCACGTCTCCGTACGTGCACCCGCCGTCCATGAGCACGACGCTCCACACGAAGTACTCCGTAAAAGCGCCATTCTCACGCAGCTCGTTCATGGTTTGCTGCGCGAGCTCGGTGGAGGTCACCAGCACCAGCGACCGCTTGTGTTGGCGCTCCTGGAGGCGTCTGCGCAACCGGTGCTTGTTGACCTGACGCAGCACCAGATCCACCACGGGAAACAGGACGGCGGTAAGGCCAATCTGCAAACGCGACGCCTCGCCAATCCAGTGCACCATAAACAGATACACCAGGGCAAGAACAAAGGTCCCCACGGTGTACTTGACCACCGCAAAGACCTCGTCGAACACCGAGCGTCGAATAATGCCGTGGTAGTTGTTGGAAAACAGAATCACCAGCAGCTGGCCCGCCAGCAGCACCAACGCCTGGTAGCGATAGCGGCCCACGGCGTAGGGATTGGCAAATTCCACGTTGAACCAATAACTCACGGTGTAGCACAGCTGCAGGCACAGCAGGTCGAGCACGATAAAGTCCCCGTGCTTGACAAGTCCGGCTATGGCCCGCTTGTTCATCCTGCTCCCCAATGTGTTACTTGCCTGCTTGTGCGCATAAACCAGAACTATAGCAAAAGGTCTGTGCTAAGGTGTTTGGGCAGTCGTTATGCGCATACAAAGAGCGCCTAGGCAAAAGGGGACGTGTGCACATGGCATCGAACACGCTTCGACGTTTTACGTATAACATGAAAAAGAACGCGTTCCTGTTCCAGGAGCTCGTCAACCGAGACTTCCAGCAGCGCTACAAGCGCACCGTGCTGGGCATGGCCTGGAGCGTTCTTTCTCCGCTGCTGCAGCTTCTGGTTATGATGATCGTGTTCAGCCGCATGTTTGGCCGCAACGTCGAGCACTACGTAATCTACCTCTTTGCCGGCAACATCATCTTCTCGTACTACACCGAGTCCACCAACAACGGCATGGCAAGCCTTATGGGCAACGCGGGCATTCTGAGCAAGATCAACGTGCCCAAGTACCTGTTCCTGCTCTCGCAAAACGTCTCGGCACTCATCAACTACGTGCTCACCATCGGCATTTTCTTCTTCTTTTGCGTTATCGATCACATCAACTTTACGCCGGCATTTCTTATGCTGTGGTACCCGGTTTTGTGCTTACTGTTAATGAACATTGGCATTGGCATGGTGCTGAGCGCCCTCTACGTGTTCTTCCGCGACATCCAGTACTTGTATCGCGTCTTCCTCACGCTGCTCTCGTACATGTCCGCAATCTTCTATACGATTGACGGGTTTAACCCCCTCATACAACGGCTCTTCCTGCTCAACCCGGTATATGCCAACATCAAGTATTGGCGCGTGATCGTGCTGGAAGGTGTGGTGCCGTCACTTGGCTTCCATCTGCTGCTTGCCTTCGATGCCATCGTGTTTTTGGCCATTGGCGCGTTCTTCTACAAGAAGTTCAACCATCGATTCGTGTACTACTTCTAGTCGCCGCGGGATATTTGCTATGTTGGAGAGGCACGTATGAGCGTAATAGACTGCAACGACGTGAGCATTCGCTACATTACGGGCGACTTTAAGTCCATTGGACTCAAAGAGTTTGTGATGAGAAAACTCACCCACAACTTTCACGTTACGGAGTTTTGGGCGGACCGCCACGTGACCTTTACCATAGAGCGCGGCGACATGTTGGGCATTATAGGGTCCAACGGCGCCGGTAAGTCCACGCTGCTCAAGGCGATTAGCGGCATTATGATTCCCACGGGCGGCAACATCAAGGTCAATGGCAAGATGGCGGCCCTGCTTGAGCTGGGAAGCGGCTTCGACGCGCACATGACGGTTAAGGAGAACACCTACCTGCGTGGCGCCATGTTGGGCTACACCCGCGAGTTCCTGGATGAGAAGTACAACGAAATCATCGCCTTTGCCGAGCTGGAGGACTTCCAAGACCACATGTTCAAGCAGCTCTCCAGCGGCATGCAGAGTCGCCTGGCCTTCTCCATCGCCTGCCTGGTGGATCCCGACATCCTCATCCTGGACGAGGTCCTGAGCGTGGGCGACGGCGCCTTTAGGAAGAAGAGCGGCGACCGTATGAAGGAGATCCTGGCGAGCGGCACCACCGGCGTGCTGGTGTCGCACTCCATCGATCACGTGCGTGAGATGTGCAACAAGATCCTATGGCTGGATCACGGCAACCAGATTGCCTTTACCGACGACGTGCAGCTGTATTGCGACGCCTACGACGAGTTTCTCATGACCAAGGAGCTGCCGCAGAACGAGGACGACATCCACCGACTGGCGGACGGCCATCTCAAGCGCCGTCAGGCCGAGGACAAGAAGCGCCAAGAGGCCGAGGCCAAGCGCCTGCAGCAGGTAATCGAGGACGGCCGCTCAGAGACTGCGGTGCTCACTGCCATCCGCATCCTGCAGAAGAGCCGCCCCGAGGCCCTAGCCCCCGAGTACACCGGCGACATGGAGTACACTGGCGACACCGA